>CAUUZE010000006.1:0-46444 GCA_963549665.1 Campylobacter concisus | reverse complement strand
GCCGTAATGGTAAATCCAAACGACGAGCGCTATAAAAATTTAATCGGCAAAAAAGTGGTGCTACCTATCATAAATAGAGAGATCGAGATCATTGCAGACGAGCACGTTGATATGGAGTTTGGAACAGGCCTTGTTAAGGTCACGCCTGCGCACGATCAAAACGACTACGAAGTTGGCAAAAGGCACAACCTTGAGTTTATCACTGTATTTGATGAAAAAGGCATTTTAAACGACAAGTGCGATAAATTTGCAGGACTTGAGAGACTTGAGGCTAGAGATATCGTAGTGGCCGAGCTTGAAAAACTTGGCAATGTTGAAAAGATAGAGGACTACGAAAACCAAGTGGGATACTGCTACCGCTGCAAAAACGTCGTCGAGCCATACATTTCAAAGCAGTGGTTTGTCAAAAAAGAGATAGCAGACGAAGCGATACAAAAAGTCTCTGAAGGTCTTGCTAAATTTTACCCACCACACTGGATAAACAGCTTTAACGCGTGGATGAGAGAGCTAAGAGATTGGTGTATCTCACGCCAGCTTTGGTGGGGACATCAAATTCCGGTATTTTACTGCGACGAATGCGGTCACATGTGGGCTGACGAGGACGAGCCGTGCGAGTGCAAAAAGTGTAAAAGTAAAAACATTCACCAAGACCCAGACGTGCTAGATACGTGGTTTAGCTCTGGTCTTTGGCCATTTAGCACGCTTGGCTGGGGCAATGAAAATGAGCTAAAAAATGAAAAATGGTTTGAAGGCGATTTGGCTGAGTTTTATCCAAACAACCTTCTCATAACTGGCTTTGATATATTATTTTTCTGGGTTGCTAGGATGATGTTTCAGGGTGAAAATGCCCTTGGCAAGCTGCCGTTTGACGACATCTATCTGCACGCGCTTGTAAAGGATGAGTTTGGCAGAAAGATGAGTAAAAGCCTTGGCAACGTCATCGACCCGCTTGATAGCATAAATGAGTATAGTGCTGATATATTGCGCTTTACGCTCACACTTCTAGCCGTTCAAGGACGCGATATCAAGCTAAGCGACGCCAAGATGAAGCAGGTAAGAAATTTCACTAACAAGCTTTATAACGCTAGTAAATATCTAATGCTAAATGAGAGTAAATTCCCAAATTTAGAGGATATCAAGCTTGAAACAAAGCTTGGAATTTATATAAATAGCCGCTTTAACGAGTGCGTGAGAGAGGTGCGCGAAAACATCGACGCCTACCGCTTTAATGACGCTGCAAACACACTTTATAAATTCCTTTGGGACGAGTTTTGTGACTGGGGCATTGAGCTTAGCAAGGCTGACAAAGCGAGTGTAAAAGAGCTTGGAAGTATATTTAAAGAGGCGATGAAACTGCTAAATCCTTTCATGCCGTTTCTCTCAGAGTATCTATTTCAAGAGCTTAGCGGCACACAACTTGAAAATGCAAAGTCAATAATGGTGATGAGCTATCCAGAGATAAAAGAGCGAAATTTAGAGGTTGAGAAGAAATTTGAGCTAGTTATCGAGGCGATTGTCGCTATTCGCCGTGCAAAAGCTACTATCGATCTTGGCAACTCAAAGATCGCAAAAGCCTTTGTTAAATTTAATGAAAAAATAGACCTTGACGAGGTAAAAGAGTACATCAAGCTGCTTGCAAAATGCGAAGAGATCGGCTTTGTAGATGAAAAAATAGAAAACTCGATAAGAGACGTGAGCGAAAATTTAGAGGCATTTGTCCCGCTTGAAGGGCTTGATATGAGCGGTATCATCACAAGGCTAAGGTCTCAAAAGACAAAGCTTGAAAAAGAGATAGCCAAGCTTTCAGGCATGCTAAATAACCAAAATTTCGTTGCAAACGCACCAAAAGAGGTTATAGAGACAAACAAAGAGGCTTTGCAGAGCGCTGAGGCTAAATTTAAAAAAGTATGCGAAGAGTTAGAAGCTCTTGGAGAAAAATAGTGATAAAAATAGAAAATTTAACCAAATTTTACGGTGATACGCAGATCCTTTTTGATATAAATTTAGAGGTTGCAAAGGGTGAAATTTTTGCTATTGTAGGACACAGCGGTGCTGGTAAATCAACGCTTTTAAGGTGCATAAATGGGCTTGAGAGCTATCAAGGTGGCAGCCTAAAAGTCTTTGATAAAGAGATAAAAAATTTAGATGAGACGCAGCAAAGACATTTAAGGCGAGATGTTGGGATGATATTTCAGCATTTTGCTTTGATGGCTAGAAAAAATGTCTTTGAAAACGTCGCTACTCCGCTTAAATTTTGGGGTTACAAAAGCGATGAAACCGAGAAAAGAGTGAGAGAGCTTTTAAATTTAGTCGGTCTTGAAAACAAGGCAAAAAGCTATCCAAGCGAGCTAAGTGGCGGTCAAAAGCAGCGTGTGGCGATTGCCAGAGCGCTTGCTTTAAATCCTAAAATTTTACTAAGCGACGAGGCGACTTCAGCTCTTGATCCAAACACGACAAATCAAATTTTAGAGCTGCTTGAAAAGATAAACAAAGAGCTAGACATCAGCGTCGTCATCGTCACGCACGAGATGGAGGTTGTAAAATCGATCGCAAAACGCGCGATACTGCTAGAAGGCGGCAAGATCATAGGCTCTGGAAGCATCGAAGAGCTATTTTTAAAGCCAGATGAGAAGATGAAAGAGTTTTTGGGCGAAGTTGAAATTCTGCCAAGCACTGGCACAAATATCAGGCTATTTTTCCCAAAAGAAGTGGCTCAAAACAGCGTGATCACACACATGGCAAGAAGCCTAAATATCGACTTTAACATAGTCTGGGGCAAGCTTGAAAAGCTAAACGACAACGTCCTTGGCTCACTTGTCATAAACATAGATGAAAAAGATAAAGAAAACGTGCTTAACTATATCAAGCAAAGTGGCGTTTTGTGGGAGGTTGCTTGATGTTTGGTATTGATTTTTCTAAATTTCCAGATGTTTTTTCTAGGATACTTTTGCCAGCTATCGGCGAGACGCTATATATGAGTATAGTCTCTACCCTGCTCGCCTTTGCCATAGGCCTCATACCTGCGGTTTTGCTCATCCTTTCAGACAAAGACGGACTAAAGCCAAACAAGCAGCTTTATTTTGTGCTTGATATCGTTATAAACGTGCTTAGAAGCTTTCCGTTTATCATCCTCATCATCGTGCTCTTTCCAGTCACAAAAATGATCGTAGGCACAAGCATCGGCACCACAGCTGCGATCGTCCCTCTAACTATCGGAGCGGCTCCGTTTGTAGCAAGGCTCATTGAAAATGCCCTAAAAGAGGTTGATAAAGGCATCATCGAAGCCGCTCAAAGCTTTGGTAGCTCTAAATTTCAGATCATCTTTAGAGTGATGTTTGTAGAGGCGCTTCCTGGCATTATCTCGGCATTTACGCTAACGCTTATCGTAAATATCGGCTTTTCAGCGATGGCTGGTGCAGTTGGCGGTGGCGGACTAGGATCTGTTGCTATAAACTACGGCTACCAGAGATTTCGCCCAGATATCATGCTCTACACCGTGGTTATTCTTATCATTATGGTTCAAATTTTTCAAGTTTTAGGCAACTATCTCTATAAAATTTCAAAAAAATAAGACCACATTTTTTATCTGATTTTAAGCTTTTTTTCTTAAAATTGCCAAATTAATTTTAGCTGAAAGGACAAAAGATGAAATCAGATATGTGCCAGATGTGCCGCCTACTAAAAAACGCGTCGTCGAAAGACTAATCTCTAAGCACTGAATTTCTTTTTAAGTGCTTAGAACTAGCTTAAGCGCTTAAAAAGAAATTTAACCTTCTAGCTTAAATTTATCCTTTTTTGGTGCTTGGCAAATTTTAAAAAAGGATAACAAATGAAAAAACTACTTCTTACATCTTTAGTTGCCCTAGGCCTTAGTGTTAGCGCAAATGCTGCTGACAAATCAAAAACAATAATCGTCGGTGCTACACCTATCCCACATGCTGAAATTTTAGAGGTTGTAAAGCCTATTTTAGCAAAAGATGGCTACACACTTGAGATCAAAGAATTTAACGATTACACCACGCCAAACCTTGCGACAGAGGACGGCGACCTTGACGCAAACTTCTTTCAGCACATCCCATATCTTGAAGAATTTAATAAAAACAAAGGCACTCACCTTGTAAAAACAGTTGGCGTGCACCTCGAGCCAATGGGCGTTTATTCTAAAAAGATCAAAGACATAAAAGAGCTAAAAGATGGCGCAGTGGTCTCTATCCCAAATGACCCAACAAACGAGAGCCGCGCACTTGACATCATAGCTAGCGCTGGTCTTATCAAGCTAAACAACAACCCGCTAAAAACTCCACTTGATATAGTCGATAACCCTAAAAAACTTAAATTTGAAGAGATCGAGACTGCTCAAGTGCCAAGAACGCTTGATGACGTTACTATCGCAGTTATCAACACAAACTACGCGCTAAATGCAAATCTCAATCCAACAAAAGACGCGCTTGTGATCGAGAGCAAAGATAGCCCATACGTAAACTACGTAGTTGTTAAAGCTGGCAACGAGAACAGCCCTAAAACTAAAGCGCTTGATAAAGCGATCAACTCACCAGAAGTTAAGAAATTTATCGAGACAAAGTATAACGGCGCTATCATCCCAGCGTTTTAATCAAATTTATAAAAAAGCGACGTAAAAGCTTTTACCTTTTTAGCGTCGCTTTACCAAAACAAAAAAGGGAAAACAATGAAATTTATCAAACTTTTAACCGCATCTTTAGTTGCTCTAAGCCTTCACGCAGCCGATAAGGACCACACTATCATTGTTGGTGTCTCACCAGTGCCACACGCTGAAATTTTAGAATTTGTAAAACCAAAGCTAAAAGATAAAGGCTATGATCTTGTTATCTCTGAAATTTCAGACTATTCGATACCAAATGTCGCCACAGAAGATGGCAGCTTAGACGCAAATTTCTTTCAGCATTTGCCATATCTCGAGGAGCAAAACAAGGCTAGAGGCTTGCATCTTGTAAGTATTGCAAATGTCCATGTCGAGCCACTTGGCTTTTACTCTAAAAAGATAAAAAACATAAAAGATCTAAAAGATGGCGCAAAAGTGGCGATCGCTTACGATCCATCAAATGGCAACAGAGCGCTTAGAATTTTAGAAAAAGCTGGTCTTATAGAGATCGATAAAAATGTAAAAGTTGCAACTGTAAATGACATAACTAAAAACCCTAAAAATTTACAATTTGTCGAGCTAGAAGGCGCTCAGATTCCAAGGACACTTGATGATGTAGATATCGCTGCTATTAGCACAAATTTCGTCCTTGACCTTGGCATGAGCGTGGCAAAAGACGCACTTTTGCTTGAAGATGCTAACAGCCCTTACGCCAACATCATCGTCACAAGAGCTGGCAACGAGAACAATCCTAAGATCAAAGCTTTAGTCGATGCGGTGCTTAGCCCTGATACTAAAAATTTCATCATCACTCGCTACAAAGGCGAGGTCATACCTGCATTTTAAAAACGGGGCGAGCTTTCGCCCTACTTTCACCTTTAAATTTAAACCTTATAGCTTTTTGTTTTAACTATCTTTTTTAAAATTTATAGCTTTTGTTAGTTACTATTAGTAAATAAAGCTTTGCTACAATGCTTCATTTAAGACAAATTTCGGAGTAAAAATGCTACATGACATTATTGATTTTATAGTCTCAAGCGTGAGCAGCTGGGGGTATGCTGGCATATTTGTGATGATGTTTTTAGAGAGCTCCTTTTTCCCATTTCCAAGCGAAGTGGCGATGATACCAGCTGGATATCTAGCTCACAAAGGCGAGATGAGCCTAGTTCTTGCTTTTATCTCAGGCACGCTTGGCAGCTTGCTTGGAGCCATTTTTAACTACTATCTTTGCTACTTTTTTGGACGCGAGATTGTCTTAAAATACGGCAAATTTGTAGGCATCACTCATGAAAAGATGGATAAATTTGAAGCATTTTTCAATAAACATGGCGAAATTTCAACCTTTAACTCACGCCTCATCCCTGGAATTCGTCAATATATCAGCCTGCCAGCTGGGCTTGCTAAGATGAACATTTTTAGATTTTGCCTATTTACCACACTTGGCGCTGGGATTTGGTGCGCGGTTTTGCTTGGAGTTGGCTACTTTCTAGGCTCAAATCCTGACAAACAGACACTTCTAACGATCACGATAGCACTTTTAGCAGTGGTTGCGATAATAAGTGCTATCTATATATTAAAGCAAAGAAAGAGATAATACATATAAAAATACATAAAATTTAGTGTATTTTGCAAATTTAGCTTAAATTTCTAGCTAAATTTAACTTAGCTAATCGCTCTCATTTTTTCTAGGCGAGCTAAATTCATTGAAATTTTCTCTAGCTCGCTTTGCTCGCAAACCTCGTCGCCTGAGTAGAAAAATTTTATATTTGGAGTTAATTTTATATTTGAGATTTGAAGCCCAAGCTCGCTTATGAGGCGCTTTATCGTCCCTTCGTTGCCGTCTATTATGCTTACATTTGGAGGCAAAATTTCTCTTAAGTTATTTTTAAAATAGTTAAAATGCGTGCAGCCAAGCACCAAAAAGTCAAATTTATTTAGATCAAATTTAGCTAGCTCTTCTTTTAGATACGACTTCACGTTTTCGCTCTCAAACTCAGCCTTTTCAGCGAAATTTACAAGGCGAGGCAGAGCAAGTAGCTCGGTTTTATCTTTTGCGTTTAAATTTGTGATTAGCTCTTTTAGTTTTGCTCCATTTACTGTGACTGGAGTGGCGATGACAAGCGTTTTTAAGGCGTCATCGTGGCTTAGATCGTGAGCTTTTTTTACAGCTGGCTCCATGCCGATGATTGGCACGCTTAAATTTGCTCTAAGCTCTTTTATCGCCACGCTTGTAGCCGTGTTGCAAGCTACCACGACAGCGTTTGCACCATTTTCTATAAGAAATTTCACCGCGTCAAAGCTAAATTTTAAGATCTCATCTCTGCTCTTTTGTCCGTATGGGACATTTTTCACATCTGCGTAATATAAAAATTCATGCTCGCTAAGCTTGCTTAAAGCTTCGTTTAAGACGCTAAGTCCGCCAAGCCCCGAGTCAAATATACCTATCTTCATGCCCATCCTTAAAGCCTGCAATTATAGCAAATAATATCTTTGTAAGCCGTTTTTTATTATACTTTGGCTCATTTTAAAGTTGGAGCTAATTTTGGCAGTTGATAAGGTTATTTTCTATCTTTGCGCGACTTTGATCGCCATAAGCATCATTTTTTCACTATCTTTGCCAGTTTTTACAGTTTTATTTTTTAACTACGACGAATTTCACTTTTTTATCCGCCAGTTTGCAGTCGGCTGCATAGGAATTTTTCTCATGTGGTGGCTCTCAAGGCTAAATCCCGACAAAGCACTCGTTTGGATAGGCTTTGGGCTGCTTATCTCGTGCGGTATCGCTATGGGGCTCATGCACGCCTTGCCAGCTTCGATGGTGACTGACTCTGGAGGTGCTAGACGCTGGATCAGGCTGCCTGGCTTTTCGCTTGCGCCTGTTGAGTTTTTCAAAGTCGGTTTTGTATATTTTTTGGCGTGGAGTTTTACTAGAAAATTTAGCGACGGTAAGAGGACTTTGATGGCTGAGCTAAAGATACTTTTGCCTTATATCATTCTTTTTGGTATCGCTATCTTTCTTATCGCCGTTATGCAAAACGACCTTGGTCAGGTTGTAGTTTTGGCACTTACTTTTGTGACGATGGCGCTTTTTGCAGGGGCTAGCGTTAGGCTCTTTGGTATCGGTATATTAGGCGCTGCCTTTGTCATGACGGTGGCGATAGTTAGCTCTGAGCACAGAATTTTGCGTATAAAGTCATGGTGGGGCACGATACAAAATATGGTTCTCTCTTTCTTACCGGATAGCGTGGCAAACGTGCTTAGAGTGGCAGACGCACCAGAGCCTTATCAAATTTCTCACTCACTAAATGCGATCAAACACGGCGAGTTTTTTGGCGAGGGGCTTGGAGCTGGGATATTTAAGCTTGGCTTTTTAAGCGAGGTGCATACAGACTTCGTGCTAGCTGGCATAGCTGAAGAGGTCGGCGTTTTTGGCATTTTATGCATCACAGCGATCTTTATCACGCTACTTTATAGGATATTTAGAATTTCAGCTAGGAGCGAAAACAAGGTCTATCACCTATTCTCACTTGGTATCGGCCTTATCTTGTCATTTTCATTTTTGATGAATAGCTACGGCATCACATCGATCACGCCGATAAAAGGTATAGCTGTGCCATTTCTTAGCTACGGCGGCAGCTCCGTGCTTGCTATATGCATCGGCATCGGCATGGTCTTGATGGTTAGTAAAAAGGCAAAACTATGATAGTTATTTGTGGTGGTGGCACTGGAGGGCATTTAGCGATCGCTAGAAGCTTTTGCGAGGAGCTAAATAGACGAGGCATAAAGCCAATTTTTATCGGCTCAACTAGCGGTCAGGATAAATTTTGGTTTGAAAATGATGATAAATTTGCACAAAAATTTTTCTTACCAAGCAGTGGCGTCGTAAATAAAAGAGGCCTTGCAAAGCTAAAATCACTAACAAACATCATAAGCCTAGCTCTAAAATGCAGGCAAATTTTTAAAGAAAATGGCGTAAAAGCGGTCATCAGCGTGGGAGGCTACTCTGCAGCGCCAGCAGCCATAGCAGCCATCATCTCAAAAACACCACTTTTCATCCACGAGCAAAATGCCGTAACTGGCAAGCTAAATAAAATTTTAAAGCCATACGCAAAGGGCTTTTTTAGCTCTTATGATGAGCTCTCGCCCTGCCCTTATCCTGTGGCAAATAAATTTTTTGAAAGCCAAAGAGTTAGAGATGAGCTAAAAACGATACTATTTTTAGGTGGCTCACAAGGCGCAAAAGCAATAAATGAGCTAGCTATAAATTTAGCCCCATATCTTAAAGAAAAAGGGATAAAGATCATTCATCAATGCGGCAAAAACGCCCTTGATGAGCTGAAAAAGAGATATGATGAGCTTGGCTTTAGCGAGGCAAATTTAGAAATTTTTGACTTTAGCAAAGAGATAGAAAAAAAGATGAGTGAGGCTGATCTTGCCATATCAAGAGCTGGAGCTAGCTCGCTTTGGGAGCTTTGCGCAAACGCCCTGCCATCTATCTTTGTGCCATTTCCTTATGCTGCTGGCAATCACCAGTTTTACAACGCTAAATTTCTAAAAGATAAAGGCATAGCTGAAATTTGCTTGCAAAATGGCGAAAATTTAGACAAAGATGAAGTCATAAAAATGATCGAGAGCTTTGATCTAAGCAAAAGCAGCAAAGCTCTAAAAGATATCCTTTTGCCAAACGGAGCAAAAGAGATAATGGATAAAATTTTAAGCTAGATCCTCGCCTATGGCGTAGGCTTTTAGCTCTCGTAGCTCGTAAATGAGATAGTGATAGATAAGCTCATTTGTCTTTAGGCTTTTGCCTGAAAGCACTGGTCTTATCATCTCGATGATCTTATCTGTGATGCCTGCGATCTCAACCAAAAGTAGCTCGTCGCCCCTTTGTTTAGCCACTCTTATGCAGTTGTAAAAAAATGTATAGATAGTTTTAAAATTTTCCAAAACGACGTTTGAGACGATCTGAGAGTCGAGATGTAAAATTTTATTCATCCTATTTTGTAGCTCCATTAGCTCTGCAAGTAGCCCTCTTATCATCGCTGTGTCGCCACTTCTTGAGAAGATACTCTTTTTCTTCTTTTTATTTTGTATCTGATATTCAGCGACTAAAATTTGCATGATGTTTGAGATGTTTGTCAGGCTCTCTTGCAGGTTTTGATTAGTCTTTAGGCTCACGCCAGCCTTTTCTATCTTGTAGTATAGGCTTTTGTTTGTCTGCTCTAGGTATGAGCTAATGTTTTCGTAGTAATCTTCAGTATTAAAGACATTTTTAAAAAAACTGCCCTCGTCTGTTGTGCTATAAAGTCTTTTTTTGATCTCTTCGACATTTTTATTAAAAGTGAGCGCATCGATCTTTGTTTCAGGCTCGACAACGCCGTTGTTTTCGATAACTTCCAAGTTTTTCTTAAGCGTGCTTATCAGCTTTTCAATCTCATTAAAATCCATTTTGCCTCTTTGAAATTTTTGGCTATTTTACTATAAAAAGCTGAAGTTTTCGCTTGCAATTCTTAAAAAGATATTTATACTTCTTTTAATAAAATATCTCAAAAAAGGAGCAAAAATGAATGGTGAAGTTTTTAACGCTTGCATTATCGTAGCCTCCATAAAGCAAGCGTTAAGGTCAATTTTAGAGCTAAATTACAAAGGCGAAAAATATATAAAAAGCCTAATTTTTGACTATATTTTGGAGGGTGATCCAGAAAAAAGAGAGCAAGCTAGCATAAATGAGTGGTTTAAGCACGCCAAAAAGCTTGGGCTAAGCGATGTGAGATTTGCTACAAATTTGACGGTTTCATCAAAGGAGCGCTCGCTGCAAGGCTTTTCAAATGTAAGCCACAAGTCAATCCTTTGCGTTTATAAAGATAAGATGAGCTACTTCGTGCCGCGCTGGAGCTTTGAAGAAGATAAAAAGGGCTGGGACATAGTCTATAAAGAACTTAGCCTAGATGGCACGCCAGAAATTCAAAAATTTAGTGACAACACTTTGGAGTTTAAAGATATCCTAACAAGGATCTCTAAATTTGCAGATGAGATAGAGTGTGAGAATTTTGGTGACTGCTTTAGAAAAGGGCTAAAAGCGCTAAACGAACCAGAAAATATAGAGCAAAATATCCTAAATGCGCCACTTATGCCAAAGCTAAATTTAGCCCTTTTTACTGCGGCAAGTGCGGCTGATGTCTTTGGAGGCATGGGCTCTTGGAACGACGACGCAGCAGGCTGGGCGCAGCACAAAAAACGCGGAAAAGAGTATGATGAGCTTAGCGGTGAGCTTTTTATGCAGATGCGAAAAGCCACACTTTTTGCCATAAATGAGTGGTAGCTAGCCGTTTATCTGATAGATCTTTTTTCGCTGGCTTGAGCTGCCGATATTTAGGATTTTGCGGTATTTGGTGATAGTTCGGCGAACGATTTGGATGTTAAATTTAGCTTGGATTAGCTCTTGGATTTTTAGATCAGAAAGTGGCTTTTTGTGGTCTTCATTTTTGATAAGCTCTAGTAAAAATTCCTTTATCGCGGCGTTTGAAGTCTCCTCGTCAAAGCCAGTTGCAAAGAAATTTTTAAGCGCGACCGTGCCTCTTGAAGAGCTTAGATATTTGTTTGCGATCGCTCTTGAGATGGTTGAAGGGTTGCGCCCAAGCTCGTCAGCTAGGTCTTTTAGCTTCATAGGCTTTATGTCGCCGCCCAAAAAGTAGTCATACTGATACTCAACTATCATGAGCCCTATCTTATAAAGTGTCGCCTTTCTCATCTCAAGGGCGTCAATTAGCTCGCTTGCCTCTTTTATACGCGAGCTTACAAAGGCCTCTTTCTCGTCTAGTCCCTCGGTATCGATAGAAATTTCAGGATAGTACTCGTCATTTATCTGCACGCTTATGCCGCTACTTGTGCTTAGCACGAAGATATCAGGCACCGCCTCTTTTTCATCTTCAAGATACTCAATGGCTGGGGGATTTTTAAATTTCTTTATGATCTTTAGCGCGTCGTCGTAAAATTTAAGCTTTCTAAGTTTTTCTATATTTTCAAAATTTAAGATGATCTTTTTTGCGCACTCTATGATCTCATCACTCGCCTCCACCTCGCCAAGCTGAAGCAAAAAGCTCTCTTTAACATCCTTTGCACCCACGCCACAGGGCTCAAGGTAGGCAAATCTTGCTCTAACTCGCTCCACCTCATTCTCATTAAAACCCGCAAAAACTTCATCATCATAAGAAAAATATCCCTCATCATCTAAGCACTCGATGATCTTATATGCGATATCTTGGGACTTTTGCGTGGGGAAAAGTGGTGGATTTATCTGGCTAACGAGCTTTTCATAGAGGCTTTCTTTATATATGCTTAAAGCCTCGATATTTTCGCTAACCGAGTTTTTGCTAACCTGCTCGAAAAAATTTCGCTTTTTTTCACTTTTTTCTAAATTTTTATGTTCGATCGTAGCAAATGGGTTCTCTTTTATAAAAGGCTCAAGCGTCTCTTTTAGCTCATCAAGCCCGCTTTGAAGGATAGGAAGCCAGCTTCTTAGCGTTTGGTTTAGTTTGATCTTTGGCGCTAAAGTTTGCTTTTGCCTTAGCATCATCTACTCAAGTAGCTTAAATTCTTCGCCAAGATAGTGCGTTCTAACAAGCTTGTTGTTTGCCACTTCGCTAGCACTGCCGCTTGCTAGCAGCGAGCCATCTTTGATGACGTAGGCTCTGTCGCAAATGGCTAGCGTCTCACGGACGTTGTGGTCAGTTATCAAAACGCCGATACCTAGCTTTTTAAGGTCTCTAACGATGCTTTGGATGTCGCTAACTGCGATAGGATCGACGCCTGCAAATGGCTCATCAAGCAGCAAAAATTTTGGCTTTATGATGAGGCTTCTAGCGATCTCACAGCGTCTGCGCTCGCCGCCACTTAGACTAACGCCCTTTCTTAGGCGGATAGGTTCGATATTTAGCATATTTAGCATCTCATTTACTCTTTTGGAGATATCTTCTTTGCTTTGATCTAGTATTTCAGCGCCAAGGAGTAAATTTTCTTCTACGCTTAGCTCTTTAAATATGCTTGATTCTTGCGGCAAATAGCCAATACCAAGGTGCGCCCTTTTGTGAAGCGGAACGTTTGTGATCTTTTCGTCATTTAAAAAGACATCTCCGCTAGTTGGCGAGATAAGTCCGCAGATCATATAAAAAGTGGTCGTCTTTCCAGCACCATTTGGCCCAAGAAGCCCCACCACTTCGCCACTATTTACCTCTAAAGATATACCTTTTATGATCTCACTTTTCTTAATCGTCTTTTTTAGATCTTTTACTTCTAGTTTATGCACTTATAACCTCGTATTTTCTGCCATTTTTGCTAGGAGAAATTTTTACTAACGTATAGCTCTCGCCGTTTTTCTTTAGAGCTTTTTCTAAATTTTCATCGCCCCACTCTACTAGATGAAGCCCCTCTTCAAATAAATTTTCAAAAAGGCCATTTTTTGCCATCCCGTCAAATCCGATCTGGTAAATGTCGTAGTGATAGATATCTTTACCATAAATTTGCATCAAAGAAAATGTCGGCGACGTCACGCTATCTTCTATGCCATGAGCCTTGATGATCGCCTTTACAAGCGTCGTTTTGCCACTTGCTAGATCGCCACTTAGTAGTACCACGCCACTTTTTGGCAGCACCCGCACAAGCCCATCAAGCTCATTTTCTAAAAGCTCAAAAACCATCAAAGCTCTTTTACATATTCGCTTTGAGCGCTTTTTGGTATGCTTTTTGTAGTTGGGATCGCTAGCACCTCGTATCTCGCCTCACGCGTAAGAAATTTGATAGTGATAACATCGCCGATCTTTACATCTTTTGCCGCTTTTGCCTGCACGCCGTTGATGCTCACAACACCGCTTTTGCACATATCTTCGCTAACGGCACGCCTTTTGGTGATATTTACTACGTTTAAAAATTTATCTACTCTCATGCGGCGGATTTTAACAAAAATAGCCTTAAATTTTTAATCCTTTAGATATTTTAAAAGCTCTTTTAAATTTAGAGGTATGACGCTGCCGTGGGTTTCATTTTTAAAAAGTTCAAAGTGAGAATTTACGCCACTTTGTTTTAAAATTTGGGCTAGATCGCTCGCCTTTAAAATGTCAGCTTTATCTGTTTTGCCCTTTCTTTTTTCTAGCTCGCCAACGCTAAGAAAGACAAATTTAGCTCTTAGTTTCTCTTTAAATTTACTCCCATTCACGTTTTGCTTTAAAATTTCAGATTCACCCCACCAAAGAGACGGCGAAGCGATAAAGAAATTTGAAAATACACCATCATTTTTAAGCAAAGCATAGAGCGTAAAAAGCCCGCCAAAAGAGTGTCCATAAAGGCTCTTTTGGCTACTCTGCACGTTAAATTTCTCATCGATAAATGGCACTAAATTTCTAGTTAAAAAGTGGTAAAACGCATCTGCGCCACCACCCTTGCTAAACTCCTCGCCCTCTGCTTTTGGCGTGAGATCTCTTGTGCGTTTTTCTACCTCGTAGCTTTTGTTGCTGTCATATCCTATGCCTATTATTAGTGGGGCAGCCTTGCCATCAAATTCATTTAAAAGCATGTTAAACTGGGCGTTTGCGTCAAGCAAGAAAAGCACGTTTTTAAACTCATCTTGCCCCTTTAGCTTGGCTGTGAAAATTTTATAAATTTCATCATTTGCGCTCATTTTAAAGGTTGAAATTTCAAATTTACTAGCAGCTTTTTGGCTAAGTGGCTCAGGCGTTTGTTGCGGAGCTGCTTGTAAAATTTGCGTCACGCCAAGCGTAAAAAGCAAAAATTTAAAGGCTCTTACCATTTTGCAGCGACCTTAAACCAAAATCTCCTGCCCTCTTGCGGATACCAGTAGTAGTTGCCGTCGTCTGCTAGCGCCTCATCGTATCTTACTTTATCAAAGATGTTATAAGCATTTAGGCTAAGCGTTAGGTGCTTGTTTGCGTCCCAGCTGATGCCTGTATCAAAGGTGAGTAGGTCTTTTGTGTTCTCTCTTACTCTGTTGCCAGCACCAAAATTTACGCTTGTTAGCTTGCTCTCGTAGTTTGCGCCAAAAAATGTCTTGACGCTCTTTATAGGCTTATATGTAAGCGTGGCGTGAAGTGTGTGCTCTGGCGTTGCTGTTAGGCTTTTGCCATCAAGTCTAGCTAGGTTTGTCTCGCTAAATTTCATAGGACCTCTTGGCGTGTTTATCGTTGGGTTACCAGTTTTTATCTTTGACTTATTGTAGGTGTAGTTTGAGCTTAAATTTAGGTTTGAAAGGATGTCATAGTCGCCACTTAGCTCCACGCCCCAAACGGTCGCACCCTCAATGTTAAAGTAAGTTCCCCAGCCAGGGCAAGTAACATGCGGTGCATTTGTGCAAGTGCCAAAGGCTGGAATTTTATTTACATTACTGCCGTCGGTGTCTAGGATCTTATCTTTAAATTCATTTCTAAAAAGCGTCACCGAGCCTCTAAAATCAGCCTGATTGTCATAATATGCCCCAACCTCATAAGTCGTGCTCTTTTCTGGTTTTAGGTCCTTGTTGCCAAAATCAACTATACTCCAAGCCTTTTGAATAGTGCCTACTTCTGGAGAAATTTGATTGACATCTGGGGTTTTATAGCCAGTCGCTACTCCGCCTTTTAGACTTAGCGTATCTGTGGCGTTATAGACTAGGTAGGCTCTTGGCGAGAGGTGGTTGCCAAAAAATTCATTGTGCGTGAGCCTTGAGCCAAGCGTTAAAAAGAGCTTCTCATCTAAAATTTGCCACTCATCCTCGATAAATCCCGCATGCTCGCTCATCGAGTAGGTCTTTGGATCTTTTAAGCCGTTTCTTGAAGCGTTTGAGACGATGAAGGTCGTGCCGACATTTTGCTTGCTAAAGTCATAGCCAAAAGTTAGAGTGTGTGCGCCAAAAAAGGTTGTAAATTTTGAGTTAAAGTTGTGATTTTTAGCTTTTGCTGGTATAAATTTGTCAAAAAGGCTTGTTCTTTGCGTCTCATCATAAATGTAGCTAAGATCGGCATTTAGACTATCAAATTCGCCAAGGTAGCCCACGCCGTAGCTCTTTTTCTCATAATCATAAGCGTTTAAAAGCTTATTTGTCTTTTTAGTGGCTGTTTTGCCGACTGTTCGCGAATAGTCGTGTTTTTCACTTGAGCCAAGGATGAAAAATTTATTGTGTTCATCTGGCGTGATCCAAAGTTTTGCACTTAAATTTCTCTTATCGCTCTTTTGATAGCCACCTTTGTAATTATCCTCATCTCTTAGCTTTTTGTATCCCCAAAGCTGAAGCGCTAAAAACTCTTTATAAAGAGGTAAATTTAGATAAAAGTCGCCCTGTCTGCCGTCTCCTATGCCTTTATGCGCGTTTATCGTGGTTGAGATGCCGACGTTGCCGCTAAATTTTGAAAAGTCCTTTTTAGTAATGATATTTATAACGCCTCCAACCGCGTCGCTACCATAAAGCGAGCTCATAGGGCCACGGATGACCTCTATACGCTCGATCGCCTCTGCTGGTGGGATGAAATTTGAGTTCATATCCCCTGCTCCGCCCTTTGGATTTGCGCTGCTTGAATTTACTCTTTTGCCATCAATTAAAACTAGCGTTTGAGAGCTTTCCATACCGCGTATCGAGATGCCACTAGCTGCGCCGTCCTCGCCACCAACGACATTTACGCCTGGCACTTTTTGGGCGATTGAGTGAAGTGAGGTAAAGCTATCTTTTGTAAGCTCATCGCCACTTATCACGCTGATGCTTGCAGGGGCTTCTTTGATCTGCTGCGAAAAGCCGCTCGCACTTACTACGACGCCATCTAGCTTAGTTTCGTTGTTCTCTTTCTCTACTGCATAGAGAGAATTTGCCACACAAGCACTAAGGCAAATGGCAATAAATTTTGATCTATTCACGGATATCCTTTTGTTAAATTTAATTTTTGATAATGAAAGCGAAACGCAAATTTAACAAAGTAAGCATAAAAACAATATTAATTATCATAATTTTAAATAACAATGCAGAAAAAATTTATGAAAATAAAATTTAAATCAATCTAAGAGGAGCTAGACCCAAAGCGAGTCTAGCAAATTTGAAGTTATTTTGAAGCGACCATTTCGTTGTATGAGTTAAATATCTCTCTGCTAAGATCTTCGAGCTTTCTAAACTCAGTGACAAAATGTTTTAAATTTTTCTCGTTATAGCCCTTGCCAGCTTCTGTCAATATGGCTTTGATGTTTTTGTTAAACTCATCCACTAAATGGCGTGATTTTTCGTAAATTTTAGTGTGACTAAAACTCTTTGCGCACTCATTTTCATACCACGCTACAAGATCATCTGCGTCTTTTGCTATATCATCGCTGTAACCTTGCTCATTTACCGTATCTGAATAAACGCCAACTTTATAGACAATGATAGCTATCTTTGCGATGATGCCAAAGGTCTTGTCTTCTACATATTTTGATCTTTGGGCTGTCTCTTTTGCATTTTGGTTAAAGCTAGCTAAAGTTTGTTTGAAATTTTCGACATTTGCTGTGGCGATCTTTGAAATTTCATCTATCTTTTTAGAGTTTTCATCGATATCTTTGGCCTCTTGCTGAAGTGTTTGGATATTTACGCCGATCTCGTGTGTCGCTTTTTGAGTGTTTTCAGCTAGTTTTCTAACCTCATCAGCGACAACAGCAAAGCCGCGTCCATGCTCGCCTGCTCGAGCCGCTTCGATAGCTGCGTTTAGAGCTAGTAAATTTGTCTGCTCAGCTATATCTTTTATCAAATTTACAACCGAAGTGATATCATCTGTTCTGCTATTTAGCGTGCTTATAGCGTGGCTTGAGCCCTCTATCAGCTCTTCAAGCGAGCTCATATTTACGCTTAGCTCATTGATGCTTTGCGTCGTATCCTCAGCGATCCTAGCCGTATCTTGTGCCATGTGCGCCATTTGGCTTAGGTTTTTGATGCTCTCATTTAGATCGTTTCTAACATCTTCTATGCCGTCGTTGCCATTGCCAAGTGTGTCGAGCTCTTTTGAAAGTAGGCCTCTTACTTTACTTTTGTGACTATCTTTTATACCAGTTACGCCGTTGCTCATAGAGATGGCATTTTGTTTAAATATACCGCGAAATCCCTCTGTAAAGATATTTCTATATGTTAGTCCGCTTTGAGCAGCGTCTATTGAGGTTGAAATTTCTCTTTGGAGCGCCTCAACTTGATCAAGCAAGTCATTTATACCAAGTGCTACTTCATAAAGAGGGTCATTTTCTTTTACATTTACTATCCTAGGCTCTAAGATACCGTTTCTAGCTGAGCCTACTACGCTTAAAATTTCATTTATAGAGTCAAGTTTTTTTCCAAACATCTTATAGCCTTTGTAGGTTATTTATAAATTCATCATAACTTATATTTTTTTCTTTTAAAAATTCAGTTAAAAATTTCATCGAAGCATCCATGCCACCGCTCTTTTCTACCGATAACAACTTTTGATATATAGGCTCTATTATCTCAATCGCCTTTGGATTTGGCTTGCGTCTAACTGAGTAGTAGCCAACTGGATTGTTTTGCACATCAAGCGAAGTTGTGATATTTGCAAAGACCCAGTAATATCCACCATCAAAGCTTTTGTTTTTAACATAAGCAAAAATTTCTTCTTTATTTTTTATGCGCTCCCAAAGTAGCTTAAAAACAGCTCTTGGCATATCTGGGTGTCTTATGATGTTGTGAGGCTTACCCAAGACTTCAGCTTGCTTTGCTCCAACTATCTTTAAAAATGGCTCGTTACAATATGTAATACGTCCTTTTAGGTCGGTCTTTGAGACCAAAAAGGCGCTCTCTTCGACCATGTGTTCTTTGTTTTCAGACATCTTCTCTCCTTTAAGATTTTAATTATTTTAGTTTTTAACGGCTTTTGATAGATCCCACATCGGCAAAAATATACCAAGAGCTAGTAAAAGCACCATACCTGCTATAAAAACAAGCAAGATAGGCTCTATATAGTTTGAGATGTTATCAATGATATCGTTAAATTTCATCCTGTAATAGTCAGTTACTTTTCCAGTCATATCGTCTAAGCTACCGCTTTGCTCTCCAGCACTTATCATCTGTATGAGCATATTTTCATATAAATTTGTATCTCTAAAAGCCTCCGTTAGGCTAACACCCCTACCAACAAGTATCTTAACGCCGCTTAGCTTCTTTTTGATATCCTTGTTTGAGACCGTTATCACAGCCGTATCAAGGGCATCTGCTATAGGCAGACCAGCTCGAACAAGCTCTGTAAAGATGAGGTTAAATCTACTCATATTCGAATAAAATATGATCTTGCCGATGAGATAGACTTTCAAAAGGTATTTATCGACCTTATCTTGAAATTCTTCACTATCAAGGTAGTATTTTCTAAGCAAATATCCGATAAATGCAAGTGCTCCAAGGATATAAAAGCCGTAGTTTGTCATGACGTATTCGATATTTAGCAAAATTTTAGTTGGCAGTGGTAGCTCTGCATTTAACTGCTCGAAAATTTCTCTAAACTGCGGCACAACAAGTATCATGAGGATGACAAAGGCGATGATGATCGCGCAGATGACTGTTATCGGATAGCGGATAGCTTTTTTAAATTTTTGCTGATTGTCCCAGACTTCTTGCAAGATAGAGGCGAGCTTTGCAAGCGCGTCAGCCATATTACCAGTGCTCTCACCAAGCCTTATCATCGCTAGCGTCACGTCGCCTAGCTCTTCTTTAAAATTTTCTATGCTATTTGTGAGGCTTGAGCCTTGATTTAGCTCCTCATCTATGGTTTGAAATATAAATTTAAGGCGCTTATCCTCGGTGGAGTTTGCAACCTCTTTAATGCTATCGTGGATAGAAATTCCAGCATTTGTCATAACGCTAAGCTGCCTTATGGTGGCAACCAAATTTGGGATTTTCACCTTTGGATTAGTAAAAGCTTTTGCGATCACATTTTGTAAATTTTCAAAGTTATTTATGCTAGAAGTTTGCGTCTCTTTGATCTTTACGATCATGCCAGTAACATTTGCTTTGTCTTTGATCTCGCTTTTATTGTTCGCTCTTAGGCTCATCTTATGGCGTTTGCCGTTTTGGATATACTCAACCTCAAAGTATTTCATATCTTAGCAACCCTATAAACTTCTTCAAGCGTGGTTATGCCATTTGCCGCTCTTATGACGCCATCATGAAACATATCTATAAAGCCCTCTTCGTAAGCTACGCTTTTAAGCTCATCTTTAGAAGCACCATTTGCGACCATGCTTGCTATATGGTCACTAATAGGTAAAATTTCACTTATCATCTCACGTCCTAGATACCCAGTTTGTGAGCATTGCGGGCAGCCGACGCTTTTATAAAATTGATAGTTTTCAGGGACAAATTTCTTAACCTCGTCAAATGCCTTTTGAGATAGAGTGATCTTTTGTTTGCAGTGTGGGCAGAGCTTTCTAACAAGCCTTTGAGCCTCTATGCAAACGAGCGCGCCACTTACTAGATAAGGCTCGATGCCCATATCTATCATACGAGGAAGCGCGCTAATGGCATCATTTGTGTGAAGCGTAGAAAAAACAAGGTGACCAGTAAGTGCCGCTTGTATCGCTATGCGAAGCGTCTCTTGATCCCTGATCTCGCCTATCATTATGACGTCTGGATCTTGCCTTAAGATAGAGCGAAGAGCTGAGACAAAGGTAAGTCCAGCTTTTTCATTTACATGCACTTGTTGGATCATATTTAGCTGGTATTCGACCGGATCTTCAACTGTGATGATCTTAGTTTTTACGCTTTTTATATCATTTAGCGCGCCGTAAAGCGTCGTTGTCTTACCTGAGCCTGTTGGGCCAGTAACAAGGATGATGCCATAAGGTGCTTTCATACTCTTTTTAAATTTAGCGAAGTTATCAGGATGCATGCCAAGATCTTCTAAATTTATAATGACCTTTGACTTATCAAGAATTCTTAATACTATACTTTCGCCATTTAATATAGGTAGTGTCGAGATACGAAAATCATACTCTTTGTCTAAAATTTGAGCTGAAAATCTACCATCTTGTGGGCGGCGGCGCTCTGCGATGTCCATGTTTGAAAGTAGCTTCATACGGCTAACCATCGGCGGATAGATATCTTTATCAAATATAAATGTCTCGCTTAGCATACCATCGATCCTGCTTCTTACGATGCAGTTTGTCTCGGTCGGCTCTATATGGATGTCGCTGGCTCTACTTTGGATAGATGTTTTTAAGATGATCTCAATTAGCTTTAAAATTCCAGAGTTTTCAGTGTTTTGACCTTGACTAGCTGAGCTTGAAAGCTCTCTTCTGATCTCTGTTATCACATCTTTTATGCTCTCATTTAGCGCTAGCTTGCTTATATATTTTTCTATCTGAGTTGGCTGAGCAATGGCAACTTTTAGTAGTTTTCTATTAAATAAATTTTGCACCTTATCTTGAGCGATAACGTCAAATGGGTTTTTAAAAGCGACATATACGCTTATCTCATCTTCTTTTACTGGGATCGCGCTATATGTTTTTAGCTGAGCGGTGCTTAGCTTCTCACTGATGCGGTAGTCGATATCGATATCATCAAGGTCAAAGTATAAAACCTTAAATTTCTCGCTTATAAATTTAACAAAAGCCTTTATATCAAGCTCAAGATCGTTTGAAATTTCATCGATATTTACATGTCCTCTTCTATAAATATCAGACAAAATTTCCATAAAGTCTTCATCATTTAGTAAATTTTCATCTCTTAAAATTTTAACAAGACCTTTGCCCTCTTGCTCGCTTATCTGCCTTATCTTTTCTATATCTGATGTGCTTAGTTTGCCGTTTTGTTCTATATTTTTTAAGATTACATTTTCTACATTTTTCATTATCTATACTCTATTTGTGATTTCAGGTCGTTATTTTTAAAAATTTTAAGCACTAGCTTTGGTATTTGTCCATTTGTTGGGCTTATCTCATATCTTGTGTCAGAATTTGGCTCTTCAAAGATAAATGTGCCAAGCTCTTCAACATACTCTTTTTTTACAAATTTATCAAACAAAAATGAAAGTATATAATCACTCTTTGGAAGCCTGATATAGCTTATATCAACGCCATCTATCATAGCGTGAAATAAGAGCTTTTTCTTAAACAAGATGTCAGCAAAATAGGCAGCATTTTCTCTTGATTTTTCGCTCTTTACTAGCTTATCGATCGGAGTTGCTAGCCTGTTTAGATCGTTCATCTTTATGCAAGCGATGCCAAACATAGAAATTTGCTCTTCGTTATTTTGTGTTTTTAAAAAGTCCTCAACCTTTTGGTTGCAGACTTTTGCATAGTTTGCGCTATTAAAGTCATCCCTTATCTCAGTCAGGCTAACAGCAAAAACTTCACAAACAAAAACCAAAAAAATAACAAAAAATTTCATAATGTTCCACTTTTTATCTTATTTATAAGCTCATTTATCGAAGCTTTGTTTAAGTTTTTATTATACTCCCTTAGAGCTTTGACGGCATCATCGCTTTGTTTTAGCTTATATTTCGACTTTGCAAAGATGATCCACGACTCCTCTAAGCTATTATCTATATCGTTTGCTGCAAGCGACCACTTTATAGCTTCTTTGAAATTATTATTTCTAAAATTTAATCTAGCAAGCTCAAGTGCGATGGTTGGATTGTTTGTTTTTAAAAATTGATCCCTTAGCACGCTCTCTTCATTTGATGCAGAAGTTACTTGTATATTTACACGTTTTCTAGCTGGTTTTGACTCAAGGTCTATCACTTCATCTTGTGGCACGCTCATGCCGTTTATGCCATTTTGTTCGGTAAGTGGCTCTTCGTCAGGGATATTTAGCTTAAGCCAACCTTGTGAGCTTCTTTGCCTTTTTTGATCATTTTTTGAAGTATCGTTTGTTTCGTTTATCTTTACAACCTCTTCGAGCTTTTTAGCTATCTTGTCAGCTAGCTCATCTTGCTTTTTACCCTCTTCAAATTTAGCTTTAGCAACCTCGCTCTTTTGCTTTAGCTCGCTAAGAATGCTTGCATTTGTTTCGTTTTTTTCTACCATTTTTACTGCGGTTGCATTTTTGGCTAAAACTTTATCGCTTTTACTAGCAAGACTTGGAGCTTTCTCTATGCTTAGCACTATCAATGCAGCCAGCAAAATGATGATAAGTAAAAGCTCGATGATTAAAATTTTAGAGTTTTTGGCATTAAAAATTTTATGCAAAAAACCGCCATTTTTTTTCTTGTAGCTCTCATAAAGCTTTTCTAATCTTTGAATTTCTTGTGGTTCAAGCATCGATTAGCCCCGCATCAAGTGCAGCCATGGTGAGTATCATGGTATTTGCCTTATCGCCGCTAAGCTTTGAAGGCTGATACTGCTCGTAGTATTCGCAAATTTCATAGAATTTATACATGATCTTGTTTAGCGTTCTTAAATTCCCACCGCAAAATGAGTAGGCGCACTCATAGTCTTTTTTCTCAAATTTAAGATATTTGTCATAGTTTTTTTGACTGAGCTTTCTTTGCAAGTATATGATGATCTCATTTACATCAGCACTACTTAGCTCGATGCTCTCCCAAATTCTAGTCTGAAAATAATCTTTTGCCAAAATATCTTCATTTTCAGTTTTATGTATCGTAAAAAGAAATTTAAACATCCTAGTATCAGCCATAAGCCTTATCTTCTCGATAAGCTCAGTCGGATAGAGCTGCGCTTCATCTAGGATAACCGTCATTTGATTTTTTAAAATTTCATCTTTACTACTAAAGTCTTTTGAATAAAATTTTATAAAGCTCTCAAAGTTGTTTATATCTTCAAGCTTTTTTCCATAAATTTGCTCGCAAAGTGCCTCGATAAATGTCGCCTCACTAAAAAATGGATGTGGGAAAAAGATGAGACTTTTATCCTCTTTTAGATCATTTGCGATTTTATTTAGCAAAAAGGTCTTGCCGCTACCTGGCTTGCCATAAAACAAGATGAGCTTAAGTGGCTTTTTTAGAGCTAAAACTATCTTGTTGTAGCAGCTTATAGAGTTGTCTAAATTTACGAAATTTAAACTCTCGTCTTCATCTATGAAAACATCTTTTATATGTGTATAAATATTTTCGTTACTCATAGATCGATTTAGAAAATCCTAGATCTTTTAGCGACTGCTGAACTGGTTTTGGATCTTCCAGATCAACAACTCTTGGCGTGATGACAAAGATAAGCTCAGTAGTTTTTACGCCATCTCTTGTGCTTTTAAAGACGCTTCCTATCAAAGGTATGTCAGCTAGAAGTGGCACGGCTGTATTTTGCTTATTTTTAGTCTGTCCGATAAGTCCGCCAAGTATGATCGTATCGCCACTATTTACCTGAACTACGGTTGAGAGCTTTTTCTGAACTGTATCAGGGGCGATCTCTCTAATGGCTGTATTTTGTGATCTTATATCGTCTTCTGCATACTTAAAGCTGCTTAAGCTTGGGTTGATGCGAAGCATGATCTTATTGTTGTCTGAGACTTCTGGAAGTAAATTTAACAAGATACCGATAAATACAGAGTATTGCTTATAAGTTGTTGTAAGCCTGTTGTTATTATTATTGTTGCTGCCATTATCTGTCTCTTCCATTACGCGGTAGTTTATATTATCACCCACAGAGATTAGCGCTTGTTGGTTGTTTAGAGTGGTTACTTTTGGGCTTGAAACGACCTTTGTTTTGCCATTTGTTTCAAGGAAATTTATCATACCATCAAGGCTAAAGTTTAAATTTGCAGCGATATTTAGTGTGCGACCAAAGCCATCGCTTAGGCTATTGCCCTTGTTTGTCCAGCTTGCACTTGAACTTGCATTTGTGCCTGAGTTACCTATATATGAGTTAAATCCAAGCTCAAATTTACTCCAATCAACACCTTGCTTATACTCATTATTTAGATCAACTGCGAGGATAGAAACATCGATGATGACTTGTTTTTTAAGTCTTCTTTGCATCTCAGCTATATATTTTTCAACGCGTTTTAGCTGTGACGGGGTCGCTGTAACCGTGATAAGCCCAGCATTTTGGTTTATGATAGGATCTGGCGCCGTGATGTGCTCGCTGTTATTATTCAAGATAGCTTTTAGCTCAGCATCAAGCTTCTCCCAGAAGTCAAATTTTTCAGTTGTTCTTATTAAGTTGTTTTCATTTTTTATGTCGTTTGAGCTAGTATCACTGCTTGAGCTATTGCCTACTTCTGATGGAGAGGCATCAACTGAAGCTTTTGTGATAGCTGTGCCCTCACGGATAGAGGTGATATAGTCTATTTTAAAAATTTTTGTTTGAAGCGATGAGATTTTTAAGACATTATTTGAAAACTCATAGCTTAAATTTTTCTCGTTTAAAAGAAGATCAAAGACCTCACTTAGGCTCATATTTCTTATATTTACGCCAAAGACTTTATCGTCAAGCTCTTTTTTGCTATAAGCATCTTTTGCAACGATACTAAAATCACACATTTCAGAGAGCTGATTTAAAACGTCTCCAAGACTTATATCGTCTGTGATCTTCATACTAAAATTTTTACTCAAGCATGTGCTTGGTTTTGCCATTATAGGGGTAGCTAAAAATGAAGCCAACGCCGCAGTTATAATAAATTTACTTAATTTTGATACCAACATTTTTACTTCCATTTTTAAGAGTTAGTTCTTGTTTTTCACCATCTTTTACGATGATAACCTTGCTATTTTGAACACTTGTGATGTTGTAATCATCAACCATATCTCCCACTTTATACCACTTGCCATTTATATTTGCTTTATTTAGCAAAATGGCCTTTAGCATAAACCCCCTTGCAGAAGAGTATTTTGTAGCGTTTTGATCGCCTTTTGGAGCAACTGGCAAATTTAGCTTGAAAGGATCTTGCAAGCTAGAAATTTCACCGCTATTAAGCCCTTTTCTTTGCTCCTTTATCTTAACAAAAACTTCATCATAGTTTTTCATCTCGCCTTCAAACTCATTGCCAAATAGACTTAGAGCTAAAATTAAAAATAAACCAAATTTTTTCATCAGTACTTCATACCCCACACAGAGATAGAGAGCTTAGCTCCTAGATCTTTTTGAGTGGAATTTATATCCATTTTGTGAAGATCTACTACGAGTTTTGACTCTTCAAGTCCGTTTATATAGCTAAGCATATCTTTAAAATTTCCAAGGCAAGTGACATCTATATTTAAAATTTGCTCTATCTTTTGGAAATTTGGCTCTTTTATATCGCTTTTAAGCTCTAAAATTTTTATATTATTTTGTTTTGCCAAAAGCACGATGCTATCTATATAGTTTGCCCAGTTTTGATTGTCAAAAAGCAAAAATGAAAGCTCTTTAAGCTTTGAGTCAAAATAGGTATTAAATTTCAAAATATTCGTGTAGCGAAGTTTTAGATTGCTTAAATTTCTATTTTCTTCGTTTATCTTAAAATTTCTATCGCCATCAGGAGAGCTCACTGAGGCTAGATAGTTTCTAGTGTTTTCTAGTTTTGTAGAAATTCTCGTATGTTTATCAAGCTTTTCATCAAAGAAATTTTGCGCAGGATCAAAGCATAGCATATAGACAAGATAAGCTATGATAAGCGCTGAGCCAAGAAAAATAAGGTTTGTTTCGTTTGGCTTTTTGCTATCAAAGTATTGATCTATTTTGCTTAAAATATCTTGTCTCATTGTCTAATCTCTATGCTTATATTACTTTCATACTCGTGTTTAGCGTCATCTGAGCGAATTTTTTTAGTATTTACCAAGTATTTTTCATCTTTGCTGATATCTTTGATCAACTGGGTTATCCTTTTTTCATTATCGCTAACTGCAGTTATAGTCAAATTTCTATCGTTATTTACGATGTTTGTGATATGAACTGCGTTTAGATTTAAAATATCGGTAATTTTAAAAAGATTTAAACCCTTCATAGCGTAATTATCTTTTTTATTTTCGATCTCAGCAAGCAGACCTTTTCTGAAATTTAGCTTTTCATTCTCTTTTTGAGTCTGTTCTTTTACCGCCTCTTGTTCTCTTGAAATTTTAGCTAGCGTCTCTTTTATCTGCATCTCTTGTGCGTTTAGGACGCTATATTCGTCATTTAGCCTTGCGCTATCTTTTTCTAAAACAAGACCAGCTATGTAGTTGTAAGCTGGATATAACATACTTAACACAAATGCCGCAGCGCAAGTGAGCAAGAATTTACCACTTTTTCTTTTAACAAATGGATCTGGACGTAGCATATTTGAGAGGTTAAAGTTCTCATAAAATGGCTCTTTGGTATAAAACCTACCATATAAAGCCATAACGTTATAACGCTCGTTGATAGTATAGTTTTTATTATTTATTGCAACTTTTATGTTTATATACTCGGCATCCAAACCAAGTTTGGTTGAGATAAAATTTGCAAAATTTTTGATCTCATAGTCGCAATCTATATAAATTTTCTTTATGGCTATGCCATTTTGGCTATTTATAATGTTTAATATATCGTTAAAATAAAAAATATAATCTTCAAAAACTGTGTTTAGATCGTAGTTAAAGCCATCATCATCTTTATTTACAAGTCCTCTTTGAGATAAAACTTCGATAAATTTTTCATCACTCAAGCGATCGCCGCTTTGCTCTAAGAATTTATCTTTAAGATAGTTTAGGTTATAGCGGATTTCTCTAGCTGTAAAAAAATCACCATCTAAATATATACTTAAAAATGATTCATCTTTTCTAAGCGCGATAAAGCAGTCTGCTTGAGTGCTAGGAAGCAAGCCTTTTTTATAAATAGCAGAGTAGATCAAAGGCTCAGGCGCAAGGTAGTCGATATATGGGACTTTTTTTGCAACCGCTTTAAAGGTCGAATTTATATCTTCATTTGTGATAGCAAAAACAGTAAAAATTCTCTCTTGAGCTTTTGTAGTGCCTTCTGAGAAAAATATCTTATTATCAAGCGCAGGATCTAGCGAAAGCTCTGCATAGGTCTTTGAATAAAGCTCCTCGTAAAGGGTGTCGTTATCAACGCTTCTAGGGATAGAAATAGTTGTTGTTTTTAAGTCTTTAAATTTTATATATGAGATGAAAAAGTCGCGTTTATTGACTGTTTTTGAAAAGTTAAAAGCTTCTACATTGCTGTTGTGATAACGAAATCCTTTATAGTCATACGGATCTAGTGCAACTATAGAAATTTCACTATTTTTTTTAATATTCATCATGAATCAAAAAACCTTCCTAAACGCTTATATTGGGTATTTTAATATCTTTAAAATAAAAAATCAATAGCCGATTATCTGATTTAGGCTCTTTTCTTCTTTGCTCCAGCCTTTTTTAACGACTACATCGAGCTTTAGAAAGACTTTTGTGTTGGTTAAATTTTGTATTAACTTTCTTGCAAAAATTCCTATTCGTTTAATAGTTTCACCATTTTTTCCGATGATCATACTTTTATGGATGTCACGCTCTGTGATGATGCTCGCATAAATTTCAGTTATACCTGTTTTTTCTTTTACGCTTTTTATGATCGCGTCGCTAAGATATGGTATCTCGTCGCTTAAATTTTCATAGATCGCTTCAAGTATAAATTCTCTAAAAATTTCCTTCTCGTTTGTCGGCGTAAGAAATTCTGGATCATAAAAGTACTCATGCTCTGGCAAAAGCTTGCAAATTTCATCAAGAAGCGGCTTTTTATAGGTAGGCTGCTTGGTACTAAAAGTAAGCAAAGCTGCAAATTTATCTTGAAATTTCTGGTACTGAGTGATCTTTTCAAGCACTTTTGCATTTGAGCTTTCATCGACTTTTGTTAGCACTAAGATATGCGGTTTTTCTGGAGTTAGAGCTAAAAATTTCTCATAGTCGCTTGTATCATCATGGATAGGCGCTAAAAATACGATGAGATCGCAGTCTCCCATCGATTTTATAGCTTGGCTGATTAACAGTTGATTTATCGCCTTGTTGCTCTCGTGAAGTCCTGGCGTGTCGGTAAAGATGATCTGATCTTCGCCGTTCATCACGATGCCATTTATCTTTCTGCGAGTTGCATTTTGCTTGTGCGAGACAATGGCGATCTTTTCGTTTAATAAGGCATTTAAAAACGAGCTTTTGCCAGCATTTGTGCGTCCTATGATGCTAACAAAGCCTGATTTCAAAGTATATACCTCGCTAGATCTTGATCCTCAACCACGTCTTTTAGGCGCTCTTTTACAAGCTCTTTTGTGACATTTATCTTTTCACCACTCTTTTCGCTAGCCTCAAAGCTGATATCCTCTATCACGCGCTCGATCACCGTGTGAAGACGTCTAGCGCCGATATCTTCCATCTTTTCATTTGCTGCGTGAGCGATCCTAGCTATCTCTTTTATCGCTTCATCGTCAAATTCTAGCTCGACATTTTCAGTTGAAAGAAGCGCGATATATTGTTTTAAAAGCGAATTTTTTGGCTGTGTTAAAATTTGATAAAGCGCATCCTCATCAAGACTATCAAGCTCGACCCTTAGTGGGAAACGGCCTTGAAGCTCTGGGATGAGATCGCTTGGTTTGCTTATATGAAAGGCTCCAGCTGCGATAAATAAAATGTGATCTGTCTTTAAATTTCCAAATTTGGTATTTACATTTGAGCCTTCAACGATAGGTAGCAAGTCTCTTTGCACGCCTTCTTTGCTTGGGTCTTGCCTGTTTGAGCTACCTGAACCAACGGCTACTTTATCGATCTCGTCTATAAAGATGATTCCTTCATTTTCAGCTCTTTTTATCGCCTCTGTTTTTACGCTCTCAAGGTCTAAAATTTTATCATTTGCTTCGCTTTGAAGGGCTTTTTTAGCGTCTTTTACCTTCATCTCTTTTTTGATATTTTTACCGCCGATGCCAATTATCTTTATAAAGCTCTCTTGCATCTGAGCCATATCAGGTGGCACGTTTGAGCCAGCTTCAAGTGGGTTTTGCTGCACCTCTATCTCGATGCTTAGCTCGTCAAGCTCGCCATTTCTTAGCCTATTTAGCATTTTGTCATAGCTCTTTGCATACTCTGCTTGCTTCTCTTCGCTAGCACCTTTTGGAAGTGGTGGCAGTAGCTTTGAAACGATCTTTTCTTCGATGTAGGCGTTGATTTTATCTTGGTTTTTCTCGCTTTGCTCGTTTTTTACGAGATTATATGAGGCCATAGCAAGGTCTCTTACCATGCTTTCAACGTCACGACCAACAAAGCCAACCTCGGTATATTTGCTAGCCTCGACCTTGATAAAAGGCAGTCCCATCATCTTTGAAAGACGCCTTGCGATCTCAGTTTTACCAACGCCAGTTGAGCCGATCATCAAGATATTTTTTGGCATGATGTCATCTTGCAAGCTTTTTTCAAGCTTCATACGGCGGTAGCGGTTGCGAAGTGCGATCGCTATGATCTTTTTGGCGTCCTTTTGACCGATCACATAGTCATCTAAAAATTTAACAATTTCTCTTGGTGTTAAGTTCATTTTCTCTCTTATTCTAAAACATAAGTTTTGATGTTTGTATTTGTATAGATGCAAATTTCACCGGCGATCTTGAGGCTCTCTTTGACTAGCTCCTCTTCGTCGATATCGGCAAATTTATCTAAGGCACGGGCCGCTGAAAGGGCGTAGTTACCGCCGCTTCCGATAGCTGCTATCTTGCCATCTTCTGGTTCTACTACATCTCCAGTGCCACTAAGTAAGAAAATTTTATCCCTATCAAGCACAAGCATCATCGCCTCAAGCTTTCTTAGATACTTGTCCTTGCGCCACTCTTTGCTAAATTCTATCACCGCCTTTAGCAAATCGCCCTTTGTATGCTCTAAATTTTTCTCAAACATATCAAAGAGATTAAACGCATCAGCGGTGCTGCCAGCAAAGCCAGCTAGGACTTTGCCGTTGTGAATTTTGCGGATTTTTACAGCATTGCCTTTTAAGACGGTGTTGCCAAAGCTCACCTGTCCATCGCCACCGATGACCGCTTTATTTTTGCCTTTGTAGGCTAAGATGGTTGTCGCATGAAACATCTACTCTCCTTGCACATCAACCTTTAAGGTCGCATTTATCGAGTGTCCAAGCTTTATAGAGACATCATAAAGACCAACTGCTTTTAGGTGAGTGTCCAGGTCGATAGCTTTTTTCTCGACTACCAAATGATGTGTCTTTTCAAGCTCTGCTGCGATCTCCTCTTTTGAAACTGAGCCAAAGAGCGAGCCATTTGCACCAAGAGTTTTCTTGACGACGACTGTCACTTTTGCAAGCCCTTCTTTAAGCTTTTCTAAATTTGCGATCTCATATTTTAGCTCTTCAGCCTTTCTCTTTTGAGCCGCTTCATATTGACGAAGGACGTCTGGAGTGGCCGCTTTTGCAAAGCCTTTGCCGATTAAGAAGTTGTTGCCATAGCCGTCTTTTACCTCTTTTATCTCGCCAGCTTTGCCAAGCGCCTTTACATCTTTTATTAGTAGTACTTTCATTTTTATCCTTTTAAATTTTATTTTTAGTCAAATTTTCGCCCATTTTTGCGTGCGATGATGAAACGAAGTGCATTTAGTTTGATAAATCCAGCTGCATCTTTTTGATCATAAACGCTATCTTCTTCAAACGTGCAGTATGCCTCGCTAAATAGATTATCATTTTTACTGCTTCTGCCAAGGATAGTCACATTGCCTTTATAAAGCTCAACTTTTACAGAGCCATTTACGTGCTCTTGGCTCTTGTCGATGAGAGCTTGGAGCATATTTCGCTCAGGTGACCACCAGTAGCCGTTGTAGATTAGCTCGGCATATTTTGGCATGATCTCATCTTTTAAGTGAGCTGCACCTCGGTCAAGCGTGATACTCTCTATCGCTCTGTGAGCTTTTAGCATTATCGTGCCGCCAGGAGTTTCGTAGCAGCCGCGGCTCTTCATGCCAACTGAGCGGTTTTCTACGATGTCAAGTCTGCCGATGCCGTGTTTTGCGCCAAGGCGGTTTAGCTCGGTTAAAATTTCAGCTGGGCTCATTTTTTTGCCGTTTATGCTCACTGGATCGCCTTTTTCATAGCCGATCTCGATAATCTCACTCTTATCTGGAGCATCTTTTGGACTTACTGTCCATCTCCACATATCATCTTCTGGTGCGTGACTCGGGTCTTCAAGCACTAGACCCTCATAGCTTATGTGAAGTAAATTTGCGTCCATTGAGTATGGGCTCTTGCCTGGTTTTTTAGTGATATCTATGCCGTTTTTCTCAGCGTATGCCAAAAGTTTTTCACGGCTGTTTAGATCCCACTCACGCCATGGAGCGATTATAGTTAGGTTGTCGCCAAGTGCGTAGTAGCCAAGCTCAAAGCGAACTTGGTCGTTGCCTTTACCTGTTGCTCCGTGGCTCACGCCGTCAGCACCAACAAGTCTTGCGATCTCGCTTTGGCGTTTTGCTATAAGTGGGCGCGCGATTGAAGTGCCAAGTAGATATTCGCCCTCATAGATTGCGTTTGCTCTAAACATTGGAAATACATAATCACGTACAAATTCTTCTCTTAAGTCTTCTATAAAAATGTTTTCAGGTTTCACGCCAAGCGCTAGGGCTTTTTTGCGTGCAGGCTCTAGCTCTTCGCCTTGTCCGATATCAGCTGTAAATGTGACTACTTCGCATTTGTATTCGTCTTGAAGCCACTTTAAAATAATACTTGTGTCAAGTCCGCCTGAGTATGCTAAAACAACTTTTTTTACATCTTTTTTCATAGCTGTCCTTTTGTTGAAATGGTCGTATTTTAGCCTAAATTGATTAATCTTTAATAAATTAATCTATTAAATAATGTAAGTAAAATTTTATTTTTCTGATAGTTTTTATCCGTAGAAATTAGAAATTTTAGTTTAAATGAAGTTTGCTTACAAATTTTAAATTTACAAGCAAAGTGTTTTTCTAAACGCCTAGTAATTTAGCAAGGGCAAAATAAAATATAGCTGATGAGATAGCAGCTGCTGGAAGCGTGATGAGCCAAGCTAGGATGATAGGTCTTACCATTTTCCAGTTTGCATTTTTATTTACGATGCCAATGCCCAAAACCGCGCCTATTAGGATATGCGTCGAGCTAACTGGTATGCCAAGCTTTGTAGCTAGAAGTATGACGATACTTGAGGCAAGCTCCGCGCTAAAGCCAGTCGTAGGTAAAATTTCGGCTAGTTTTGAGCCGATAGTGGTGATCACCTCCTTGCCTAAAAACCAAAGTCCAACTACAAGTGAGATGCCAAAAGTTACCATTGCGATGCTAGGTATCGGCGAGCTTTCGTTTATAGAGCCAGTCTTTAGCACATCAAGCACAGCAGCAAATGGTCCAACTGCGTTTGCAATGTCGTTTGCGCCGTGTGAAAACGCAAAAGATGAAGCGGTAAAAATTTGAAACCATGAGAAAATTCTATTGATGCTCTTTTCGCTATCATTTTTACTCATGACGTTTATGATAGCAAGGCTTGCAAGATACGCTAGGGCACCGATAACAAAGATGATCCAGACTGTTTGGATGATGCTAAAGGCTAAATTTATATGCTCAAGCCCTTTAAAAAGCATCATTGACGAGATGACCATTGCGGCAAATCCAGCGATGATCGGGATGTGCTTTTTCATCGCTTTAAAGGTATCTATCTCTTTTTCGCTATCTTTCATGATGCGAATTTTTGAGCGGTATTCGCTATATTCAGTGGTTTCGATCTCGTCCTCATCGATAACTGCGATCTTTGAAAGAGTGGCTATCTGCTCCTCAGCTGGCTTTGTTTTAAGCGCTTTTATGAAGCTTTCTTTATAGGCTTTTCTCTCAGCTTTTAACGCTTTTAAATTTGTCTTTAGCTCGTGTGTTGGCTCGATTATTTTGCTTTTTACATAGCCAAATATAATGTAAGACATCACGCCGCCAAGCAGTGGCGAGATGACCCAGCTAACGGCGATCCTTCCGATCTCACCCCAAGAGACCATATTAAATGGCTCTGGATCTTTTATCATAAATCCCATAGCAAGTCCTGCACCAACGATGCCGCCAACTATCGAGTGAGTGGTCGAGACTGGCAGACCTTTTTTGGACGCATAAAATAGCCAAAGACCTGAGCTTAGAAGGGCTGAGATCATAATGATGACAAATTTCATCGGGTTTAGATCGCTTGGAAATTTCACGATCTCGTTTCTAATGGTATTTGTAACCTCAGATCCTGCAAATATCGCGCCGCTAAGCTCAAAAATGGCTGCGATTACAAGAGCTTGTTTTAGTGTGAGTGTTTTTGCGCCGACGCTTGTGCCAAAGCTGTTTGCAACGTCATTTCCGCCGATATTAAACGCCATAAAAAGGCCAAACATACCAGCGATCAAGAATAAAAAGTAGTTATTTGCTGGGATGTATTGATAGCCCCAAACGAAAAATCCAACGCTGCAAATCGCAAAAATAACTAACGCCAAGAAGTTATCTCGAAGCAATCAAGCCCCCTTGTAAGAGTTTTTGGCAAAATTATATCTTGAAAATTATTAAAGTTTTTAGAATTTTCTCACTTTAAATGATACTAAATTATCATATGTTAGAATTTGGCAAAAATATTAAGGATAAATTTTGGTTATAGCGATAGATCTTGGCTCAAACACCTTTCGCGTGGCGCTTATAAAAAAAGAACAAAATGGCTTTAGCAATGAGCAAATTTATGAAAAAATAGTTGGAGCTGCAAGGGGCTTAAATGAAAGTGGCAAGATAGGTTTGGAGGCTAAAAATATGCTTTTTGAAGCGATAGCGGAGGCTAAAAGCAAATTTGACTTTGATAAATGTAAATGCGTGGCAGTCGCGACTGAGGCTTTTAGAGTGGCATCAAATAGCGAAGAAATTTTTAGCGAGATAAGAGAGAAATTTGGCATAAAATTTCATATCATTGACGGGCAAGCTGAAGCAAAACTTACATTTTTAGGCGTACAAAATGCCTTAAGAAAGCTTGGTATAAATGATAAATTTAGCCTGATCGACATCGGCGGTGCAAGCTCAGAGATAGGCGAAGATGGCAAATTTATAAGCTTTAAATTTGGCATCATCACCTTTTACGAGAGGTTTAAAACGCTTGATGTGATGCAAGAAAATGCAAAAATTTATACAAATGAGGCAAGGGAATTTTTAACAAGCCTTGACAATAGACTTATCGTGCTAACTTCTGGCGTGCCGACCACTATCGCAGCACTAAAACTTGGGCTAAACTACGAAAGCTATGATCCAAAAAAAGTGAGTGGATATGAGCTTAAAAATGACGATCTTGTTTGGTTTGTAAATGAGCTTTTAAAGATGGATGACAAAAGCGCTGACGTGGCGGTTGGAAGAAGTAGAAAGTATCCGCTCATCGCTGGGACACTGCTCTTAAAAGAGCTACTAAACGGGCAAGAAGCGAAATTTATAGTTATCGACGATGGGCTTAGAGAGGGCGTAGGGGCGGCTTATTTAAAAGGCATATTTCAAGAAATTATCACAAAATTTTAGTTATGATTTCAAAAATTTAAAGGAGAAAAAATGAGCATAAGAGAGCAAATTTTGGCCGACATAAAAGAGGCTATGAAAGCAAAAGATGAGTTTAAAAGAGACACCTTAAGAACGCTAAATGCAGCACTTAAGCAGGTTGAAGTCGATCAAAGGATCGAGATGACCGACGAGGTCGTGCTTCCGCTACTTCAAAAAGAGATCAAAAAGAGAGCTGACTCGGTTGAGCTCTATCTAAAGGGAGCAAGAGAGGACCTCGCCAAAAAAGAGCAGAGCGAGATCGAGCTGATCAAGGCATATCTGCCAGCTCAGCTAAGTGATGATGAGCTAAAAGAGAAGATTAAAAGCATAATTGAAAAGGTTGGTAAAAATTTAGGCGCTGTGATGAAAATGGCAAAAGATGAGATCGGAGCGAGTGCTGAAGCAAAACGCATAAGCATGATCGCGAAAGAACTTTTGGGTTAAAAACTAGATAAACCCATGTAAATTTTCGCATGGGTTTTAAAAGCTATAGTTAAATTTTATACGCTATAAAAGCATTTTATTTATTTTTAAATTTTTAAAAAGCTACTTTGAAAAATAAAATATTTTTGCATATTTTTTTAAAAACCTTGACAAAAGGCATTAAAGTCTATATAATTACAACTCTTAAAAACATTGGGGTATCGCCAAGCGGTAAGGCAACTGGTTTTGGTCCAGTCATTCAGAGGTTCGAATCCTCTTACCCCATCCACTTTTAAAAATCCCAAACAACTCTTATCGCGGAGTAGAGCAGTGGTAGCTCGTCGGGCTCATAACCCGAAGGTCGGCGGTTCAAATCCGTCCTCCGCAACCAAATACCGATTATATCGGCACTCCGAACCACTTTTTAAAACGCTTAAATTAATCTGAAATTGAATTTAGTAAAATTTCGATAGTTTCTTGAGATTTTTTGATGTTTGCAGTAATGTATTTTTGAGTTGTAATTATATTTGTATGCCCCAATGTAAATGAAACTTGCTCGATAGGAATTTTAAGATAATTAATTGAGTAAGTACCTATTAAATGCCTAATATCGTGTAATCTTATCTTTGGCAAATTATTTCTTTTAAGAAGTGAAGCCCAGCTTTTACGTAAATCTTTAAATTTATCGTCAGTAATAGGATTAATAAAGACATAATCATTTAGACGTTTTTGCTCTTTAGCTACTATATATCTTTTATAAAGCCTAGTATATAGCTCATCGCTCATCTTATAGATCATACTTCTTTTAGCCTTGTTGATCTTAAAAGGGATAGTATAAGTTCTTGTTTTAAAGTTTATATCACTAAATTTAAGGCTTAATACTTCATTTTTACGCCTGCCGTGAAGTAAGAAAAAGAATATATCAGAGTTATCATCGGTATTTTCACAAATAGCTTTTATAAAACGTTTTTGAATAGCTATCGGATAATCAAAATATCTTTTATTGTCAAATTTTGGAAGCTCGATAAGATCACAAGGATTTTTATTTATTAACTCCAACTTGATGCCAAGCTTAAAAATAACTTTTAGCTTTGCAACGATATTTTTAATTGTCTTAATCTTGTATTCTTGCTTTATTAGATCATTGCAAAACTTTTGAATATCAATAAAATTTATCTCTCTTATATCCCTTAAACCAAGTGAGTTTTTAAAATGCTTGTTGTAAGTAGCTATATCACTTCTAAAAGTAGAAGGACTTAAAATAAGCTCGTAATAGCTAATATAATTATCAAAAAGCTCATTCAAACACATTTTAAAACTCATTGCAAATCAAAAATCTATCTACAAAGCTATCAATATCAGGAGCATTAAGATAGTGCTTTTCATGATAATGTGTAAAATTGTCTAAATTTCTATCAAGCATTAAATTTTCAACATAGGCTAAATGTTGAACATTTACATCACCGCCCAAGCTTTGATAATAATTAACTAGCTCGTAATCTTTCATTCTGCTTACTGGCCTAACTCTTTTTTCGGTCTTAAACAATTCATCGCAAATTTTCAATACCTGCTTTTGTTTTAGAGTATTACCAAAATTATTTATTACATCGCTTGCATCTTCATCGACTTTATTATTTATCTTAAGCCTATCGTAAAAATTCATTAACCTGCCACCAATATAATGCTCCAATCTGCCATTTAAATAAATAATCTCTTCTTTATTAAAAGGCAAATTTATGTAAATATAATCATCTTTTTTATTCCACTCAATTAATGCCCTAGGATCATTTGTAAGGTCATTTAAGTGGTAAAAATCTTGCATTGAGCTAATAAAATTAATCTTTCTATACACCCACAAAGGCACTTTAGTGCGTGAGCTTAAGAAACGCCTAACCTTATGCTTTACATACCAAGCAGAAAGCTCATCAAAATCCTGCGTTTCTTTTAAATTTATGAAAGTTTTTTGAATATATTTCATTACGTAACCACTAGGATTATTAATGCTAGTTTGAAAGCCGTTAAGCTCGCCGTTTTTCTCTTGCTCACTTGTAATGGCATTAGTTTTTAAGTTTTGTGGGGCATAAAAAATATTTGTATAAATTCTTTTCATAAAATCTAACGTGTAAGCTGGGACGTAAAATAAAGCGTGGATATGTGGCACGCCGTCTTTTTTGTGTGGCTCAAAACATCTTATATAACTTCTATCTATTTTTTTAAATGCCTTATGATAACGCTTAAGGAACAAAACCCATTGATAATTCAATACGGCCACCAAATCAGAGATAGTTAAAGGGGCTAAATTTTTAGCCTTATATTTAACTTCACTAGGCAAATATCTATAATCAATGGCCTTAAATTTAGAATAATCGCCATTTAAAGCACCCCTGAAACAGCCATTTAACGTAATTGTTAAAAATACTGGCACTTGAAAATTATCAATCGCAAATGAGCTAAAGACATTAACGCGGTTTGAAACTTCAGCGTAATATTTCGAGCTAAAGTTTGCTGACATTGAAATATCAAGCAAATTTCTAACCTGCCCTAAGCTATTAACAAAAGAAAAAGAGCGCATATACTCCCTTTGATTATCAAGCTTCTCTTGACAAAGCTCAACATCAAAAGGCGAAACACCGTATAAATTCCTTGCTCGCATAGTCACTTCCTTAAAGGTGAAAGTTTTTTATTAATTTGACAAGAGCCACCATTTGGCGGACTTCGTCCGCACAAATGGTTGGCTTTTTGGCTACGCCAAAACACACTTAGGCGAAAGGGGGCTTTTATGACCCAGCTGGCTCGTTTGTTGCACGGCTCGAAAAGGCTGGACGAACTAAAAAGCTTATTACTCGCCTTTTGTAGGGGATATCCCCTACACCCCTTAAAACATTAAATAATTTGAATTGTGAGAGTTAAAACAGAGTTTATCTCGCTGTCTTGCTCTACTGAAAAAAGATACTTAAGAAGCCAAATATTTTTAAGGATAGGAACGCCGTTACGTTGCTTAGCAGTAGTTTTTTTGTTTATGCCGCTAAGAACTAGAACGTCACCACGCTTTAAAGAATATGAACTTTTAAGCTCTTTCTTTGAAACAATGGGCGTTAAAGATGAACTTTGAGAAAGGATATCTTCTAATATAAGATGTAAGTCGAAATCAATGTGATCAGATAGAATTATAGGCTTTAAGTTGATTTTTAAACCAATGTCTTTATATTCATAGCTGTCTGTTTTTTGGTAATTTACGTTAGATATATCAGTTTTTGAAACAAGATAAGGGATATTTTGGACAGAACTAAAATAAACTTCAGTATGATTTTTTGCCGTCAAGACTGGCGAAGAGATGATTTTTGTAATGCCGTTTGTATCAAGAAAATTTAATATGCCAAAAAATGCACTATCATCGTTTTTAATGACGTTTGAATTAGTAATGTAAGGGGAAGTAATTAAATTTATGTAATAGGCTAAATCGCCGTGATTGAGTGGCTTAAGTAAGCCTTGTAAATTTGTACCTAAATCTTTTATATCTTTTAAATTTGTTTCGGTAATTGTAAGCTTAAATGTTACTTGCTCTAAGCTTTTATCGATCTTAGCGATAGCATCTTTTACCTGGTCAAAAATATAATCATCAGCTCTAAAGAAAACAGAGTTTGAAGCGGTCGCATAGGTAGCATTTAAATCAAACTGACTTAAAATTTTATTGACATCTTCAACAACGTAGTTTTTAAGATCGATACGCCTAAGATCATAATCAGGTAATTTTTGAGAGCTTACATAGTAAAAATTATCTTTTTTGTAAAGATACAAATTCTTTGCTTCAAGCATTTTTCTAAACATCGAAATCGTAATTTTTACTTCGTCTTGATAGATAAAGTAGTATTCACCTTGATGAATGCTCTCATCAGTTACAATAGCTATATTGTTAGCCTTGCTGGTAAGACGTGCGAAATCTAGCAAATCAGTGTAAATTTCAGCAGAAAAAAGGCTATTTAATAGCAGACACGGAAGAACTAGGAATTTGATTAAACTTTTCATCGGAAACACCTTTGTTATTTTTTTGAATTAAATTTGCAAAAACTGGCTTGTCAAATACATAGTAGTATTTAACAAGCTCGTGAGATTTTGGCTCGAAATAAAAATATAATGGGGTATGCGTTGAAGAAATGTAACTAATCAATGACAATGGGAATAAATGATAATCATCGCTAAAATGGCAATTATTGTTAAGGCAAGTAATATCATAAATATAAATTTCAGGAATATCAATATTATTATTTTTAGGCTTCTTATCATCAAAGAATAAACTTGAATTTTTAGGTTGCTCGGAAAATGGAGCAGAAGAAGAAATTTTATTTTCAATAGGCAAATTCTCATTTTTAGGTTTATCGGTTTCAAATAAAGACATTACGACAAAATAAAAGAAAAGCAAGAGAAAAATAAAGACAAAAAAAGCTAAGAAAAAGTAAAAGCGAACAAATGATTTTTTATTTGAGCTTTGCCCTGAGTGATAAAGGTTAAATACTTCTTGAAGAAATGGAATATTGATAATTTCTAATCTATCTTTTTTATAAAGTCTAAAGCTAGCATATACTTCATAACGAAATTTTTTTGAAAATAATCTACGTGAGCTATCAACAGCCCTATAAAATTTCTCTGCAATGCGTTTATATTCATTATTTACAAGCGTTAAATCCTGCGTAATTAAATAGATATCTTGATATAAATGCCTATGATATGTAAGCCACCAAACTAAAATTTCATCTTTTTGATTTTTAAAGAAGTTGTGGCACTCGTCAAGAACGAATACACAACCAAATAAGTTTAACTCTTTGGCTTTCTCATTTACTTCGTTATCGGTCGCACCAGTTTTATAAAGAGCATATAAATTTCTTAAGCCTAAATAAAATTCATCAAAGTCAAACTTCTTAAATTTATCGCATAGCTCAAATTTAAACTCATTTATATTTGTATAACAAAATGAATAATCTGGCTTTTCTTTAGGTTTAACAAATTTAGTTAAGAAAGTCTTTTTTGGCTCAAATAAAAAAATCTGATAAATCATATATACAGCATAATAAGTTTTACCGCTTCCAGGGTTACCAATCAAATACGTAATCATTTTTAAGACTTCGCAACAATAAAAGATAAAATTGTTTCTCGAACAAATTTAAAAACAACAATGCCTATTTTCGTAGCATAAATAAGAAAGAAGCTTAAAAAGATAGGCGAAAAAATAGCCATTACATCACAAAAAGCATTCCAAGCACCAAGAGATTTTATAAAAGCCAAAGCAGTAGTTAAAACTTTATCATTACCAGTTGGCAAATTATTAACATAATCAACTACAAAATTAAATTTAGAATATATAAAATTGATTATATAAAGAACAGCAGTTGCATAAGAAAGGATTAAACCGCCCAAAATGGCATTAATAATAACCATTTTAGAAAGAGTAAAAGCACGAAGAGCATAATCAACAATCTTGCCCCATTTAAAAAAAGCAAAGAAATTAACAATCATTGCAATAATCGCTGGCATAACTACCACCCCATAAACGTTAAAATAAATAATTTAATAGTTACAATCAAAAACAAGATAAAGAAACCCAAGTAAAATAAAATATAAAGAGATGAAGAGACTGGCGAAACAATTTTGCAAAAATCAAAAGTTAAATTCTTAGAAAAATAAGTCATATCAATTTGAAAGCTCAAAGGACAAGTTGTAGGCACTGCACCTTTTTTCAAAGACATTAAATTTCCATCTTTAATTTTTTGCAAAGTATCCGTTAAACTAGCTTTTACATCATTTACAAAGCTAAAGCTATCATCAATGGCAGTTTTAAATTGACCTTCAAAAGTATCAGCACTAGCTTTTAAACCTTCATAATCTAATTTAGCAGGTCCAATATTATCATCGCCCTTACCTTCTTCGCCTTTGCCGTCACCCTTTCCGTCTTGTTTGCCATTACCACTATTAGGATTTGGCTTTGTTTCTACACCAGCCCCACCGCCACCGCTAGAACCATTGCCAGAAGAGCCACCACTATTATTATTTGAAGAGTTGCCACTCTCTCCGCTAGAGTTGTTTGAATTTTCATTATTGTCCTTTTTATCAGGATTTGGATTATCCTTATTACTTGAATTTGTAGAATTGTTATCGTTTTTCTTGTCTTTGTCTTTGTCAGGTTTAGGATTTTCTTTATCTTTATCTTTATCTTTTTCAGTGTTTTCATTTGAACGACGCTTAAAAACTATATCCCTACCATCAGCGCAATTATATGAAACAAAAGAATTTCCTTCTAAATTTAAATAAATTCCTTTTTCAGATAAAGTAGTGCCAAAACCTGAACAAATACAACTAACTATATCATGATCAGTAAAAGCGCTAGAACAATCAACGCAACCGCCTTGAGCTGTGCCGTTTGGATAGCCATATTTGTTTAAATCTTTATCGGAACAATCAACATAACAAAGATTGTTTTTAACATCCCAAGACTGACCAGCTGGACAAGCTGGAACACATTGCTTTAAAGTAGTATTAAAATTCTCGCCAGCATTGCAAGTAGTAAATTTTGAAATAATATAACGCTCAAGATAAGAAAAAGTAATTTTTCTAAAATCACCCTGTCCAACATATTTTTCATATTCATCAGAACAACCAAGATTATTACCATTATCAAACTGACAAAAAGTATCTTGTTTTTGAAAAGAAGGATTATAAAAAAATAAATAATTATTTTTAAAATCAGCACGAAAACCAGCCCAAGAAACGCCTAAAGAATAATTAAAACCAAGATATAATGGAGAACTAGATTGAAAAACATCATTATCTATTTTAATAAAATTATTAGATAAAAAAGAAGCATTAACAGAAGGTAAAGAACCAGCATAAAAATCTAAAGATGCACCTTTAACCCCAGAAAAAACATGCCCCAAATTTTCAGAAAAAGAAAAAGAGATTAAAAAGCTAAGCAGGCAAAGAATTTTTAAAAAAAATTTCATAAGAAATCCTTAAAAAACCTTTTTCGTAAATAAGACTAAGCCAGCACAAATAGGCAGAGTTAAAATCATAAACCAAACGAATATTGAAAAGAAGTAATCAAAAGCTGGGACACCGATAACACTAAACATTTAAACACCTTTTTTTAAATTTTGGATAAGACTATATAAATAAACATACATAGCAAAAACCCACACAATGCCCCAGTTAGGGACATCAAGAAGTTGTATTGCTCGAGTGTTAAATTTAGATAGACTTTATCCATAATATTTATATCCTATACATTACTGACGCACTTCGTTTGTCGGCTTAAAGCTTTGCTTCGCACTCTGCTTTAAGCTATAAATTTAAGGGCTAATTTTTAAAAAGGTTTAAGGCTGAGGATATGGAAAAAACTATCGCAAAGAAAACGATCACAGCACCAAAGAAAGAGTTTAAAAATATACCAAATTTCGTAACGTCTATAAAATCAAAATACATTTTTAACCTTTTTAAAAATTAGCCCCAATTAAGGGGCAACACCATTTCAAAGAGAAAAAGCCTTTTATTTCAAAAGACCAAGACCTTTTTTAACAGCGAAGAATACGCCATAAGCAACAAGAACAGCACCAGCGATACTCATAAACGGACCAACGTTAAGATCACCTGTAACAGTGCCGTCAGCCGCCATTGTTATACCAGCGGCTAAAGCATTACTTGATAATGCTGAAACAGCCGCAACACCAGCTAAAACCTTAGATTTAGCAGAAGCAAGAAATTTCATCTGAAATCCTTTTTTAAGAAATTTAGTAGCCTTAACTACTTATATAAGGAAACACGCTTATATAAATAGTTAAAGGGGCTAAACCCCTTTATTTACTTGTTTTCAGTCTTTTTAGCTGGCTTTGTATCAAATAGGAAGTATTCAACTGGATTTGCTATTGTGATTATTCTTTGATCGTTTGGGAAACCGCCTTCAACTGGTATTTCTTCGCCTTTACGAAATTTTTCTTTTATGGCACTCGCTACAAGTCCAGCAGTATTATTGTCAGGGCAAATAATTTTAAAGATAACTTTTTGTTCTACTTCATCGGTAAAGCCAGTCTTTTCATTGACAACGTCATAGATATTTGATGAAGAGATACGCACTGAAGAAGAATAATCATTCCCCTCGAACTTACCAGAAGCTGAGCTTCTTACAAGACCGCCTTTTAAAACGTATTTTAAATCATAGTCAGATTTAACGATTTGCATTTTTAACACCTTTTTTAGTTTATTTATTTTTGAAACACCATTTAACATAGCCCCGAAAAGGTGTTTCGTCCAAACGGGGCTAAAATAGTTTAATGCCATATTCAGGGCAAAATCTAAAATAATTATAGATATAATTACAATTATGTTAGATTTAAAAACTTTTTTTTGATATAATTTTATTGCGACACAAAAAAATCAAAAAAACTATGCACAATAATTGTGCATTTGGATAGTGAAATGTTAAATAAAAAAACCTTAAAAATTAATAAAATGCCAAATAATTTGTCAAAAAGTATTAAAAATGACTAGGCAAGAATTAGCAGATAAATTAAATATCACTAGAAACACGCTCACAAACTGGGAAAAAGAAAAACCAGAACTAATAAGACTAATAAATCAAGGTTTAGCATTAGACGAACAAATTTCAGAAACTCAAAAATTCTTAGAAAAATTAGAAAAAATAAAAGAAAAAGCAAATAATGGAAAAATAAATATAAAGGAAACAAAGTAATGCAAAAATTACTAATAATACTCATATTTTCAATAAATGCTTTTTGTTATGAATTTGGCGAAGATGTAAATATAATGGGTAAATGGGAAATCACAACAGAGAACAATCAATTTGTTAATTTTATGACAAGTCCAGGCAATAAATGGAAAGTTGAAATCAAAGATGACGGCTTTATTTATGATTTGGACGATGGCAAATTTATACACGAAAAATGGAGCTATACAAGAGAACAAGGGGTAATAAATATAGAATTTTACAACCAAAATAACAGCGGTGAAAAAATGTTTAATGGAAGATTTAAAAATTTAACAAATAACGATATAAAAATAATTAAAAAAATAGAATTTAATAAATACTTAGTTGAAATAATAGGAACAAACGACAAACTAATAATGCAAAGGCTAGGAGATAGCAAGCAAGTAAAGAATACAAGGCTTAAAAAAGATATAAAAATAGAAATGAAATAAATTTAAATAAAATAATATTAAGCATAAACAAGCTTAATATCAAGAGCATTCACAACCTTAAATATACTTTCAAATCTAGGCTTTGAATTCTCTTTAAACATCTTATAAAAGCTTTCTCTATTTAAATTTGCTTTCTTTGCAACGTTTTCAATGCCTTTTGACTTTGCTATATAAAATAATGCTCTTTTAAATTCTTCAATATCGCCATCGGCTAAGACTTGATTTAAATACTCTTTTCTTAATTCATCAGTTGTTAAATAGTCTTCTAAATTAAATTTTGTAAATTCTTCTTTCATCTATAATCCTTTAAAATCTCTTTTGCTTTTTTAATATCATCGCTTTGGCTATCTTTATCGCCAGCATTTAATAATATAATTATTTCATCGCCATCAAAGGTAAAAAATATCCTTAACCCACCACGATTGAAAAACCTAAGTTCGTATAAGTCTGTATCGATAAATTTATAATCCCCTAAATGATCTTTTGCTTCTATCTGCTCTAATCTTCTTAATATAGAAACCTTAACAATAGGATTATTTAACTTATGCAACCACTTATCAAATGTCGAACTTTTTAATACTTTCATAGGGCAAATTTTAACAAATGTAGCTTAATGGCTACTTATAAGAAAAAGCCTACAACACTCATAACCCGAAGGTCGGCGGTTCAAATCCGTCCTCCGCAACCAAATACCCATTTTATCGGCACTCCAAGCCACTTTTTAAAACGCTTAAATTAATCTGAAATTGAATTTAGTAAAATTTCGATAGTTTCTTGAGATTTTTTGATGTTTGCAGTAATGTATTTTTGAGTTGTAATTATATTTGTATGCCCCAATGTAAATGAAACTTGCTCGATAGGAATTTTAAGATAATTAATTGAGTAAGTACCTATTAAATGCCTAATATCGTGTAATCTTATCTTTGGCAAATTATTTCTTTTAAGAAGTGAAGCCCAGCTTTTACGTAAATCTTTAAATTTATCGTCAGTAATAGGATTAATAAAGACATAATCATTTAGACGTTTTTGCTCTTTAGCTACTATATATCTTTTATAAAGCCTAGTATATAGCTCATCGCTCATCTTATAGATCATACTTCTTTTAGCCTTGTTGATCTTAAAAGGGATAGTATAAGTTCTTGTTTTAAAGTTTATATCACTAAATTTAAGGCTTAATACTTCATTTTTACGCCTGCCGTGAAGTAAGAAAAAGAATATATCAGAGTTATCATCGGTATTTTCACAAATAGCTTTTATAAAACGTTTTTGAATAGCTATCGGATAATCAAAATATCTTTTATTGTCAAATTTTGGAAGCTCGATAAGATCACAAGGATTTTTATTTATTAACTCCAACTTGATGCCAAGCTTAAAAATAACTTTTAGCTTTGCAACGATATTTTTAATTGTCTTAATCTTGTATTCTTGCTTTATTAGATCATTGCAAAACTTTTGAATATCAATAAAATTTATCTCTCTTATATCCCTTAAACCAAGTGAGTTTTTAAAATGCTTGTTGTAAGTAGCTATATCACTTCTAAAAGTAGAAGGACTTAAAATAAGCTCGTAATAGCTAATATAATTATCAAAAAGCTCATTCAAACACATTTTAAAACTCATTGCAAATCAAAAATCTATCTACAAAGCTATCAATATCAGGAGCATTAAGATAGTGCTTTTCATGATAATGTGTAAAATTGTCTAAATTTCTATCAAGCATTAAATTTTCAACATAGGCTAAATGTTGAACATTTACATCACCGCCCAAGCTTTGATAATAATTAACTAGCTCGTAAT
>CAUUZE010000005.1:0-46782 GCA_963549665.1 Campylobacter concisus | reverse complement strand
CCTGCCAAGCTCGTCGTTTTCATCCACGCTTAGCCTGATAGCGGTTTTATCTTTTGTAAAATTTAGCTTTTTATCTTTGCAAATTTTAGTGTAAATGCCGTTTTCATAAGCATCTTTGGTAGCCCTTGTGCATTCACAAATGTAAATTTTATCTAGCTTTTCAAGTGCTTTTTCATATCTTTTGGCTCTTGTTTTGAAGCTAAAATTTTGCTCAAAGTCATCTATGCTTTTAGCTCCTTTGTCGTAATCTAGCCCCAGAAATTCTAAAACGTTAAAGATATTTTGAACAAATTCGCGCCGGTATCTGCCAAGGTCATAATCGTCAATCCTTAGGTGCAAAACGCCGTCCAGTGAGCGCGTCAAAACGTAAGTCAAGATGAAGTTGTAGGCGTTGCCAGCGTGCAGGTAGCCGCTTGGCGTCGGAGCTATGCGAGAGACTATGCCACCAGATGGTGGCAAATAGTCATTAATCCCTTGGTCTAGCCTCATTTACTCTTAAAGTGCGTCCGCCAAGTTCTTTTTCATTTAGTGCGTCGATCGCCTTTTGGCCCTCGTTCGCGTCGTCCATTTCAACAAAGCCAAAGCCCTTTGAGCGGTCTGTCTCTCTATCTTTTACGATTTTTGCGCGCCTTACTTCACCAAATTGTGCAAAAGCTTCCTTCAACTCTGCCTCTGTCGTTCTATACGACAAATTCCCTACATAAATGTTCACAGGATTATTCCTTAAAAAAATTATCGATCTGATCGATTAGAGAAATAATAGCTTATTTCCGTCAAAAAGATGTAAAAACCAAGAAAAATATTACAAATTTTTAAAAAATATCCTTAAATGCAACAAATCGCAACAATACGGCATTATAATATCTATCACTAAACAAAATTTATCCTTAAGTTTAAGTAGAATAATTAAATAAAAAATTATAATTTTTTTATAAACTATTTATAAAGTAAATCATTTTTTACTTTAAGATAAGCCTCTTCGCCAAGCAAATTTTTCACTATAAAAAGTGCAAATTCCATAGAAAAAGCTGGTCCCTTGCCAGTGATGATGTTTTGATCTTTTAGCACGTTTTTATCGCTCACGTAGCCTCTTTTGTCGCTTCTTACATTCTCTTCAAAGCCAGGATAGCAAACAAAATGCTCTTTTAGCACACGAGCTCGCTCAAGCACCATAGGAGCGGCACAAATGGCACAAATTAGCTTACCTTTTTTGTCAAATTCTTGCAAAATTTCTCTTAACTTGGTGTCATTTGCGAGATTTTCTGCACCAGGCAGACCTCCTGGAAGCACGATCGCATCATAGCCTAGCTCCTCCACCTCGCGAAGTGTGACATCAGCTTTTACACTTATGTTGTGAGCACCTCTGATCTGCGCGTCCTTTAAGCTAGCAATAGATGCTATAGCACCTGCTCTGCGTAAAACATCGACAGAGGTTAGCGCCTCGATCTCCTCAAAACCATCAGCTAGGATTACGGCTACCTTTTTCATAAAATCATCCTTTCTCGTGTTATCCGTTCGTTAGGATAAATTTTATATAATCAAAGCTTATTTCACAAGAAAGGACAGAGCATGCAAGTAAAAATTATTTACTGCAACTCTTGAAACTATCGTCCGGTAGCTTCTCGTGTAGAAGATGAAATAAAAACGAACTTTAGTGATGCAAGAGTCGAGTTGGTTGTAGGAGATGGTGGAAATTTTATCGTCGAGGTTGATGGAAACGTTATCTTTTCTAAAAAGGATCGCATCGGAAACGATGAGTCAAGGTTCCCGCACGGCGAAGAGATCACAACTCTTATAAACAAATATCTCAAAGAAAAGTCGGCTTAATGCTAACTAGCGGGGCAGGCAACTGCCTCGTTTTATTTTTTTACCTAAATTCCACTCTCTTTTCTTAGTAAATTTATCTCATCTATTACTATTTGTGGTTTGAGATCTCTCATGCAAGCATGCGTTTTTATCGGACAAACTCGCTTCATACAGGGCATGCAAGCTAAATTTAGATGCACTATCTTTGCAAATTCATTGTCCCAAGGCGAGGTTTCGCTAAATTTTGTCGGTCCAAAAAGAGCGATTGTTGGCACATGAAAGGCGGCAGCTATGTGCATAGGGCCACTATCGTTTGTGACGAAAATGCCATTTTGGCTAAGCCCAGCTATGCGCTCGCAAAGCTCCTTGACGCTTGTTTTGCCAGCTAAATTTTGGCAAGCTATGCCGTTTTCTTTTAAAATTTGCTCAATTTTTTCGCAAATTTCTTGCTCGCCTTTGCCACCAAAGATTACGATCTCAAACTCATCTTTGTAATTTAGCGCCACCTGTGCAAAATACTCTGGATACCATCTTTTTGCACTTCCATAGCTCGCGCCCGGATTTAGAGCTAGTGTTTTTTTGGTTGAAATTTTAGGGGTAAAATATAGCTTTAAATCGGTATAAATTTCGCCCAAGCCAATGGCACTTTTTACAAAATTTGCATATTTTAGCACCTGATGAAGGACGGTTTTGCTCTTTTTAAAGATGGCTTTTTGCTTAGCGTTTATAAAAAATAGTAAAAATTTACTAGCAAATGAGCTCCTAAAGCTAAGAGCTAGATCAAATTTACCAAGACTTTTTGCGCTTTTTGCAAGAGATAAAAACCTAAATTTTGCCTTTTTGCTCTCATCAACGACCACTTTTTCGCAGTTTGGATGGTTTTTGTAAAGCTCGCAGGCTACAAATGAGCCAAAAAAAACGATTTGTAAATTTTTCTCATTTTGCACTAAATTTTCTATCGCAGCGCTTGCCATTACGCTATCGCCTAGCCAGGTTGGAAGCTCGATAAAAACTCTCATTTTAAAGCGTCTTTTATCACTTCAAGCGTAAGAGCGGCGTTTTTTTCGATGCTAAAATTTAGCGAAAGCTGGTAAGCCTTCTCTTGCAGGCTCGCTAAAAGCTCGTGGTTTGTGAGAATTTCATCTATAAACTCTGTCGCGCTCTCGTCACTTGGATTTTGAAGTACAAATTTATCTTCAAGTATCTCGCTAGCTCCATTTTGAGCCGTCGTAAAGACCACGTTTTTAAAGCTAAGTGCCTCTAACACGACATTTGAAAACGGTTCATAGTGTGTTGGAAATATAAAAATATCGCTCGCTTCATAAAATTTCGCCGTGCTCTTTTGCTCGCCGACAAAGTAGGCGTTTAGCCCAAGTTTTTTAGCTAGGCGTTTGTAGCTTGAGATGTTTTTATCTTTGCCCACAATAAGCGTATTTACGGGAGTTTTTAGCTTTGAAGCAAGGAGCAAAAACTCTTTTAGCCCCTTTCTTTTAAAGCCATTTCCCACAAAAAGCAGGGTTGCAAGCTCAAATTTAAGTCCAAATTCCTCACAAAGTGCGAGCTTTGCCTCGGCTTTTTGCACCTTTTGGGGTAAATTTACGCCGTTATAAATGGTCGTGATCTTCTCTGGCTCTATTCCGTAAGTCGCGATGATCTGCTCTTTTATGAAATTTGAGTTTGTGATGATCTTTTGGGAGTTTTTAAAGCACTTTTTCTCTAAGTATGGATAGACGAAATTTAGGGGGTTTAGCCACCAAAAGCTCTTTGTAGTCCTATAAACCTTATGCACGCCGTCTCCAGCCCTGTAGATATCGGCGCAGCTTATGCGCTCTAGGCTAAAGTAAAATTCATCCTCTCTTTTTTGGCGTTTTACTTGGCGGTTAAAATTTAGAGCTTTTTTCCAAGAAGAGACGCTGGTGTCTCCAAGATATGAGCGAATTTCTGTTTGGATACCAAGCTCATTTAGGGCTTTAACAAGCCTTCTTAAGTATCTTTCAGCACCTCCAACTGCGTTTGGATTAGTTCTTAAAAATACTATTTTTTTCATCTATAACTCCTAAAGCCAGCGCCCAAAACAAGAGCATCAAAAGTGCGTTTTCATGGTGAAATGTCGTGTTTGCAAGTGAAATTATGTTTTGAAAAACAAGCATCAAAAGCGCTAGAAAAACTATGCTGTTTTGCCTGAAATTTTTAATAAATTTAATAAAAAGTGATAGTTGAAATACTAAATATGCAAGCAGAGCAATGATGCCTTTTTCGGTTAAGAATGTTAAAAAGGTGTTGTGCGCATGGCTGACACGTACTTCGCCGTTACCTGGAAAATATTTTGTTATATCTATGGTTTTAAACTCGCCAGATCCTATACCAAAGAAAGGATGCTCAAGCCAAGTATAAAAAGCGCTAGCAAAGATCGGATATCTCGTCTCTGACCCTGTAACACCTCTTGTTAATTTGCTATAAATTCTTATATCTTGAGTGATATTTGCTGATATATATGTATAGGAAAAAATTATGGCTATAAATAAAATTATTATGCCAAGCGATACTTTAAAATTAGTTTGCTTGTTTATAATCTGAAAAAATAAGATGAAAAAAATAACAACAGGCAAAAGATACATGGCGGCTCTTGAGCCAGTAATCATAACCCCCAATGCGCAAATTCCTGCTATTACTATACATATATTTTTTTCATATATTTTTTTTAGCTCACCCATTGATATTAAAGCTATACAAAGGACTAGTAGCATAAATATGGCACTATGGTTTACGTGACCGATTGATTTAAGCTCAAAAAGTGCAGCTGGATCACTTGAAGTAAATTTTTTAACACAAGCAGGGATAAATGCGGTGATGAAACCAGCAAATAAGGCAAAAAACAGAAATTTAAAGTTTATTTTCTCGGCTCCAACGCTTCTAGCTACAAAGAAAAATAACATACATCTTAGTGGGTCAAGAGTTCTTGAAGGTGAAACACCGTTTATGAGGCAGCTTATAAATGTAATCAAAACAAATATAAAAAGCGAGATGTTTATAACATCGATTTTAAATTGTTTTTTTTCTTTGACACAGATATAAATTCCAACCAATACAAAAAGTGTAAGTGAAATTTGTTTTAAGCCCTCGGTAACTGGTAGTGTAAATAATAAAACAACCAAAAAAAGATTGTAGAGCTTGGCTATAATGTCATTTTTCATGTAATCCCTTTAAAATTTAAGTAGATATTTTAGCATTGCTGAACTAAAAATAATATACAATTAAACAAAAAGTAGTTTTTAAAATAGCAAAAACGTTTTTATCGAATAAAAAAATGAAAGAATTTAAAGAGTAGAAAATGATAAACATACTTGAGCTTGAAAGCTCTCTTGGATTTGGTGGGCAAGAGCATCGCACGCAGCGTGTGATAAATGGGCTAGATAAGAGCAAATTTAAGGTTTTTTATGGACTAAACTCTGGCTCAAAAAGCCTTGAAAAGCAGATAGAGTGCGAATTTGTCGAGTTTAACCTCAAAAAATCTTTTAATATCTTTGAAATTTTAAAAATTTGCAAATTTGTAAAACAAAATAATATAAAAATCATCTCAACTCACTCAGGCAAAGACGGCACCATAGGCGCGATCGTAGGCAAAATTTGTGGCGTTAGCGTGGTTCGCACTAGGCATTTGCAGCTGCCTATAAGCTCTCCCATACCTTACAACCTAAGCACAAAAGTGGTCGGTGTTTGCAACTCAGTTTGCGCTGATCTTATCAAAAGAGGTGTGAAAAAAGAGAAGGTACTAAAAATTTACACTGGCATTGATACGCAAAAATACACGCCAGAATTTAAGATAAATATAAAAAAAGAATTTGACCTAAGTGACGATGTGGTGGGCATTTGCATCGTTGCGGTGTTAAGAGCTGCTAAAAATCACAAGCTCTTAATCGATGCATTTAGCGAGCTAAATTTAGAAAAATCAGCCCTTTTTATCGTGGGCGACGGTCCTCAAAATAAAAATTTACACGAGTATATAAAAGATAAGAAAAATATATTCATGCTTGGCAACAGAACCGACGTGAACGACTTTTTAGGCTCGCTTGATATCTGCGTGCTACCTTCAGACATGGAGGCTATCGGTGGGGCGCTACTCGAGGCATCTTCGTGCAAGCTAGCTACTATCGGAAGCGATGTGGGCGGCCTTGGCGAGGCAGTGAGTAATGGCAAAAGCGGATTTTTATTTGAAAATGGCAACAAAGAGGAGCTAAAAAAGGTGCTTGAAAGGCTCATTTTGGATGAAAATTTAAGAAAGCAGATGGGTGAGTTTGGCAGAGAGTATGTCAAAGAGACATTTAGCATCGAAAAAATGATAGAAAACACACAAAATTTATATATGGAGCTTGTAAAATGAGCGTACCAGTTTTGATGTATCACCATGTGCTTGAAAAGAGCGGATTTATCGCTAGTAGCGTTGATGAGTTTAGATCGCACATGAAATTTCTAGCCGAAAATGACTATAAAACGCTAAGCATAAATGAATTTATCGCATACAAAAAGGGTGAGCTTGAGGTGCCTAAAAAGAGCGTTTGCATAACATTTGATGATGGCTGGATGGACAACTATATCTATGCCTATCCTATCGTGAAAGAATTTGGACTAAAAGCAAATATATTTATAATAACTGGCTGGATAGAGGCAGCGCAAAAGGCCCATGAGCTGAGGTCCGCTAGCTTTTTAAACGTCGATCACAACGAGTGCAAGAGGCTTGCTCCAAGTAGGCCGCAAGATGTGATCTTAAATTCAGAACAGATCGAGAAGATGAAGGACTGCTTTTATTTTCACTCGCATACGCATGGGCATTTTGATGGATATTTTGGACAGCTTAGCTTGGATGAAGAATTTGGTCTTTGCCGTGAGTTTATGAAGAAAAATTTTGGCTTTGAAGATGAGGCACTTTGCTGGCCAAGAGGCAAATATAATGACGAGTATCTAAATGCCGCTAAAAAGCATGGCTACAAGGCTTTTTTCACGACAAAGCGTGGCATAAATAAGGCTGATGGCAACTTAGAGGAGATAAAACGCATAGTGACAAAGCGCGATGAAAAATGGCTTAAAAAGACCATGTTTATCTATCAAAATGACTTTTTAGGATCTATTTATGCTTTTCTTAGGAGTTAGAACTAAGCGCTATTTAAAGCTTCTATTTCTAAAGTCTGAGTAAATTTTGCCAATAAATGGCGTTGAATATATAAAAAGCTTCTTTTTGATCCTAAAAATGTAGTCGCTCTCGCTCTTTGCGTTGTTTGAGATATCGATACGCCTTATCTTAAATTTATCATCCCCAGCGCAAAACCCGCCATCTATCACGCTAAAAGCAAAGCCGTAATACTCTTTAACTATCCTTTGTGAAAGTTCGTTAAAATGCCCTTTTGGAAAGCAAAAGCCAAATTCTTTTTTTTCTGGAAATAGCTCTTTTATCTTAGCAAGCGAGCTAGAAAACTCCTCTCTTAGCTTTGCCTCATCGTCACTTCTGCAAGAAAAGTGGCTCGCTGTGTGGCTATCAAACTCAAAGAGTCCGCTCTCTTGCATCTGTCTGATCTCATCTAAATTTAAAAAATACTCCGCGTCTTTGTCGTAGTCGATCTCTTTGTGTTTTTTAAACGAAAAATCATAATCCTGCCTTTTAAAATCCTTGATCTTATCTGTTATCAAAAAGCAAACGGCTGGGATATTTAGCTCTTTTAAGATAGGAAATGCAAATTTATAATTGTCAAAATATCCATCATCAAAAGTTAGCAAAATGCTCTTTTTATGAGCCTTTGCTCTGCCAGCCACGGTATCTTTAAACTGGTCATAATTTATAAATTTATAGCCCTCATCTAGAGCCATAAGAAGCGTTTTTTTAAATAGCTCAGGCTTAATGGCAAAGTCGTTTTCATTGTTATTGCAGTGGTGCATCGTTAGCACGCAAACTGGGTAGTTCATTTTTGCTCCAGTAAATTTCTTATAGCCTCTTTTAGCGCCTTGTGGCTAAAGTTTTCATCCACAAATTTAAAGGCGTTTTGAGAGTAAATTTTGGCTTTTTCAGGCTCATTTATCAGTTCTAAAATGCACTCTTTTAGTGAAATTTCATCTAAATTTCTAGCACAAAGCCCACGCTCTTTATCTTTAACTAGCACGTTCATCGGCGCGTTATCATAGACCACGACTGGCACCTTTGAGCTCATCGCCTCAAGTAGTACTGTACCAAGCCCCTCAGAGTGCGAGGCAAATACATAGATATCAAAGCTTTTTATAACGTTTGCCGCGTCACTTCTAAAGCCAGTGAAGATGATCTTATCTTTTTGATCAAACATAGAGGCGATCTGCTCTTTTGTGCCGTCACTAATGTTGCCAGAAAATACAATAGTCGCATCCTTTGTCTTTAAAATTTCTTTTGCAGCACTTGCGAAGTCAAAGACCCCTTTTTTGCGGTAAAGTGAGGTAAAAGTGCCGATGACTAGCTCATCTTTGGCGATATGAAACTCATCTCTAAAAGTGCTTTTTGTGCTATCAATCTTTTCGACATCAACTGTGCTTGGCATAAAAAAGAGCCTATCTTCGCTAACGCCGATGCTTAGCAGATACTCTTTGACACTACCTGAGATGTATAAAATTTTGTCAAAAAGCTTTTTATGCATAAATTTAGAAACAAACCCCTTTATAGGGAAAAGATTGTGTCTTTCTTTATAAAATTTAACGCCTCTTTTGCGGTAAAAAAGCCCAGCTATGGCGCCAGCCCAGCTATCAGTCGAGCCATGTGTGATCACGACATCTATACTATTTGATCTTATCACTTCGCAAAGTGCTGGCACGCTTTTATGAAAATTTTTCTTATTCATCTCTTGCGTGATGACCTTAAATCCATCTTTTTTCGCGATGCTTTCGATCTGCGAATTTGGATTGCAAAAGAGCATCACTTCATGACCCATTTCACGCATGAAACGCATCTCATTTAGCGTCTTGTTTTGCTCGCCACCCCAGTTAAAAAGCGTCTGTGTGTGGAGGATGTTCATTGCACTAGCTCCAAATTTGATCTTATTTTCGCCTTTATCTGCCCCATCTCATCGCTAAAGTCCATTAAAGTATTCTCAATGCCGTGCTCTTTTATGCCCTCTTTATCGCAAGGCACAAAGTCCCAGTCCTTTTGATAGACGATGTGCTTGCCCATGCTTTGTATGCCATTTTGCGCTGTGTAGCCATTTTGCATCAAGCCATTGTCCCAAGGTCCCCATTCAAAAGCTCCGCTAGGGCCAAAAAAGGCGATCACTGGCACGTCATTTGCAGCAGCTATGTGCATGATGGCAGTATCGACGCCGATAAAGAGACTTGAGCGCTTTGAGAGGGCGATCGTTTGTTTGAGGCTTAGCTTGCCACCTAAATTTATAGGCTCACTTTTGCAAATTTTTAGCACGCTTGCAAGCTTATTTAGCTCATTTTCTTTGTTGTCGCTTGTTAGTACGACCTTTGTGCCAAGCTCGTTTTCGCAGTAGTCGATGAGCTCTGCCATGCTCTCGTCGTTTGCGCATTTAAACATCCAGCGGCTTGTTAGATGCACGTGCACAAAGCGCTTTGGTAAATTTAGATACTCCACGCTCTCATCTGAAAAAACGCTCACTTTTTTGCTAACCGGCTCAAAACCTAAAGCCCTTAGTGCATTTAAATTTAGATCAACCGTGTGGGAGAAATTTTCGTAGTATTTTGCCTTTACGCTTAAAAGCTTATTTATCGCCTTATGCTTGCCTAAAAAGCCAACTATCTTTTTGATCTTAGCGTACTTTGAGATGATGACGCCGCGGTCTCCAGTGGTTGTTTGCACCGCCATATCGTACTTCTCTTTTTTGATCGCTCTTATAAATTTTAGCTCGGTCATTAGCTTTTTAAAAAAGCCAGAATTTGCACTTTGCCTATCGTAAATGTGGATTTTATTTATGTAGGGATTGCCTTCTATCATCGCTTCTGTGCCTTTGTTTAGGGCAAAGTCGATGGTCGAGTCTGGGTAGTAGTGGTGCAAATTTTCAATGAGCGGCGTTGTCAAAAGCACGTCGCCGATGTTTCTAAATTTAATCACAAGTATTTTCATTTTATATATTTCCAAAATGTGTACTGGGCGTAAAGTCTAGCGATAATGTAGCCCACAAAGCCCTCTTTAAAGCCGCCTTTTAGCACATAAAGCTTAAAAAATGTCCAAGCTGGGCTTGTAAGCGCCTTTAGCAAATTTCTTTTTGCGCCCATGCTTGAGTAGCGATTTTGCTTGGCGATAAACTGCTCGACGCTCTCATACGCGTAGTGCAAGAAGTGATTTTTAAGAGCTCCAAGCCTTTGTGAGCCGTCATTTAAAACGACCTTTTCATGTACAGCTCTGCCATCAAATTTGGCAAAATTTTTATTAAAAAGCCTCACTGTGTAGTCTGGATATAGCCCCATATTTTTTATCGCTTTGCCAAAAAAGAAATTTAGCCTAGCAACGTTGTAAGCGCTAAATTTAGGCTCTTTTAACGTGCTAATGATCTCGTTTTTAAGCTCGTCTGTAATCACCTCGTCGCTATCAAGCACAAATACCCACTCGTTTTTGGCTAGATCCACGCCCTTTTGCTTTTGCGCGCCAAATCCAAGCCAAGCATGCTCGTGAAATTTCACATTACTAAAGTCATCACAAATTTGCCTTGTGCTATCTTTTGAGCCGCTATCAACCACGATGATCTCATCAGCAAATTTAGCGCTCTCTAGCACCTCTTTTAGGTACTTTTCGCTGTTAAAAGTCAAAATGACAACGCTTAGCATTTATACTCATTTTCGTAAAATCTCTTAAACCTTTGGTGAAACCAAAAGTACTCTTCAGGCCTTGCTCTAACCATCTCTTCGCACGCACTGCACTGCATCTGCGTCGCTTTTTGCACAGCATCTTCTTTATCAAACGTGCTTATATCTATTGGCTCTTCAAAGCAAATTTCATTTAAATTTTCACCTTTTTGGTAGATAAATGCGTTTATGATAAGGGCATTTGTCTTTTGAGCTAGCACGCTTGCAGCTGGCGTGTGAAGCACATCTTTGCCAAAAAACTGCACCTTTATACCATCTTTTGGAGCGGTGTTTTGATCGACTAAGATTCCAACTATTCGCCTAGCCTTTAGCGCTTTTAAGATATCTTTTGCGCCGCCATTTTTGTCGATTAGCTCCACGTTAAACTGCGCTCTATTTGCCCTTAAAATTTTATCCATGACGCTACTATCAAGCTTTCTGCCAAGCACTGAAGATGGTCCAAAATACGCCGCAACAGCTAGAGGAAATATCTCCCACTGCCCAAAGTGCGCAGTTGTGACGATGATAGGCCGACCAGACTTCATCGCATCAAGCAAAAAGTGCTCATTTTTAAAAACAACTTGCTTAAGTATCTTTTGCTTTGTCGTGTTTTGATTGAGGATGAAATTTATACCAAGGTATTTTGCAAAGTTGTAGTAGCATTTTTTAGCGATCTCTAGCTTCTCTTCTTTAGTTTTTGTCTCACCAAAAGCGAGGTTTAAATTTGTCATCACGACGTGAAAGCGCTTTTTTTTAAGCTTCATAAAGGCAAATGCCAAAAATTTAGCAAGCATGTTTTGAAGCGAGCTAGGCATTATAAATATAAGAAATTTCAAGGTATAAAAGCCAGCTAGATAGAGCCTATCCATTTAGCAGCCTTTTTGCGAAATTTGCAACCGTTTCAGGGTAAATTTCTCTTATGCAAAAGTCGTTTTTATCGATGCTTCTGGCATCTATTTGCTTGCCCATATCAACGACAAGATTTTTGTCCGTGACGTAGGCATTGCGGTGGCTTGGTCGGTTACCAAAAAGCGTGATAGAAGGCCTATTTACAGCCCATGCAAGGTGCGTTAGACCGCTGTCGTTGCCAATTACCAGATCGCAGCTTGCGATAAAATCTATCATATCTTTTATGCTTAGCTTTTCAAGCAGTTTTGCAAAGGTGCCTGAAATGATCGCCTCAGCCCTTGTTTTTTCGCTCTCGTTACCGTAGCAAAGGTAAATTTCGCATCCCTCAAGCAGTCTGATCACATCTTTAAATTTGTCATAAATTTTGCTCTCTTCGCTTGCAAAAGCAGCGATTAAAACGCGTTTTTTGCCACTTTCATTTTTAAATTTTTTGCAAATTTCAAAGCAGGGCGATTTTTTTAAAATTTCATATCTGTCAAAGCTAAAATTTAGAGCGTATCCAACAAGACTTAGGTTTCTAACTATGATATTTTCGTTGTAGTCGATCTTAAATTTATGCCTATAAAGCCTGGCCGCGATCTTTTCTTTGACGCTCTCTCTGCTAAAGCCATAAATTTCTTTGCCAAGTAGTTTTGCGACGACGGCTGATTTGAAAAGTCCTTGCAGGTCAATGATCTTATCAAATTTACCAAGCGTTTTTATGATCTTGTAGCTCTTTTTAAAGCTCTCTTTAAGTGGCAAAATGACTAGTTCGTCGATAAGCGGATGATCTTTTAAAAGGCTTGCAAAACGGGCATCAACTAGCCATGTGATGTGAGCATTTGGGCAGTGCTTTTTGATAAACTGAAGCACGATGGCTGCATGGACGATGTCTCCAAGTGCCGAAAGCTTTACGATGGCTATTTTTAGTTGATTTTTATCTTGCATAAAACACTTTAAATATAAATTTTTGGTATGATTTTAAAAAAAAATGCTTAAAAAAGGGCTAAAATGGCGAAAAGTTACATCTGCGTCTTTGACTGCGAGACGATACCTGATGCAAATTTGATAAGAAAAATTTACGGCATCGACGGGAGCGACGAAGATGTGAGCGTGCAGGCGATGGCATTGCAAAAAGAGGCCAGCGGGAGTGAGTTTTTGCCTGTGATGTTTCATAGAGTCGTGGCGATCTCTGCGGTGATGGCCGATGAATACGGCAAATTTTTAAAAGTTAGCACGATGGAGGGCAAGGACGAGCGCGAGATTATCGCTAAATTTTTAAAATTTATAAATGATTATAACCCAAGGCTTGTTAGCTTTAATGGCCGTGGCTTTGACCTGCCAATGCTTATGGTACGTGCGATGCGCTACAACCTAAACGCGGCGGCGTATTATGAGAGCGAAAACAAAGAGCTAAACAAAAACAAATGGGAAAATTATAGGGCAAGGTATTCGCCTAAATTTCACCTTGATCTGCTTGATTTTATAAGCGATTTTGGAAGTGTGAGAGGGCTAAAGCTCGATACGCTTTGTGCTAGCTTAAATTTACCTGGAAAATACGACGTACACGGCGATCAGGTGCTTGAGCTATACTACGCAGGCGAGCTTGATAAGATAAACGAATACTGCGAAAGCGACGTGCTTAACACCTACTGGCTATTTTTGAAATTTGAGCTTTTGCAGGCAAATATCTTGCAAGATGACTATATAAATCACCTAAACGTGATGAGCGAATTTCTAGCTAAAAACTGCGCTCACAGGGGATATAGCGAGGTCTTTTGCTCTGCGATAAGCGATGAGCTAGCAAGGCTTAGCGGACAGCTAGACTACGAGATAAAGGTAGATAAAGAGGCTTTGGAATTTAGCGAATTTGATGATGTAAGGCCGATTAGCAAAGAGGAGCTAAACCGCGATATGCTGGGCGGTTTGCTTAAAAAAGCAAGCGATCTAAAGCCAAAAGAGCCAAAGAGCAAGACACTTTTTGAAGAGAAAGTGCCTGAGATAAATTTAGACGACGAATAAGCCAAAATGAAAGGAAAAATATGAAAATTTTAGTAACTGGAACAGCTGGGTTTATAGGATTTCACCTTGCAAATGCCCTTGTGGCTCGTGGGGATGAGGTTGTTGGATATGACGTGATAAATGACTATTACGACGTAAATTTAAAGCTTGCACGCCTAAAAACGGCTGGCTTTGACGTGAGCGAGATAGACTACGGCAAGCTCATCACCTCAAAAACGCATCCAAATTTAAAATTTATAAAAGCTGACCTCGCTGATGAAAAGACGATGAAAGAGCTTTTTGAGAAGGAGAAATTTGACGTAGTGGTAAATTTAGCCGCACAAGCTGGCGTTCGCTACTCGCTCATAAACCCAAAAGCCTATATAGACAGCAACATCACAGGCTTTATGAACATCCTAGAGTGCTGCCGCCACAATGAGATCAAAAATTTAGTCTATGCTAGCTCTAGCTCGGTTTATGGTTTAAATGAAAACATGCCATTTTCTACGCACGAGGGGGTTAATCACCCTATAAGCCTCTACGCAGCGACCAAAAAGAGCAACGAGATGATGGCGCACACTTATAGCCACCTATTTAACGTGCCAACGACCGGACTTCGCTTTTTTACGGTTTATGGACCATGGGGACGCCCTGATATGGCGCTATTTTTGTTCGTTGATGCCGCGCTTAAAGATAAAAGTATCGACGTCTTTAACTACGGCAAGATGAAGCGCGACTTTACCTACGTGGACGACATCGTAAAGGGCATCATCAAGTGCATAGATAACCCAGCTAAGCCAAATCCAGCTTGGGACGCAAAGCACCCAGACCCTGCCACTTCAAAAGCGCCGTTTAAGGTCTATAATATCGGCAACAACAGCCCAGTTGAGCTCATGGACTACATTAAGGCGGTTGAGATAAAGATCGGCCGCGAGATCAAGAAAAATTTCCTCCCACTTCAAGCAGGCGACGTGCCAGCGACATTTGCTGATGTGAGCGACTTGGTGGCTGACTTTGACTATAAGCCAAATACAAAAGTAAATGACGGCGTGGCTAAATTTGTCGAGTGGTATAGCGAGTTTTACGGCATAAAAATTTGAAATTTCTAGCCCTTTTCTTAGCATTTTGCCTTAGCTTTGCCTTTGGAGCAGGGCAGGGCAAGCTTGAGCTGCTGCGTCTTAGCGAGTATAAAGATCAAAACGTCTCAGGCTGGCTAGCTAGCGAGAAGCTTGATGGCGTGCGTGCCTACTGGGACGGAGAAAATTTACTCTCAAGGCAGGGCAAAAGGCTAAATGCACCGCAAAGTTTTACTAAAAATTTCCCTAAATTTGCACTTGACGGCGAGCTTTATGCAAAGGAGCTTAAATTTGAAGAAATTCAAGCAAGCGTGATGGATAAGCTGCCAGATGAAAAGGCGTGGAGCAGGCTTAAATTTCACGTTTTTGACGTGCCGGAGGCAAGTGGCGGCTTGCTTGATAGGCTTGAAGTTTTGGCCAAATTTTTAAAAAATGAGCCAAATGACAATTTAATCATCATAAAACAGATAAAAATGCACGATAACGCCCAGTTTTTAAAATTTACAAGGGACATTATCGCAAAAGGCGGCGAGGGAGCAGTCGTGCGTGAGCCAAATGCGCCCTACGAGCGAAAACGAAGCAAAAATGCTCTTAAATTTAAGAAATTTAAAGATGCCGAGTGCGAGGTGGTCTCCATAAACAAAGGCAGTGGCAAATACGCAAGTCTTGCTGGCTCACTTACTTGCAGGGCGCTTGGCGGCAAAGATGACAAAGAAAAGGCTGGCGAGCCAAAAGAGGGCACTATCTTTAAAATAGGCTCAGGACTAAGCGACGAGCAACGCACAAATCCCCCAAAGATAGGCTCTATCATCACATATAAATTTCAAAATTTATCGTCTTATGGCAAGCCAAGATTTCCTATATTTTTAAGGGTCAGAGAGGATTAAATTTCATCCGCGATCTCTTTTAACGCCCTAAAAGAGTCAAGCTGCGCCTCCTCATCAAAAATGAAACTTTGAGCCATGATCTCATCGATTGCCAGTCTATTTTGAAACTCTAAAATTTGTTCTTTAACGCTTTGTTTTGAGCCTATGAAAGAGCACGCCATCATCTCTTCTGTGACGATTCTCTCTCTATTTTTTAGCTCTATTTGCCTAAAGTCGATCGGCCCAAAATGTGGAGCCTTGGCGCCTGTTTTGCAAGATGCAGCAAAGACCTCGTCGTTATCCTTTTTTGGTGGCTGCAAATACTCTTTTTCGCCAGTGACCACGTTTAAGAAAAACTGCGTTTGCGTAGTCGCCAAACTCTTTGCTAGCTCGTCACTTTGGGCTATTATCACGTTTGCTCCTGCAATGACATAAGGGGCGGCAAGAAACGAAGAGGGCTTGAAATTTTGACGATAAATTTCTACCGCTTTTTCTAGCGCACGTGGTGCAAAGTGCGACGCAAAGGCATAAGGCAGGCCAAACTCAGCCGCCACGTATGCGCTATATATGCTTGATCCAAGTATGTAAATAGGCGGAATTTTGTCTACTTTTGGATAGGCTTTTACGGCTCTTTTGGCGTTAAAATAGTCCATTAATTCGTTTATTTGCATATCAAATTCTATCTCTCTTGCGCCTCGTCTAAGCACTGCAGCTGTCTCTTGGTCAGTCCCTGGAGCTCTGCCTAGCCCAAGATCGACTCGGTTTGGAAATAGCGTCTCAAGAGTGGCGTACTGCTCGGCGATAGAGTAGGGGCTGTGATTTGGTAGCATCACGCCACCAGAGCCCACACGCAAGCTTTTTGTATGCTCTAAGATATGCGCGATGATGAGCTGCGTGGCCGAGCTTGCTAAATTTTGCATGTTGTGATGCTCGGCAACCCAGTAGCGCTTCATGCCGATATCTTCGGCAAAAATAGCTAGTCTAACGGCTGCGTCTATGGCGTCTTTTGCGTCACCGCCTTGTTTTATCGGTAGTAAATTTAAGATTGAGAGATTCATTTTTTATCCTTTTTTTTGTAGATGAGGAATTATAAAGATTAAATTTAAAATAAATTGTAAGTCTATTTTAAATTTCTAAAGATAGATATCCATTTTGCAGCTTTTAGGCAAAATTTAAAAACTAACCTTGCTTTACTTTTGCTTTACTCTATTTTTGATAAAATTAACCACTTTTTTATGAAAGGCTTAAACTTGAAAATTTTAGTAACAGGTGGAGCTGGATACATCGGCAGCCACGTAGTAAAAGCACTTTTAAAGCAAGGCAGCGATGAGATAACCATCATCGACAATCTCTGCAAGGGCTCACAAAAAGCACTTGAGGCACTCCAAAAGATAGGAAATTTCAAATTTATAAATGTAAATTTAGAGGATGATCTAAGTGAAATTTTCGCAAATGGCAAATTTGATGCGATCATTCATTTTGCAGCGTTTATAGAGGTCTTTGAGAGTATGAGTAAGCCGCTAAAATACTATCTAAACAACACCGCAAACGTCGCAAGGGTGCTAAGATACGCAAAAACCTACAATGTAAATAAATTTATATTTAGCTCGACTGCCGCAGTTTATGGCGAGCCAGACGTGGCGGAGGTGAGCGAGACAACGCCTACAAATCCGATAAATCCATACGGCAGAAGCAAGCTAATGAGCGAGCAGATCATCAAAGATTACGCCGCTTCAAATGAAAATTTCAAATTTGCGATTTTGCGCTATTTTAACGTCGCAGGCGCAGACGAAGAGGGGCTTATCGGTCAAAACTATCCAAACGCCACGCACCTTATCAAAGTAGCTGTTCAAACAGCACTTGGCAAGCGTGAGAGCATGGGTATCTTTGGCGATGACTATGCGACAAAAGATGGCACATGCGTTAGAGACTACATCCACGTTAGCGACCTAGCAGACGCCCACATCAGCGCGCTGGAGTATATCGGAGAAAACGGCAGCGAAACTTTTAACGTGGGGTATGGCAGGGGATTTAGCGTAAAAGAGGTCATCGAGACCGCAAAAAAAGTAAGCGGAGTAAATTTTAAAGTGCTAAATGCGCCAAGAAGGGACGGCGACCCAGCCATCCTTATCTCAAACGCAAGCAAACTACGCTCGCTAACAAGCTGGAAGCCAAAAAGAGACGATCTAGCACTCATCATAAAAACCGCCCTTGAGTGGGAAAAGAGAATTTAAGGATAAGCATGAAAATAGCAGTAATTGGAACTGGATACGTTGGACTAGTAAGTGGCGCATGCTTTGCTAAGATGGGCAACAGCGTGATCTGCATTGATGTTGATAGCAAAAAGATCGAAGCGCTAAAAAACGGCGTCGTGCCTATATATGAGCCAGGGCTTGCTGATATCGTGAGTGAGTGCTACAAAAACGGCTCGCTTAAATTTAGCACGCAGATAACCGAGGCGCTAGAGCATGCAGATGTGCTATTTATCGCGGTTGGCACGCCCATGGGCGCTGATGGACAGGCGGATTTAAAATATGTCCTCTCGGTTGCCAAGTCAATCGGAGAAAATTTAAGCAAACCACTAATCGTAGTCGATAAATCAACCGTTCCAGTGGGCACTGGAGCCAAGGTGCATGAGGTGATCGAGGCTGAGCTTAAAAAGAGAAATGTAGATGTTAAATTTGAAGTCGTCTCAAACCCAGAGTTTTTAAAAGAGGGCGCAGCGGTTGAGGACTTTTTAAAGCCAGACCGCGTAGTTATCGGAGCTAGCAGCGAGTGGGGCTTTAGCGTGATGAGGGAGCTTTATGAGCCATTTATGAAAAATCACGACAGGCTCATTTGTATGGACGTAAAATCAGCTGAGATGACAAAATACGCTGCAAATTCGATGCTAGCAACCAAAATAAGCTTTATAAACGAGATAGCAAATATCTGCGAACGCGTGGGAGCTGATGTAAATTTAGTAAGAAAAGGCATCGGCAGCGACTCAAGGATCGGATATAGCTTCATCTATCCAGGCTGCGGATATGGCGGTAGCTGCTTTCCAAAAGACGTCGAGGCGCTCATCTACACAGCTAGACAAAATGGCTTTGAGCCAGAGCTTTTAAACGCGGTCGAGTCAAGAAATAAGGCTCAAAAAAGAGTGCTATTTGAGAAAATTTATAACTTCTTTGGCGGCGATCTAAAGGGCAAAACGATCGCACTTTGGGGGCTTGCGTTTAAGCCAAATACTGATGATATGAGAGAGGCTAGCTCGCTAACTTTGATAAAGCTTTTAGACGAGGCTGGCGCAAAAGTGGTGGCTTACGATCCAAAATCAAGCGAAGAAGCTAAAAAATATATGCCAAATTTAGATGTAAAATACGCTAAAAATAAGTATGACGCTCTTGATAACGCCGATGCTATGGTGCTTGTTACAGAGTGGAGCGAGTTTAGATCGCCTGATTTTATGGAGATCAAAGAGAGGCTAAAAAATGCTGTCATATTTGACGGACGCAACCAGTATAACGCTAAAGCTTTAGCCGAGCATGGATTTAAGTATTTTCAGATAGGCGTCAAAGCGTGAAGCAAATTTTATCTTTTCTTGCAGCTTGCTTGCTGCCTTTTACTCTCTTAGCTAGCGAAGCGGCAGGCAAAAGCGAAGCAAAGACGCAAGAACAGGTTTTTGAGCTGCCTGTCTCAAAGATGCCGAATGATTATTTTAAATATGAAGTTGCATTTTTTAAAGAGATGCAAACGGATTGCGAATTTGCTATGCTAGAGGGCGGACATTTAGATAAAAAAGAGGATAAAAGCGGGGTTTATTATGAATTTAGCGCAGATGATGTGCCACTTAAGCCTTGCAATGGCAAAAATAAAAAGAGACAAATTTATTATGAATTTACTCAAATTTTGCCTGGCATTAGCCCCATTAAGATCGTAACCCCACAAAGCGTGGGCGCAGAGATAAGAATTTATGAACGTGTAGAAATAATAAAACCAAAAATTTTAAAAAGGAAAGAGAAATGAAAATAGCAGTAGTAGGACTTGGATATGTTGGACTTCCACTAGCAGCAGCTTTTAGTGAAAAGTACGAAGTAGTAGGCTTTGACGTAAATGCAAAACGTATAGAAGAGCTTAAGAGTGGCTATGATAGAACGCTTGAGCTTAGCAACGAGCAGATGAAAAAAGCGATCGATAATGGCATGAAATTTAGCCTAAATTTAGATGACATCAGAAGTTGCAACTTTTTCATCGTAACCGTCCCAACTCCGATAGATAAGAACAAACGCCCTGATCTAACTCCAGTGGTAAAAGCGACTGAGAGCGTGGCAAAAGTGCTTAAAAAAGGCGACATCGTTGTCTATGAAAGCACCGTTTATCCAGGCGTTACAGAAGAAATTTGCGTGCCACTTCTTGAAAAGAGTGGGCTTAAATTTAACAAAGACTTCTTCTGCGGCTACTCTCCAGAGCGCATAAACCCAGGCGATAAAGAGCACACTGTTACAAAGATCAAAAAGATCACAAGTGGCTCAACTCCAGAGATCGCTGACAAGGTCGATGAAATTTATCGCTCTATCATCACAGCTGGCACTCACAAAGCTTCAAGTATCAAAGTAGCAGAGGCCGCAAAGGTCATCGAAAACACTCAGCGCGACATCAACATCGCCTTTATAAACGAGCTTGCGATGCTCTTTGAAAAGCTTCACATAAACACCATAGACGTGCTTGAGGCTGCGGGCACTAAGTGGAATTTCTTAAATTTCCGCCCAGGTCTAGTCGGCGGTCACTGCATCGGCGTAGATCCATACTACCTAACTCACAAAGCTCAAGAGGTAGGCTACAACCCTGAAATGATCCTAGCAGGTCGCCGTATCAACGATGATATGGGCAGATATGCAGCCGATCAAGTGATAAAACTAATGATAAGAAAAGGTGTGCTTATCAACAAAGCGCGAGTGCTTGTTCTTGGTATGACATTTAAAGAAAACTGCCCAGATATAAGAAATTCTCGCGTTATAGACGTGGTTGATGAGCTAAAAGACTTTGGCTGCAAGGTCGATGTGACTGATCCTTGGGCTGATAGCGCTGAGGTAAAACACGAGTACGGCTTTGATCTAGTAAAAGAGTATAACCTAGACGACTACGACTGCATCGTGATCGCCGTAGCTCACAATGAATTTAAAAAGCTCAACCTAAAAGGCCACTTGGTTTATGATATAAAAAATATCTACCCAGAGGCTGACGCTAGGCTGTAAGGAATTTAGTGCACAAAGTAAGCGTAAATTGTAAAATTTTACTTATCTTTCTGGCTGCTTATCTGTTTGGATTTGCAGCTAGGATGCTTTGGGTATTGTGGGCAAAGGATATGCCAGAGTTTTACTTTAATGGCGAATTTATGCTTACTACAAATGACGCATACTATTACGCAGAGGGCGCTAGAGATATGCTTGCTGGCTTTCATCAGCAAAATGACTTTAGCCCCTTTAATCACCCAATCTCAACAATAGTTTTTTATATTTGCAAAATTTTACCTTTCAAGATCGAAAGCGTGATGTTTTATATGAGTGCGCTTTTAGCACCCCTTATCGCGCTTCCAGTTATCTTGATATCAAATGAGTTTAAAGCTCTAAAAGCTGGGGCTGTGGCGGCATTTATGAGCGTTATCTTGCCAGGCTATCTTGTAAGAACGTCACTTGGTTACTTTGATAGCGATATGTTAAATGTCACGTTTGCACTTTTTATCATCTATCTTTTGATTAGGTTTTTAAACACAAATGAACAAAAATTTATCGTTTTACCTGGAGTTTTTGTATCGCTTTATCTTTGGTGGTACCAAAGCTCTTATGCTCTTATTTTAAGCATTATCTTTATCTTTTTTCTCTACACGCTTGCTTTTATGCGAAACAAGATAGAAAACTACCAAGCGATATTTTTTATGTTTATAAGTATCGTTAGCTTAAATATTTTTTCAAAAGATCCACTCATTGCAAATAAAATTTTGATTTTAAATTTAGCGGTCATTGCTTCATTTTACGCCATTTTTTGCAAATATAAAAAACTACTTTCACCCAAAATTCTAAGCATTTTTCTAGCTATTATGCTAGCTATTTTTATCTATTTTGGTGGTTTTGATCTTATTATCTCAAAGATTGGCAGTTACGTTTTAAAAAGCAGCTCAGAGGTTGCAAGTAAATTTCACTTTATAAGCGAATACACGCTAATTGACGAGGTAAAAAGCGCTAGCCCTTTATATTTTGTCTATTTCATGGCTGGAAACATCCTTATTTTGCTAGCTGCAGCGGTTGGGTATTTGGCGCTTTGCTTTAAATTTCGTCCATTTTTACTTAGCTTGCCACTGCTTGGACTTGGCGCTTTATCGCTATTTGGCGGAGTTAGATTTGCTATGTATATAACGCCACTTGTTGCACTTGGGTTTGGGTATTTCTTACACTTTTTTTTAAATTTATTTGACCTTAGAAATTCTCTTAAAAATTTATCCTTTTTTATCTTTGCGGCAGCTGCGCTTGCTCCAAATTTAGAGATCGCTTACTCTTATAGACCGCATACTTTGATCACGCATGATGAGGCAATGGCACTTGATCAGTTAAAAAAGGCTACTAAGCGCGATGACTACGTGTTTTCGTGGTGGGATTATGGATATGCCATAAGATACTTTGCTGATGTTAAGACGTTAAATGATCCTGGCAGGCAAGGCGGCGAGAATGGCTATTTTGTTAGCCTTGCATTAAGAAAAGATGAGGCAACCTCAGCCAAGCTAGCTAGAGTAGTGAGCGAGTATAGCGACATATCGTTTGAGAAAAAAAGTAGAACGCTAGAAGAAATTTTAAGAGATCACAACACAAGCGACCTAAATCTCTTTTTAAGCCAGCTTGAAAGCGCAAATTTTACTCTGCCAGCGGCAAAAAAAGAGGTTTTTTACTATCTTGTGCCAGATATGATAGATATCGCTCCAAATATCTTTAGGTATAGCTACATCGATGTTATGAGTGGCGAGCGGCCAAAAGAGGAGTTTTTTTACTACATTAGCCCTATAAATAGCGTTAGTGAGGCAGGCATAGATCTTGGAAATGGCTATATCTTGCCGCTAAAAGAGCCAAAATTTATCACACATAACGGCGAAAAAGTGGCGGTAAAGTCCTTTTATAAGATAAAAGGCTCTGGCAAAGAGCTGCAAATAGACGAGAAAACTATCGACGACAAGGCGAAAATCTCTGTTTTATTTTTGGAGGACTATGCGCGCGTGGTTTTAGTTGATGAAAATGCCTTAAATTCAGCCCTTGTGCAGCTTTTTATATTTGAGCGAGCAGATGAGCGATACTTTGAGCCATTTGTCATCTCAAGTGGCGTAAAAATTTACAGGTTAAAAGTCTAATGCTAATCAATCTAATAAGCTCAATCGTCGTTTTTGTCGTATCAATGGGCATAAATTTCTTTCTTACGCCATTTATTTTAAAAAGCCTTGGCAACGAGGCATTTGGCTTTGTGGGACTTAGTAACGCCATCGTAAGCTATGCAGCAGTCGTAAGCGTGGCGATAAACTCAGTGAGCGGGCGCTTTGTCGCTCATGCGTGGCACAAAAAAGATCTAAGCCTTGCAAACACCTATTACTCATCAGTGCTTGTCGTAAATATCTTTTTTTGCGCCGTTGTCGTGGCTCTAAGCTCTGTTTTCATACTAAATTTGCAAAGCTTTTTAAACGTCCCTGAAAATTTACTCTTTGACGTGAGAATGACCCTTGTTTTTTACTTTATAAATTTCTGCGTTGGGCTATTTAACGGCGTTTTGACGGTTTGTGCTTTTGTGACAAACAAGCTCTACCTACTCTCCATCAGAAACGCCATCTCAAGCGCGATTTTAGCAGCCCTCATCGTGGCGCTCTTTTTCTTTTTTAAGCCGTTCATTTCATATATCGCCATCTCAGCGCTAGTTGCTAGCCTTTTTGTCTTTTTTAGCACCATTTTTATGTCAGCTCGCATCACGCCGGAGCTAAAATTTAGCCTTAGTAAATTTGACTTTTCTAAGATCAAAGAGCTTTTAAGCTCTGGCATTTGGAACAGCTTTAATGCGCTAAATCGCATACTTTTAACAGGCATGGACCTATTTATCTGCAACATTTTTGTAAATGCAAACGCCACTGGCCTTCTTTCAGTCGCCAAGGCCGCCCCTATCATACTTGAGAGCTTTGTAGCGCAGCTTAGCGGTATCTTTGCGCCAAAATTTGTTGAGCTTTACTCTAAAAATTTGATCACTGACCTCATAAAAGAGGCTAAATTTTCAATGAAGGTGATCGCCTTTGTGATGAGCGCTCCGGCTGCATTTTTCGTCGTTTTTGGGCTTGATTTTTACACGCTTTGGCTACCTTTTAAAAGCGCAGATGAGGTTAAATTTATATATAGCGTCTCGATGATAACGCTAGTGCCGATCGTTTTTATAAGCTTTGTTTTTTCGCTTTTTAACCTTGATAGCGCGACAAACAAGCTTCGCCGCCCAGCCATTGCCAACACTATCCTTGGCGTTAGCACGATCATAGCACAGATCGCACTGCTTAAATTTAGTGACTACGGCGTTTATGGTATCGTCATCGTCGCAGCTATTTTTTATAGCATAAGAATTCTTGGCTTTGACCTCATAAATGCCGCTTTAAATTTAGAGGTGAAACTCACCACATTTTACGGGGTTTATTTTAAAAATTTAGCCGTTTTTGCGCTTTGCGTGCTTGCGATGTTTGCCTGCAAGGACTTTGTAAGCCTAAATAACTGGCTAAAATTTGCTATCTTTGCTGCGATATACGCCGGCGCAGCTTATGTTTTGGGATATTTTTTGTTTTTTAATGCCTTCGAGCGAGGCATAGTTTGGCGTAAAATTTTAAAAAAATTTAAAAGGTCTTAAATGAATGAAATTTATCTGATCTCTTTGGCAAAAGATACCAAAAGGCGCGAGCTTTTGCAGCAGAAATTTAGCTCTTATGATAGCTTTAAGCTAATAGACGCAGTTGATGGCAGGGAGCTAAACGCGAGGGAGTACTATAAGATCATTTCGCCATCATTTAAAGCTTACGGCAAGGTTTTAAGCCCAGCAGAGGTTGGCTGTTCGCTTTCGCACGTGAAGGCTTATGAGGCGTTTTTGGCAAGCGAGGCTAAATTTGCCCTCATCTTTGAAGATGATGTGATTGGAGATGATAATGCCATAAAAGAGGCCTTTTTAGCAGCTAGCAAGATACCAGAAGAGAGCGTGCTGATATGTGGCATGCAAGATGGGCTGGAGGGCAGGTTTAGCGCCTTTGGCAAAAAGGTGGATACTAGCCTAAGTAAGCCACTTTGGCAGGTTTCTAAGCATTCATTTTCAAGCATTTATAGAGCAGGGGCTTATGTGCTAACTAAAAAAAGTGCTAAGAATTTGCTTGAAATTCACAAACGTGCGCTTTGCACGACCGATGTTTGGGACTATTTGCTTGGCGTTAATGATATGCAGATGTATTTTTGCGACCTTTTTTCGCATCCAACTGATCTTAGTGGCTCAAACATCGAGGGCGAGCGCCTTGAGAGAGGATACAGCGCAAATTTAAAGGCCTACATAAAAACATTTAAATTTATACTTTTCTCACGACTTGAAAAGCTTCAAGGCTATGAGAGAATTTTTAAAAGGGGCTAAATGAGCGAGCCATTAATCAGCATCGTAACCGCGACTTACAAGCGTCCAGAGCTTTTACAAAAGGCCATAAAAAGCGCTCTAGCTCAAAGCTATAAAAATTTAGAAATAGTTGTAACAGATGACGGCGATGACGAGAGTGCGGGTGAAATTTGCAAGAGTTTTAACGACGCTAGGATAAAATTTGTAAAAAACAGCGCTCACAAAAAGAGCCCAAATGGCAACAAAAATAACGGCTTTGACAACGCAACAGGCGAGTTTATCTGCTTGCTTGACGATGACGACGAGCTTTTGCCAGAGGCGATTGCCCAGTGCTATGAAATTTTAAAAAGTGGCGAGTATTCGTGCGTTTTTGCAGACGCAATCTGCGAGAAAGATGGCGTGATGACCGAGGTGATAGCTGGTAGAAGCCCATATAGCAAGAGTGGGGCGATGAGCAAGGTTGATTATCACTGCGGGCGGATAAATGGCGAGTATTTTAAGCTTTTTTCACGTGAATTTATAGACGGCTTTAGGTTTGATGAGAGCAGTTTTGGCGGCGAAAATGAGCTTTATATCCGTTTTTTTGAAAAAAATGTCTTTTATCTTAAAAAGCCACTTTACATCTACCGTATCGCAAGAAGCGATAGTGCGACGTTAAATGCCGGCAAACACGCGCTAAATGTGGCAAACGCTTACATCAAAACAGCAAATTTGCACTACGACATCGCTATAAAAAATGAGCCAAAATTTCTAGCTATGCAGTATAAAAACGCCGCTTACTACGCCAAAATAGCAGGCGAATATGGGCTGATGTTAAGGTGTATTTTTAAAAGTCTTAGCATTAAATTTAGTAAAGAAGCGTTTATATTTTTGCTGCTTAGCCCGCTTCCAAGTGGCATTTTACCAGCACTTTCAAAGCTTAGAGTAAAGATCAAGCAAAGGTTTGGCGTATGAGGATATTATTTGTCACATCAACGCTTAGAAGTGGCGGTGCAGAGCGAGTTTGCGCGGTGATCGCATCAAGATTTAGCATGGATCACGATGTAAGCCTTGTTAAATTTGATAAGGACGAGCCATTTTACGAGCTAACAAGCGGCGTGAAGCTCATAAATTTAGGCGTTGGGGCTGATGAACTTGGCTTTGTTGGAAATTTAAAAAAGAGAGTTTCAAAGGTGCTTGCTTTAAGAGCGCTCATAAGAGAGGGCAAATTTGACGCTGTGATATCGTTTTTAGACGCCGTAAATACCTTGGTTCTCTTTAGTTCAGCCGGACTAAAAACGCCTATAATCATAAGCGAGCACACAAACTATCTTGCGCCAAAAAGGGCGATCTTTAAGGTGCTAAGACGCATAAGCTATCCATTTGCAAACGCACTTAGCGTCTTAAGCGATGAGGATCTAGGCTACTACTCGAAATTTTGCAAAAATGTGATGAAAATTTACAACCCACTCTTTGAAGAGGTGCGCAGCGAGAGCTTTGCAAAAGAAAATTTAGTCATCTTTGTTGGCAGGCTAAATAAGATAAAAAACTGCGAAATGTTTGTAAGAGTGGCTGCAAGCTTAAAGCAAAGCGGCTATAAATTTGCTGTCGCTGGAGATGGCGGCGAGAGAGCAAATTTAGAAAATTTAGCTAAAAATTTGGGCGCCGAGATCGAATTCTTAGGCAACGTTAGCGACATCGCCTCGCTTTATAAAAGAGCAAAGGTGCTGCTATCTTGCTCAAATTTCGAAGGTCTTGGAAACACCTTGATAGAGGCGATAAACTATGACTGTGTGCGGGTTGCGACAAGAACTAGCGGGGCAAAAGAGCTTATAAAAGATGGTTTTGATGGCTTGCTTTGCGAGATAAATGACGCTGATCAGATGAGCGAAAAGCTTGCAAATTTGATCCAAAATGAGGCAAAAATGGGCGAATTTGTCAAAAACGCAAGAGCTAGACTTGATGAGTTTAGCGTGGAGCAAATTTATAAAAAATGGCTGGAGCTTTTAAAGCTTGGAGGTGTGAAGTGAAAATTCTTTTTGTAATAGCCGCACTTAGAAATGGTGGAGCCGAGCGCGTGCTAAACGTGCTTGCAAATGAGCTTTGCAAAGACAATGAGATCACTATCGCTCTTCTTGAAGAAGACCTTGGGCTTTATAAATTTAGTGAAAAGATAAATATCATAAACCTTAATGTCACTGGCTCAGGGCTCGCTTTAAAATTTAAGAAAATCCTCGCTCTTAGAGCGCTTTTTAAGGAGCAAAAAGCTGATCTCATAATGAGCTTTATCGACTGGACAAACGTCGCTTGCGTGCTGGCAAATGCTGGGCTAAAGAGCAAGCTGATAGCAACTGAGCATCACGAGCACAGCTACTTAAAAAGCAAAATCGCAAGCGCTATGCGTGATATTAGCTACCGCTTTGTAGATGGCTTAAGCGTGCTAAGTAAAAGTGACTTCAACTACTATAAATTTGCCAAAAACCGCGAGGTCATCCACAACCCACTTTTTATCGACGTGTCTGAAATTTGTGAGAAGCAAAGTGTCATCTTAAGCGTGGCTAGGCTGGAGGCGGTAAAGGGCTATGATATCTATTTTGAGGCGCTTAGCAAGGTGGATAAGAGCTTGCTTGATGGCTGGGAGATAAAGATCGCAGGCAGTGGCAGGCAAGAAGTGCAGCTAAAGCAAATGGCATCAAATTTAGGGCTTAACGTCAAATTTCTAGGTCACATGAATGACGTTACAAAGCTTTATAGTGAGGCAAAAATTTTTACTCTTAGCTCACGAAGCGAGGGGCTTTCAAATGTGCTAATAGAATCAGGCGCTTTTGGTTGCGCTAGGCTAAGTAGCGACACTGTGGGCGCAAGGGAGCTTATAAATGACGGCATGGACGGGCTTATCTTTAAAAATGGCGACGCAAATGATCTAAAAGATAAGCTTGAGACGCTTTTAAAAGATGAAAATTTGAGGCAAAAACTAGCAAAAAACGCCAGCGAAAGTGCAAATTTATTTAGCAAAGAAAATATCATCAAGCAGTGGCGAGAATTTATAAAAAAGGTTGTTAGCAAGTGAAAAAATTAGCCGTTTTTTTATACTCGATGGGGCCTGGCGGGGCTGAGCGAAATGTGGCAAATTTACTGCCATTTTTGATAAAACATTATGAAGTTCATCTCATCTTAATGAGCAAGGTCATCGCTTACGAGATCCCAAGCGAGGTGCAGATCCACTTTATAGAAAATAGCGATCCTTACGAGAGCGGGCTAAAGAAGCTTGCAAGGCTCTTTTTAGCGATGCCAATGCTTGCGTTTAAATATAAAAAACTCTGTCAAAATTTGGGCATCGACACGCAGTTTGTGCTGATGAACCGCCCTTGCTACATTGCTGGGGTCGCTAGGATGTTAGGGCTAAAGGCTAGGCTAGTTATCAGCGAGCGAAGCTGTCCGTCGATCTTATATAAAAACGATCTAAGCGGGCGAGTTAATAAATTTTTACTCACTCATCTTTATAAAAAGGCTGATCTAATCCTCGCAAATGCAGCTGGCAATAAAGAGGATCTGGTGCGAAATTTTGGCATGAGCGAGGCAAAAACAAAGGTGCTTTATAACGCCCTTGATCTAAAAACTATAAATTTGCTAAAAGATGAGCTACTTGAGAGTGACTTTAAGCCATTTTTCATAAACATAGGTCGCCTTGATAGCGGTAAAAATCAAGCCATGCTAATAAAAATAATAGCTTTGATTAACGACCCTCGCGCCACGCTTGGCATCCTTGGCAAAGGGCCTTTAAAGGATGAGCTACAAAATTTGATAGATAAATTTGGCGTGGGTGATCGAGTAAAGCTTCTTGGCACTGATAAAAATCCTTTTAGGCATATAAAAAATGCCTCTTGCTTGCTTTGTGCCTCGCGTTTTGAGGGCTTTTCAAACGTCTTGCTTGAAGCACTAGCGTGCGAAAAAACTATCATCTCAACCGAGCACAAGAGCGGCGCAAAGGAGCTTTTGGGCGAGAGTGAGTTTGGCATCTTAGTGCCTGTTGATGACGAAAATGCGATGAAAGAGGCGATGATAAAGGTGCTTAACGAGCGTGAAATAAGGCAAAATTTTGAAAATGTTGCGTATAATCGGGCTAAATTTTTTGATAGTGAAAACATAGCGAGCGAGCTTATAAATTTTTTGGAAAATCCTAATGAATAGAAATTTGTTTTTTAAAAATTACTCTTTATACCTTATGATATTTGCCGCGGTCATCTTTGGCATGGTTTGCAGGCTTTACTGGGTCTTTTGGGCGAGTGAGTATCCAGTCTTTTTCTGGAACAACGAACTGATGATCAGCACAAACGACGGATACGCATTTGCCGAGGGCGCAAGGGATATGCTAGCTGGCTTTCACCAAGAAAACGACCTTAGCTACTATGGCTATCCGCTCTCTACGCTTACTTACTGGATCGTGAAATTTCTAGGTGTCAAGCTTGAGACGGCGATGATTTATATGAGTGTATTTTTCTCGTCGCTTGTGGCTGTGCCTGTTATCTTGATCGCAAATGAATACAAACTAAAAATGGCTGGCTTTATCGCTGCACTTCTTGCAGTGATCGCAAATAGCTACTACAACCGCACGATGGCAGGATATTACGACACTGACATGCTCATCATCACTCTTAGCGTCTTTGTCGTTTGGGGGCTTGTTAGAGTGCTTGAGAAAAAGGACGCAAAGAGCCTGATAATAGCACCTTTAAGCGTGCTTATCTATATGTGGTGGTATATGAGCGCCTTTTCGCTTATTAGCATTTTAACTGGGCTATTTTTGCTTTACACGCTCGTTTTTGATAGGAAAAATCCACTTTTTTACCTTGAAATTTCACTGCTTTTACTTGCCATCTCAAACCTTGATCTAACTCTTAAATTTATCGTTGTCATCGTTATTTATGCACTTTGCTTATTTAAAAAAGAGGTGATAAATTTAAAAATTGCTCTTGGCATTTTGGCGGTTATCTTTGTTATCTTTGTCATCCGTGGTGGGCTAAATCCGATAATCTTTCAGCTTAAATTTTACGTCTTTAGAGATGCGCCTGAAGTTGGCGGCATGAGCTTTCACTTTTTTAATGTCAATCAAACTATCCAAGAGTCAAGCGTCGTCGATTTTACACTATTTTGCGAGAGGATCAGCGCAAATGTCATAACGTTTTTGATCTCGCTTGCTGGTGTTGCTCTTTTTTGCTACAAACACCGCTCATTTGCCGTCTCGCTTGGTATGCTCGCACTTGGCTTTTTAGCCTTTAAAAGCGGCCTTAGATTTACCATTTACGCCGTGCCTATCATGGCACTTGGCTTTGGCTACTTAGTAGAGTTTGTGCTTGTAAATTTAAAGCTAAAAGAGGCCGTTTTAAATCTCATAAGAGCCTTCATAGCGGCTCTTGTGCTTGCTCCAGCACTCATTCACATCTATGGCTACAAGGCTGAGCCAGTCTTTGTAAATAAAGAGGTTGAAATTTTAAACAAGCTAAAAAGCATCGCAGGACGCGAGGACTACGTACTTGCGTGGTGGGACTATGGATATCCGATTAGATATTACAGCGATGTTAAGACGCTAATTGATGGCGGAAAGCACCTTGGGCGTGAAAATTTTGCCGTGAGTTTTGCGCTTGGAAGCGACGAGATGAGCTCGGCAAATATGGCAAGGCTTGATGTTGAGTATACGGAGCGAAATTTCAAAGAGCACTTTAATGGCAACCTGACTCAAATTTTAAAAGATAGAAATTTAAGCGTTGATCAGTTTTTTAGCGAGATAAAAGAGGCAAATTTTAGCCTACCAGTAAAGAGCAGAGAGATATATTATTATCTGCCAGATAGGATGCTTAGCATCTTCCCGACCATTTTGCAGTTTAGCAAGATCGATCTAAAAAGTGGTAAAAACCTAAACAACGGACTTTTCATCACCACAAGAGCGATCTCGCAAAGCGAAAAGGGTATTAGGCTAAGTGGTGGATTTACTCTAACAAGTGATGTCACAAATTTGATCTATGATGGTAATGTATTACCACTAAGATCTTTCATAGAGACCGACTACAACGAGGCTGGCAAGCTAAATGTAAAAGAGTATAAAAATAATGAAAGCTCAAACATTTCTGTCATTTTTATGAGGGATTATGGTAGATTTATCATCCTTGATGAGAGTATTTTAAATAGCGCCTACATCCAGCTTTTCGTGCTCGAAAGATACGATCCTAAGGTTTTTGAGCCAGTCATACTTGATGGGGCGGCAAAAGTTTATAGGCTAAAGAGGTAGAGATGGCAAGGATAGGATTTTTAAGCCATGCTGATATGAGCATACACTTTTTTAGACGCCCTATCATGCAGGCTTTAAAAGATATGGGGCATGAGGTTTTTGCTATCGCTCCAAAAGGAAATTTCACTAATGAGCTTACTAAAAGCTTTTACGCCGTCACCTACGAGCTTGACAAGGCTAGTCTAAATCCGCTAACCGTGATAAATAACTCAAAAAAACTATCTCAAATTTTAGGCGAGCTAAATTTAGACCTGCTGCAAACTGGCGCTCACAAGTCAAATGTCTTTGGCACATTTGCTGCCAAAAACGCTGGCATAAAGCACGTGATAAATTTGGTCGAAGGCCTTGGTAGCTTTTATATCGATGATGATATTAAGACAAAGGCTGTGCGTTTCGTCATGGAGAGCCTTTATAAGCTCTCTTTTGCAAAAGCTGATGCTTGCATCTTCGTAAATGACGCAGATCCAGACTATCTGATCTCTAGAAATTTGATAGATAAAAACAAGGTGTACCGCATAAAAAGTGTCGGCGTCGATACTGCTAAATTTGACCCAGCTATCACGCAGGCGGCGGACCTTGGTGAAAAAAAGGTCATTTTAATGATCGCAAGAGCCATGTGGCATAAGGGCGTTCGCGAATTTTACGAGGCAGCAGAAATTTTAAATGGCTACAAAAACTGCGAATTTGTCTTTGTTGGCGAGGGCTTTGCTGGCAATAAATCAACCGCAGACGAGAGCTTTTTAAAAGGTGGCAAGGTGCGATATCTTGGCGCTAGAAACGACATACCGCAGCTTTTAAAAGCTTCTTACTTGCTGGCTTTGCCAAGCTACAAAGAGGGCTTTCCAAGAACGGTTTTAGAGGCGATGAGCATGGCTAAAGCAGTTGTCGCAAGTGACGTGACAGGCTGCAATGAAGCTGTAAAAGAGGGCTATAACGGACTTTTATGCAAGGTAAAAGACGCAAGTGATCTAGCAAGTAAGATAAAAATTTTGCTTGATGACGAAGCGCTTTGCGCTAAGCTTGGAGCAAATGGCAGAGAGTGGGCAGTTAGCGAGTTTGACGAGAAGCAAATCGCAAAAAGATATATAGAAATTTATAGGAAATTTATAGATGTATAGAAATTTTTTAAAGAGGGTGATTGACATTTTGGGGGCTTTGTTTTTGCTTATTTTAACGTCGCCCATCATCATAGCAACGGCGATTTTTATCTATTTTAAGGTTAGCCGCGACGTCATTTTTACGCAGGCAAGACCGGGGCTAAATGAGAAAATTTTTAAAATTTATAAATTTAAGACGATGAGCGACGAGCGTGACGCAAATGGCGAGCTCTTGCCAGATGATCAGCGTCTTGGTAAATTTGGCAAACTTATCCGCTCACTTAGTCTTGACGAGCTGCCACAGCTTTTTAATGTGCTAAAAGGCGACATGAGCTTTATCGGACCAAGGCCGCTTTTGGTTGAGTATCTACCCATCTATAACGAAACGCAAAAGCATCGCCACGACGTGCGCCCTGGTATCACGGGCCTAGCGCAGGTAAATGGCAGAAACGCCATAAGCTGGGAGAAAAAATTTGAATACGACGTCTATTACGCTAAAAATTTAAGCTTTATGCTTGATGTAAAGATCGCTTTGCAGACCATCGAAAAGGTGCTAAAACGAAGTGGTGTCAGCAAAGATGGGCAGGCGACGACGGAGAAATTTAATGGCAAAAACTAAGAAAATTTACATCTACGGAGCGAGTGGGCATGGGCTTGTGATCGCTGATATCGCCAGAAATAATGGCTATGATGAGATAGTTTTTTTAGACGATGCTAGCGAGCGTAAATTTAGCCCAGAGCTTGAAAAAGCTGACATCATAATAGCCATAGGTGATAATAAAACTAGGCAAAAGATCAGCCAAAAGGTAGAGGATGCTGGCTTTGAGATAGTAAATTTGATCCATAAAAGTGCGGTTGTGAGCGAAAGCGCTGTGATAGAAAAAGGGGTAGTGGTCATGCCAAATGCCGTGATAAACGCAAAAGCTCGCATAAAAGAGGGCGCTATCATAAACTCTGGCGCGGTGGTAGAGCATGAGTGCGTGATAGGTAAATTTGCTCACATCAGCCCAAATGCAGCCCTTGCTGGAAACGTTAGCGTGGGAGAATTTACGCATGTTGGCATTGGCTCAAGTGTCATTCAAGGCATAAGTATCGGCAAAAACTGCATCATCGGCGCTGGAAGCGTGGTTGTAAGAGATATAAAAGATGACATAAAGGCGTATGGCGTGCCTGCATGCGAGCGCGCTAAGATATAAATTTAAAAATAAGTGCTAAAATCGCCAAAAAATCACGAAAGGTATGAAAATGGATAGGGTTTTTTTATCTCCACCAAATATGAGTGGAAAAGAGCAAGAATATATAAAAAAAGTTTTTGAAAGCAACTACATAGCGCCACTTGGCGAATATGTCAATAAATTTGAAGATAGCATAAAGGCTTACACTGGCGCCAAAGATGCGCTTGCACTATGCGCTGGAACTGCGGCACTTCACCTAGCACTTCGCGTCCTTGGCGTAAAAGAGGGCGATCTTGTGCTAGCTTCTAGCTTTACTTTCATGGCTTCAGTCTCACCGATACTTTATGAAAAGGCAACTCCAGTCTTCATCGACTGCGACGAGAGCTGGAATTTAAGCCCAGAACTACTTAAAAAAGCGATATCAAATTTACCTAAAAAGCCAAAAGCGCTAGTCGTCACTCATCTTTACGGACAAGCTTCAAAGATGAAAGAAATTTGTGAAATTTGCCAAAATGAAGGCATCGCTTTGGTTGAAGATGCAGCTGAAGCACTTGGTGGATTTTACGGCGGCAAGGCACTTGGCACATTTGGCGTGATGGGCGGATATAGCTTCAATGGCAACAAGATCATCACCACTTCAGGTGGTGGCATGCTAGTTGGAGATAGCGAATTTGTAGAAAAAGCTAGATTTTACAGCACGCAAGCAAGAGAGCCTTTGCTTCACTACGAGCACAAGGACTACGGCTACAATTACCGCTTAAGCAACGTTCTAGGCGCTATTGGCGTGGCTCAGATGGAGGTTTTAGAAAAGAGAGTCGAGCAAAAGAGAAAGGTCTTTGATATCTATGAAAAAGAGCTTGGCGATATTTTAGAATTTATGCCTGAGCTACCAAATTCTCGTGGAAACAGATGGCTCACAACTGGCGTTTTTGCTAAAAAAGATGCACATTTAAAGGTTATAAAAGCACTAGCTGATGCAAACATCGAGAGCCGCCCACTTTGGAAGCCTATGCACTTGCAACCTGTCTTTAAAGGTGCTTTAAGCTTTGTTGATGGATATAGTGAAGACCTATTTTCAAGAGGAATTTGCTTGCCAAGCGGCAGCGATATGAGCGAGCAGACACAAGAAAGAGTGATAAAAATAGTCAAGGATAATGCGTAAATGTTTCATGCAACGAAGTTAAAAAGGCTCGTATTTTTCCTTCTTGGCGATGTTTTTATATTTGTTTTTTCGATATATGTGGCATATCTTTTAAGATTTAACGCCGACATCCCAGATATCTACGTGCAAGGGCTTTTTGTAACGGCTGGATTTTTGATCGTATTTAAGCTCTTTTTTATGTGGATGTTTAAAATTTACAAGGTGCCGTGGAGATTTTTTGGCTTAAATGAAGCTCGTAAAATTTTCCTAGCTCACGTTTGCGCGGCGATCTTATTTACGATCGTGTTTTTCATCATACAAGATTTTTTAAATCCTTACCCAAGAAGCGTCATCTTTATCGATCTTCTCATCTCATGCCTACTTATCGGGCTTTTGAGAATTTCAAAGCGTATGGTGCTTGACTTTTCAAATAGACCCCACAAAGGCGAGCCTTGTATCGTTATAGGCGCGACCTCAAAGGCGCTTCATGTCTTACGTGGCTTAAAACAGGGCTATCTTGACTACTACGCAGTTGGCGTGGTAGATGGCAGAAGCGATCTTGTTGGCACATATTGTGATGGATTTTTAGTTCAAGATAAAAAAGATATACCAAGCCTTATAAAAGACTACGACGCAAAGACTGCTATCATCGCACTAGCACTTGATCAAGATGAGCTTCAGGCCTTAGTTGATGAGCTAACTGGATATGGCATAAGAGACATGAAACTCTTTTCGCTTATCGAAAATGAGCCGATCAAAGATATCTCGATCGAAGATTTGCTCGCTAGAAAGCCAAAAGACCTTAATCCAGAAGCCATTTCAAATTTCTTAAAAGATAAAAAAGTGCTTGTCACTGGAGCTGGTGGTAGTATAGGAAGCGAAATTTGTAAGCAGTGCTTGAAATATGGCGTAAGTGAGCTTATAATGGTCGAGCACAGCGAGTTTAACCTTTATAAAATAGGCGAAGATACAAGAGATAAAAGAACTGTTAGCAAGCTTGTAAATATCACAAATTTAAAAGACTTTGAAGAGGTTTTTGAAGAATTTAGGCCTGAGATCGTCATACACGCTGCAGCTTACAAACACGTGCCACTTTGCGAGCTAAACCCTCGCTCAGCAGTTGAAAACAACATCCTTGGCACAAAAAATGCAGTCGATCTTTCTAAAAAATATGGTGCTAAGAAATTTGTCATGATCTCATCGGACAAGGCTGTGCGCCCAACAAATATCATGGGCACAACTAAGCGTGTTTGCGAGCTTTACGCACTAAATTCAAACGAAGCAGGTGTCTGCGAGATAGTTTGTGTGCGCTTTGGTAACGTCCTTGGCTCAAGTGGCTCAGTCATACCTAAATTTAAAGCGCAGATCGCTGCAAATAAGCCTTTAAGCGTCACGCACCCAGAGATCACAAGGTACTTTATGCTTACATCTGAAGCGTGTCAGCTAGTTCTTCAAGCAGCCTCTATCGCAAAAGGCGGAGAGCTTTTTGTACTTGATATGGGCGAGCCAGTTAAGATCGTCGATCTTGCTAAAAAGATGCTTCTGCTTTCAAACAAAGAGCATCTGGGTATCGAATTTGTGGGGCTTAGACCTGGCGAGAAGCTTTATGAAGAGCTACTTATCAACAAAGATGACGTTCAAACTAAGTATGAGTCGATATTCGTGACACACTCACAGCCTTATGATCTAACTCTTTTAAATTCACAGATAAATGGGCTTTTACAGCTTGAAGATGACGAGGTAGCGCCTGCTCTTAAGGTGATCGTGCCAGAGTTTAATCATGCATTAAATTTAAAAGGCTAGTTTTGGTTATAAAAGATATTAAGAGATTTAGTGACACGAGATATAAGGCAAGGGCGTATATTTGCTATTTATTTAGTAGAAATTTGCCAAACAGACTGCCTGGAGTGTGCTTAGAAAACATAAAAGCTGGCTTTGATAAGATCAGCCACGAGATAGAAAATTTTGATGCACTATACATTTTGGATGAAAATGGCATACAAATCGAAGACTCTATCAGCCTAAATGAAAAGTATAAAATCCCAAAAGGTGAAAACCGCGCAAATAAAGCTTACTACTACACCGCTGTGCGCGAGAAAAGGTGTGTTTTAAGCGATCCATATCCATCAAGTCTAAATGGAGGTTTGTGTGTCACAGCAAGCGTGCCTATCTATAATGAAAAAAATGAGCTTAAATTTATCGCTTGCATCGATATAAGCCTAGAAAATATCCTAAATATGGTCGATAGCGGCTTTGTCGAGGAGCATTTTGGTAGATTTTTAAAGACAGTATATGCGCTCTTTTGTGCATCGCTTTTTATGATCTGCGCATTTTTATTTTGGCACGGCGTAAAGAGCTTTATCTCAAAGAGCATCGAGCATATAAATGTCGAAGAAATTTTTGAATCAACCATCATTTTAACGCTGGCTCTTGCCATTTTTGACCTTGTTAAGACGATATTTGAAGAAGAGGTTTTAGGCAAAAATCACGAGGAAAATAGCGTTATTTATAAGACAATGGTTAGATTTATCGGCTCTATCATCATCGCACTTGCGATTGAGGCGCTTATGCTAGTCTTTAAATTTGCTATCACTGCACCTGAAAATATCATAAACGCTATCTATCTAATAGGCGGTGTGGCGATGCTTATGGCAGCACTTAGCTTTTATCTCTTTAGCGTAAAAAGACAAGAGAACAAATGATCGCTATTATTGATTATGGTGCTGGAAACATCAAAAGCGTGATAAATGCTTTTAAATTTCTTGGCCATGAGTGTGTTTTACTAAGTGAGCCTGGGAGCCTAAAAGAGCACTCTCACATCGTTTTACCAGGTGTTGGGGCATTTGGTGAGGCGATGAAAAAGCTTAAGATTAACGGCATGGATGAAGCGATAAAAGAGGCTGTAAAAAATGGCAAGGCCTTTATAGGAATTTGCCTTGGTATGCAGCTTTTGTTTGAAAAAAGCTTTGAATTTGGCGAGCATGAAGGGCTTTCTCTTTTTCCAGGAGAGGTTGTTAAATTTGATGAAGCTAAATTTGATAAACCACTAAAGATCCCACACGTTGGCTGGAACACACTCGAGTTTAAACAAAATAGCCCTTTAAGATTAGGACTAAAAGAGCTTGAGTATTTATACTTTGTGCATAGCTACCACGTGGTTTGTGATGATAAATTTGCGCTTGCAAAGACAACTTATGGATATGAATTTACAAGTGCGGTGCAGCATGAAAATCTCTTTGGTTTTCAGCCTCATCCAGAAAAAAGTCATGAGGTTGGGCTTAAAATTTTAGAAAATTTTGCGAGGTTGTGATGGAAATTTTCCCAGCGATAGATCTAAAAGAGGGGCAAGTAGTTAGGCTTAGCAAAGGGCTCATGCAAAGCGCTAAAATTTATAGCAGTGAGCCAAGTGAGCTTGCTAAGAGGTTTGAAGATTACGGCGCAAAATGGCTGCATGTGGTCGATCTTGACGGAGCGTTTGCAGGAGAAGCCATAAATTTTAACACGATAGAAAAGATAGTGAAAGCTACAAATTTAAAGGTGCAAGTGGGCGGCGGCATAAGAGATGAAGAGCGAATAAAGCGCTATTTGGACCTTGGAGTTAGCAGGGTGATCCTTGGCTCAGTTGCGCTTCGTGATCCAGAATTTACAGCAAAAATGGCTGGAATTTACAGGGTCGTAGTTGGTATAGATGCCAAAGATGGCTATGTGGCAGTGCAGGGCTGGGGCGAGGTTTCAAACATAAAAGCAGTCGATCTTGCAAAAAAATTTGCAGATGTGGGTGTAGAAGCTGTGATTTGCACCGATATTAACAAAGACGGAATGCTTGGCGGAGTTAATGTTGATTTTAGCTTACAAATAGCTAGAAGCAGCAAGCTTGAGACCATAGCAAGTGGTGGTGTGAGCGATATAAACGACATTTTGGCACTTAAAGAGACAAAAGAGATAGCTGGCGTGATCGTTGGTAAAGCTTACTATGAGGGACGACTTGATTTGAAAGATGCTTTCAAACAAGTTGGCTAGCGTTAAAGCTTTTATAAATTTTAATTAGCTAGAATAGGGCAATTTTTACTAAAAGGATATTATGTGAAGATTTTGGTTGTAGATGACAGCTCAACAATGAGAAGGATCATAAAAAATACTTTGCAAAGGTTAGGACATCAAGAAATTCTCGAGGCTGAGCACGGGCTTGAAGCTTGGAATATCTTGACACAAAACGAGGGTATTGAGGTTCTTATTACTGACTGGAACATGCCTGAGATGAATGGTCTTGAGCTTGTTAAAAAGGTAAGAGCTGAGCAAAAATATGTTGATATGCCTATCATAATGGTAACAACAGAGGGCGGAAAAGCCGAGGTTATAACAGCTTTAAAAGCAGGTGTTAATAACTACATCGTTAAACCTTTTACGCCACAAGTTTTAAAAGAGAAGCTTGAAGACGTTCTTGGTTAATGAAAGATAAATTTTACGAATTAAGCATCAAAACATCAAATTTTTATGATGAAATTTTAGAGTTAGTTTTTTCTTTTGGGGTCACCTGTGTAGAAGAGCTAGACCATGAGATCATCATCAGGGAAGAGTATGATCTAAAAGATATAGCTTGGGGTGTCGAAGAGTATGCAAAAGGGCTCTCTAGTGTTCGTAAAATTTCAAATGATTTAAAAATTTCTCTTAATTTAAAAGAAAATAAAGACTGGCTAGGTGAATATAAAAAGGCAGTTAAGCCTATTTTGGTTGATAAAATTTATATTAGACCTAGCTGGGAAGAGCCACTTAGAGGCGTAACAAATATCATAATCGACCCAGCTCTAGCCTTTGGCTCAGGGCACCATGAAAGCACAAATTCTTGCTTGCAACTTTTACAAAAATATGCAAAAAGTGGCGATACCGCTTTAGATGTGGGATGCGGAAGCGGGATATTAAGCATAGCTTTAGCAAAGCTTGGCTGCAAGGTCGATGCCTGCGATACAGACGAGCAGGCCACACAAAGTTCGCTAAGTAACGCCCAGCTAAATGAGGTTAAATTTAATAAAATTTGGACAGGATCTATTGCAAATTTAGAGCAAAAATATGACATCGTCGTAGCAAATATCATTGCTGATGTCATTTTTATGCTCTCAAATGACTTGAAAAAATCGCTTAAAAAGGGCGGCTATTTAGTATTGTCAGGAATTTTGAACAAATACGAAGATAGGATTAAAGATACGTTTAAGGATTTGGAGCTACTTGAGATAAAACAGGCTAATGATTGGGTTAGCTTTGTTTATAAGGAAATGGATGAATAATCAAAATAATAACCAAAATAATGGCGATAATAACGGGTTTTTTAACAAAAACCCTATCTTTATCTTTGCTATTTTTGCGATAGTTATAGTTCTAGCTTTTAGAAGCTTTAGTGGCGACGGACTAGGCGGTACTTTTGGGCTTGGTAGCAACGCTCAAAGCAAGATGATAGCTTATTCTGAATTTAAGGATATGCTAAAAAATAAGCAACTAAATGAGGTTGCGATATCTGAAACTACGATAAAAGGCGTTGGTAATGACAAAACCATCTACCTCGCAAAGCGCATAAATGATCCAACACTCATTGGCATACTTGAGCAAAACGGCATAACTTACAGCGTTTATAGCGAAAATAACTGGTTTGGAGATCTTATATTTTCATGGATCATACCGGTGTTTATATTTTTTGCTATTTGGATGTTTATTGCTAGTCGTATGCAAAAAAATATCGGCGGTGGCATACTTGGCATAGGAAGTGCGAAAAAGCTTATAAATTCTGAAAAGCCAAAAGTTAAATTTGACGATGTTGCAGGCGTAGAAGAGGCAAAAGAAGAGGTTCAAGAGATAGTTGATTATCTAAAGAGCCCAGATAAATATCTAAGACTTGGAGCTAAAATTCCAAAAGGTATTTTGCTAGTTGGCCCTCCAGGCACTGGTAAAACGCTTCTTGCAAGAGCAGTTGCGGGCGAGGCTAGCGTGCCATTTTTCTCTATGTCGGCATCAAGCTTTATAGAGATGTTTGTTGGCGTTGGCGCAAGTAGGGTTAGAGACCTTTTTGAAAACGCTAAAAAAGAGGCTCCAGCGATTGTTTTTATAGATGAGATCGATGCGATCGGTAAGAGCAGAAATTCTGGTCCTATGGGTGGCAATGACGAGAGAGAGCAGACGCTAAATCAGCTTCTTTCTGAGATGGACGGATTTGATGCAGATAAGTCGCCAGTCATCGTTATAGCAGCTACAAATAGACCTGAAGTTTTAGATGCTGCACTTTTAAGACCTGGTAGATTTGACAGGCAAGTGCTTGTTGATAAGCCTGATTTTAAAGGACGTTGTGACATCTTAAAAGTCCATATGAAAGATGTGAAAATCGGCAAAGATGTGAATATCGAGGATATCGCAAGGCTTACTACTGGTTTAGCAGGTGCTGATCTTGAAAATATCATAAATGAGGCAGCTCTTCTTGCAGGACGTAAGTCAAAGACTTTTGTTGAGCAGGCTGATCTAGTGGAGGCTGTCGAGAGATCGATAGCTGGCCTTGAGAAAAAATCACGCCGCGTAAATCCAAAAGAGAAAAAGATAGTCACTTACCATGAAAGTGGCCATGCCTTGATAGCTGAGCTAACAAAAGGTGCAAAAAGAGTGACAAAAGTCTCAGTCGTGCCACGCGGTCTTGCAGCGCTTGGCTATACGCTAAATACACCTGAAGAGAATAAATTTATGATGCAAAAACATGAGTTGCTCGCAGAAGTGGATGTGCTTTTGGCTGGTAGGGCTGCTGAAGAGGTATTTATAAAAGAGATATCAACTGGAGCTAGCAACGACCTAGAGCGCGCGACTGATATCATAAAAGCTATGGTTAGTATGTATGGTATGAGCGATGTTGCCGGTCTTATGGTACTTGAAAAGCAACGCGCAACATTTTTAAACGGTGGACAAAGCATAAAAGACTATAGTGACAAAATGGCTGAAAAAGTCGATGAGTTTGTAAAAACACTTCTTCATGAGAGATATACAGCTGTGCTTGGTCTTCTTGAAATTTATAAAGGCGCCATTGAAAACATGGTCTCAGCGCTTTATGAAGAAGAGACTATCGAGGGAAAAAGAGTTAGAGAGATCATCAAAAACTACGAAGAAGAAAATGGTCTTGAAAGCAGGCTTGTAGAGCTTGAAGAAGAGGAAAAAGGCAAAAAAGAGGAATAAAAATGAGTGGCTACATCGCAAAAGCAGGGTATAAATTTATATTATTCTTTTTGATTTTATTTGCTATATCTGCATTGTTTGGTATTGCACCACTATTTTTTCTAGCACTGCTTCTTTTAACTCTATATTTTTTTAGAGACCCTGAAAGAGAGCCTTTTACTGATGATAAACTAGCCTTACTTTCGCCAATAGATGGTAAGATAAAAGAGATCAGCGTTTCAAATTTTGATGATAAAGATGTGGCTAAGATAGTTATCTCAAAGCCATTTTTTGGAGTAGGTACGCTAAGGGCTATAAGCGATGCTAACGTCACTGAAGTTAAAAAAAGGCATGGACTTTTTTTATGCCAGGCGATGAAAATTTCAGAGATGCTAAATGAAAGAGCGATAATTCGTTTTGAAAAAGGAAATATTAAATTTGCTATGAAGATCATAGCTGGAGTTTTCAGTAGAAGTTTAGAAATTTATAACATTACCAGTCTAAAAGCCTCTAGAAAATTTGGCTTTTTAGGAAGCGGCGAAGTGATTTTATACTTGCCAAGAGATACTAAAATTTGCGTAAGCGTTGGCGAGAGCGTTAAAGCTGCTTCACTTCTTGGATACTTTGAAGAGGAAAAATAAAATGAATAGCATACAAAAAATGCAGTTAATGTATATCTTGCCAAATTTATTTACAGCTGCAAGCGCTTTTTTGGGCGTTATAAGCATTATTTCATCTATTCAGGGAAACTATTTTAAAGCTATTATTTACATCATTCTTTCACTGATTTTAGACGGACTTGATGGACGCGTGGCAAGACTTACAAAGACTACAAGCAAATTCGGAGTAGAGTTTGATAGCCTTGCGGATCTTGTAGCATTTGGCGTGGCTCCAGCGATCTTGTTTTATCTAACAGTTGGTGCAAAATTTGGCAGATTTGGCGCACTTATAGCAGCTATGTTTGTAGTCTTTGGAGCTATTAGACTTGCTCGTTTTAACGTCACCACCGGCACATACGAGCCAAATGTTTTCATCGGACTTCCTATACCATCAGCAGCCATCATCGGAGTACTTTGGGTTGGTGTTTATCTAAAGCATGAATTTTTATATGGTTTTGAGTGGTGCTTGATACTACTTGAAGCGGTTTTAGCTATCTTGATGGTTAGCAACATCCGCTACCCAAGCTTTAAAAAGATGAATTTAAAACAAACTCATGTTATGCGAATTTTAGTGGCACTTGTAGTTGTATTTTCTATGCTTTATCTATATCCTTACGAGAGTGCGACCTTTTTTATGAGCGTTTATATGCTTTATGGTATTATTAGAGCGGCGATAATGTTTAGCAAAAATCACAAAAAAAAGGAGAGCGAATGAGCGAAAATGGCATAATAAAATCGCGTAAATTTTTACCAAAAATCGAAATCAAAAACTCTCTACTGCTGCTACTTAGGTAGCAAATTCTTCTTTACTTAACTCATTAAATTTAAATATAAAAAATCATAAAAGGACAAAAAATGGATAAAAATAAAATTATAATCTTTGATACGACTTTAAGAGATGGCGAGCAAAGCCCAGGAGCTTCTATGAACACAGCTGAAAAGCTTCAGATCGCACTTCAGCTTGAAAGGCTTGGTGTGGATGTGATGGAGGCTGGATTTGCAGCGGCTAGCCCAGGGGACTTTGACGCGGTAAATCAGATCGCAAAGCAAGCTTCAAATATCACTGTCTGCTCGCTTGCACGTGCGGTTGAGCGTGACATCAAGGCAGCTGGCGAGGCACTAGCTCCAGCAAAAAACAAAAGAATTCACACCTTCATAGCAACAAGTCCGATCCACATGCAATATAAGCTAAAAATGAGTCCAGATGAGGTGATCAGGTGTGCAGTCGAGGCGGTACAATACTCAAAAACGTTTTGCGATGATGTGGAGTTTAGCTGCGAGGATGCGTGCAGAAGCGAGATGAGTTTTTTAAAAGAAATTTGCGAAGCAGCGATAAACGCAGGGGCAAAAACCATAAACATACCTGATACGGTTGGCTACTTGTATCCAGAGGAGATCACAGCTCGCATCAGCGAAATAGTAAAATTTATAGGCGATAGAGCGGTAGTTTCGGTACATAACCACAACGATCTCGGCATGGCTACGGCAAATTCACTAGCTGCTATAAAAGCTGGTGCAAGGCAGGTTGAAGGCACGATAAATGGTATCGGCGAGCGCGCTGGAAACGCTGCACTTGAAGAGATCGTGATGGCCATAAAAACTCGTCAGGACGTCTTTGCGCCGCTTTACACAGGCATCATCTCAAAAGAAATTTATCCGACTTCAAGACTGATCGCTAGCATCACAGGCATCGAGCCACAGCCAAACAAAGCAATCGTTGGTAAAAACGCCTTTGCGCACGAGAGTGGCATCCACCAAGACGGCGTGCTAAAACACAAAGAGACCTACGAGATCATCAGCGCTGAGAGCATCGGCTTGGAGAAAAACTCGCTCGTTCTTGGCAAGCACAGCGGCCGCCATGCGTTTAAAGATAAGCTTGCTAGCCTTGGATTTGACCTTGATAGCGATGCGCTTAATAAGGCGTTTGAGAAATTTAAAGACTTGGCAGATAAGAAAAAAGAGATATTTGACGATGATATCAGAGCGCTTGTTGCAGAGGAGATCACCAAGATCCCGCAAGCTTACGAGATCACAGACTTGCTTCAAAGTAGCGGTGGCAGCTTAGCAAGTGCCTCTATGAGTATCAGGCACAACGACGAGATTGTTAGCGACTCAGCCCTTGGCAATGGCACAGCAGATGCGATATTTAAGGTAGTTGATCGCATCAGCGGCATTAATGGCACGCTAAAAGACTACAAGGTCACAGCTGTTTCTCAGGGCAAAGATGCACTTGCAAAGGTCGATGTAAAAGTCGAGTTTGAGGGTAAGACAGCCGTAATGGGTCACGGGCTTGATATCGATACGATGATGGCAAGTGCTAAGGCCTATGTCGGCGCACTAAATAGCTACCTACGCATCCATAAAAACTAAAATTTTTGGCCAGCTGCTGAATTTGCAGCTGGCTAATTTAAATTTATCTACTATTTAAATCAAAACCTAAATTTACTGCGTTTTTCAAATTTTAAAACTTCATTCACCCCTAAGAATTGACTACTAAAATTTGACTTCACTTATTGCTTAGCTAAAATTTTAGAGCCAAAATTGCTTGCTTATGAAATTTTAAAATTTGCTTGATGCTTATCTAGCGTGATAAATAAAATTTGCCGTAGTTTTTAACTGCATGCAGTGCAAAGCACAATTGCATGCCCTTTGAACGTGCGAGGGGATTGAGGGATCTGAAGGGAGATAAGGGGATGGCCTCGTAACTTGAGTCCCCTTGTCTCCCTTTTGGATAAAGAGTTTATGAATTTAAAATCTGGATTTCAAAAATAGAAATTTACTATTTTACAAATTTTAAAATTCCATTCGCTCGCAAGAATTGACTACTAAAATTTGGCTTCGCTTGCAGCTTAGCTCAAATTTTAGAGCCGAAATTACTCGTTCATGAAATTTTAAAATTTACTTGACACTCATTTAATTTGACAAAACAAATTTGCAATTTTTAAAATTTACTAAACACTTTTGTAGTCGCAAGAAGTAAATTCCTACATATCCAAGAATTTAAACAAATATCCTAAAATAATCAAAAAATTTAAAGGAAATTTCATGCAAAACAAGCTTTTTACGCCGCTTAAAATAGGTAGCATCGAGATCAAAAACCGCATTATCATGGCTCCGATGTGCATGTACGAGGTCAAGAAAGAGGATGGCCGTCCAAGGTGCTTTCATAAGCTCCACTACGCTACAAGGGCGATCGGCGGTGTTGGTATGATCATCGTTGAGGCGACGGCTGTGGAGGCGCGTGGCAGGATCACCAAAAAAGACCTTGGGCTTTGGAGTGACGAGCAGATCGAGGCTCACGCGGAGCTGGTAAAAGGCTGCAGTAAATACGGCGCCAAAATGGCCATTCAGCTTGCTCACGCTGGCAGAAAAGGTACTTGTGAGGGCATCATCGCTCCAAGTGCTATCAAATTTAGCGAGGAGTACGCCACGCCAAAAGAGATGAGCGCAGAGGATATCGCAAGCGTCAAGCAAAGCTTTGTGGAGGCGGCCATTAGGGCAAAGAGCGCAGGATACGAGGCTGTTGAGATACACGCGGCACATGGATATTTGATAAATCAATTTTTATGCGCTGGTACAAACAAGCGAAGTGACGAATACGGCGGCACATTTGAAAACCGCATAAGGCTGCTGCTTGAAATTTTAAGAGAGATCAAGGCTGGCGCTAATATCGCAGTTGGCGTGAGGATAAGTGCAAGTAGCTGGCTTAAGGGCGACTGGGACGTAGAAGATAGCGTAAAGCTAGCGCGTGAGCTAGAGAAAAATGGAGCTGACTTCATCCACGTCTCAGCTGGCGGAGTCTATGCAAAAGTTGATAATGCGCCTAAATTTACGCCTCTTTATCAGGCTGGCTACGCAAAAGCGGTTAAAAGTGCAGTTAATATCCCAGTCTTTGCAGTGGGCCTTATCACAAAGGCAAGTGAGTGCGAGGCACTGCTACTTGGCGATGTTTGCGACGGCGTGGCGCTTGGCAGAGAGCTACTACGCAACCCATATTTTGCTTTTAGCGCCATGAAAGAATTTGGCGAAAATGACAAAATAGAAAACGCCTATAAAAGGGCTTACTAAATTTTCTTGGCAAGGTGAAAGCCTTGCCAAATTTCACTTTTACACAGCCTATTTGTCACACCCCACTTTTTGCTGTTTGATTTAAATTTAATATAGTATCATTTGTGCGACTAAACTTTC
>CAUUZE010000004.1:0-50333 GCA_963549665.1 Campylobacter concisus | reverse complement strand
AGCAAGAATTTTTTTCATTTTAAATTTCCTCAAGCAAATAGAGCATGCTAGCTATTCTTATAGTACCTGCCACATAGCTAAATATATTTGATACAACCTTGCTTCTCTTTATCTCTTCGCCGCTTGCTTCAAATATTTTTACGTCATTTTCTTTTATAAATTTTAAAGCCTTAGACGCAATGTCTTCTAAATTATTTTTACCATCTAATAGTAAAAATATATAGTAATCAACCAAATTTAATCTTTCAGATACACAAAATCTATTTGCAAAACCAATATTTGTCTCTTCTTTATTTTTTAAAAAATACTTAACATAATTTATCAAATTTGGGTTTAGCCTTGAATACCCTGGCCTATACTCTATATCTTTTAGCTCATCTTTTACTATCATTGCGCTTGCTGAGTTAGTTAAAAGCCTTACAAAAGCGCTATAAACTGTAAGCTTATCTTCTGGTAAAATTTCTAAAATTTGAGAGAGGTTTATGCTCGCTGGAAACATCTTGTTAAAAACCTCACAAAGCCAAGATATATCTTGTGGCATAACATTAAATCTATCATACCATCCGTCGTCTCTTTTTATAAAATTTGCCACAACTTGAAGTTTATTTATATCACTTGGTCCTATCTGTTTTGCCTTAATGACCTCAAAAGCATTTTTATGAACGATTAGGCTCTGCCTAAAAAGCTTCATATTTAAAATATCCAAAAACTGCTCACTTTGTATACGATCTGCAAAATGCACATTTTTAAAGTCATCCACAAGAGCATTTCCAAAATCAGGCACAAATACATCTTTCATATCAATATCACAAAGATAAGCTAAGTCAAATTTATCTATTTTTTCGCAAAAATCTTTAAAGTAAAATGGATCATTTATATCCTCCAAAAACTCATGCACTACATAAAAATCATCTTTGCTAAGAATATCATCTATCCAAGTGATAAGCGACTTAATAGGCATAAATTTTTCAAATTCTTCATTATCTCTTTTTAGCAAGACCTCCTTATAAACCAAAAGCGCCTCTTTAGCAGCCTTTAGCCGCTCTTCAGTGCTATCTTTATCTTTTGCAGCAAGTAGCATAAGATCACGCACGACATCTTTTATCTTCCAGCCTGGGTATGTGTTATAAGAGATAAACGCCACGCCGTTTTGGCTTAAATTTTCTCTTACGACCCTTAAAATAGCATCTTTCACAAAGTCAGGCACCCAGCTAAAGACGCCGTGAGCGACGATGTAGTCAAATTTCTCATCACTTTTAAACTCGCAGATATCGCCGTGAATTAGCTCTAAATTTTGTAGTCCTATCTCTTTAACGATCTCTTTGCCACGCCTTATCTGTTCGCCGCTAAGATCGATGCCAACTACTCTTGCGTTCTCGTTATTTACGGCAAATGGGATCAAATTTCCACCAAAACTACACCCTATCTCCAAAACTTTTGCGTTTTTGCAAGGCGGTGGATTGATGCCAAGAAGTGTGGCGCAAGCCTCTAGTTTATAGGGCGATGACTGCGCAAATGCTGCTGATTTATATGTTAGCTCGTCGTAAGACTTTTCGATCTTGCTATTTTTGTCCATTTTCTATCCTTAGTAGTCTTCGTTTTTTATCTTCTCCAGCATATTTTTAGCGTCGTTTTCAGGTTCATCAACGATATATGCGCGCCTTATATTGCCACCTTTTATGATAAGTGTTTGACGAAAGTAGAATTTATGCCCATTTGAAGCTGCAAATACCGGAAGCTCAAGTGCGCGCTCTAGCATAAACTCGCTATCGTTTAAAAACATCACGCCAGTTGCGGTCTCTTCTTCAAATTTCTTCTGAGCTGCGATATCTTGGGAGCCAATAGCTACTATCATAAAGCCAAGATCGTTAAATTCTTTAAGAAGTTTTTTGTAGTTTATCGCTTGCTTGGTGCAGCCTTTCATGCCTGCAGTCTTTTGTAACTGCTCGCTTAAAAGCTCAAAGTCCTCGCCTATCTTTGGATAGATAAAAACTACGCAGTCGTGGGTCCTTGCAAAGGCTGAAAAGTCAAATTCTTTACCGTCTAAAGTCCTTAGATAGATGCTTGTAGGCACTTTTATCATGTTTTGTCCTTTAAAAATTTTATCTATTATATATCTTTAAGCTTTTTTAGAATTTAAAAAATAGACGATAAAAAGGACGAAAAAGCTAATTATTAGCATCAAAAGTGCATAGATGTGAGCTTTGGTATAGTCAAGCATCTCAACCGCCTCAAATATCGCGATACTAGCGACTTTGCTCTCGCCAGCCACGCTGCCACCTATCATCAAAACCACGCCAAACTCGCCCATCGTATGAGCGAAGCTAACGACGATCGCGGTTAGTAAATTTGATCTGATGCTTGGCAAGATGACCCTAAAAATGGTTGTGAGCTTGCTTTTGCCAAGGCTGTAGCTCGCCTCAAAAAGGCTCTTTTTTAGGCTATTTAGTCCAGCGTAAATGGGCCCAAACATAAATGGCAGCGAGTAGATGCAGCTTGCCACAACAAGGCCTGTGAAGTTAAAAACCAGTCTCACGCCAAAGAGCTCTTCAATAAATTTACCAAAGGCCGAGTATGGCGAGAGAAAAATAAGCAGATAAAAGCCAAGAACGCTTGGCGGCAGCACCAAAGGCAGCGAGATGATGGACTCTAAAAATGCCTTGCCAAAAAATTTCTTTTGCGACATAAAGTAAGCAAGCCCTACGCAGAAGAAAAATAGGATAAATGTCGTGATAAAAGAGAGTTTTAGTGAGAGCCAAAACGGCTCGTAATCAATATTTGCTAGCTCGCTCATCATGCTTTTACCAAATTTACACCAAAAGCTTTTGTGCTAACTATGGCCGTGTCGCCAGCTCTTAGCCCACTAGCTTCTGCGCCACTTAGCACGACTTCACAAATTTGGCGGTTTATTATCACGCTTGCTACAAAAATGGCGTCACGCTTTTTGATCTCTAAAATTTTAGCGTTAAATGCAAATTTCTGTGATCCAGCACTTTTTAAAAATATCTCGCTCGCACTGCCGGACCTTGAAATTTTGCCATTTTCAAGGACAAAAACCTTGCTACAAAGCTTGTAAATTTCAGCTATGTCGTGACTTACTAAAATAACGCTCATCTTAAACTCATCGTGAAGCGCTAGCAAATAATCCTGCAACTTCTCGCGCATGGCGTTATCTAGGGCGCTTAGTGGCTCATCTAGCAGTAAAATTTCTGGCTTTCTCATCACCGCACGAGCGAGTGCCACGCGCTGCTTTTGACCACCTGAGAGGGTGCTAATTTTTGCGTTTTTTAGGCTCTTTAGCTCGCAAATTTCAAGTAGTTTGTTTGCTAAATTTTCATCATTATTTGCAAAAAGCAAATTTTTAAAGACATTCATATTTTCAAAAAGGGCGTAGTCTTGAAACAAAAAGCCGATATTTCGCTTTTGCGGGGCTAAATTTGTTTTTTCGTCAAAAAATATCTTATCTCCAACCTTTATCACGCCACTTTGCGGGGTTTCAAAGCCAGCGATAAGTCTTAAAATCGTAGTCTTGCCTCCGCCACTTGCTCCATAAAGTGCGACAAACTCGCCACTTTCAAAGGCAAGCTCAGCCTCAAGCATAAATTTACCGCCACCGCCATTTAGCTCTTTTTTGCAAGAAATTTCTATCATTTTTAAGCACTTACGTGGATACTTGTTGATTTAACATAGGCAAATACCTGCTCGCCTACCGCTAAATTTAGCCCTTTTAGAGCGTGATCTGAGATGATAGCCTCAAAGCAAAGCTGCTCACACTTTAGGCTAACTATACTTAAAATTTCGCCACGAGTTATGCCAGCGACCTCGCATTTTAGCTCATTTTCAAGTGAACTAGCCTCAAGTCTAAGCTTTGATAAGATGACATCTGAGCTTTTGAAATTTAAGCTCACCTCATCATTTAGAGCAAATTTGCTAGCCTCATTTAAGGCTAGCATATATAAATTTATCCCTAAATTTAGGCACTCAAGCTCAAAAAAGCTGACGCCATCTTTGGATGAAATTTGAACGATCTTTGCTTTTATCATTTAGCTGGGACGTTGTAGCCAAATTTCTTGAAAATTTCTCTTGCCTTTTCGCCCAAGATAAACTCATAAAATGCCTTTGCATCAGCGTTATTATCAGCATGTTTTAAGAGCACGATGCCTTGATCGATCGGAGTGTAGAGCTCTTGAGGAACGAAGATGTAGTTAGTGCCCTCTTTGTATTTTGCCATTTTCTCGCTAAAAAGCGCGCTAGCAGCGATAAAACCAACATCTGAAGCACTTAGTGCCTGAGAAAGTGTCTCAGAAATTTTTTGAGCATAGACGATGTTTTTCTCTACTTCGTCATAAAGTTTTGCATTTTTAAGAGCCTCGATACTAGCCTTGCCGTAAGGTGCAGTCTCTGGATTTGCTATTGAGATCGCTTTTAAGCCACGAACCACTTCGATGCCCTTTTTAAAATCCACATTTCTTATAGAAAAGATCGCTACAGCGCCTTGTGCATAAACTTTTGGAGCAGCCACTGCAAAGCCTGTGTCGTAGGCCTTTTGCGCAAAGCCCATATCAGCAGCCATGAAGATATCAGCTGGAGCAGAGTTTTGTATCTGGGTAACAAGGCCACCGCTTGCGCCAAGAGTTAGGTTGATCTTAGCGTCTGGATGAAGCTTGTTAAACTCTTTTATGAGCTCAGGAAACGCATAGGTCGTGTTTGCTGCGGCATAGACATTTACCTCTGCGCCAAGTGCGTTTATGGCAAGCAGAGCTGCCACACATAGAAATTTAAAAACCTTTTTCATTTATACTCCTATTATGATTTGAGATGATTTTACTATTGCTAAAAGCGTGTCACCAACGCCTATTTGCATATCCATCGCGCTATCTTTTGTGATTATAGCAGTTAGGGTCTGCTCATCACTTAGTTTTAGCGTGACTTCAGCATTTACAGCGCCTATTTTTGCCTCGATGACCTCACCTTTTAGCTGATTTTTAGTGCTTATTTTTATATCAAGGTCTTTTGCAAGGATGACAGAGGGCGCTTTAAAGATGAAAACTACCTTTTGACCCACTTTTAGGCCTAAATTTTTCTCGCTCTCAACTGTTATGGTCGCTTCAAGCGTGTTGCCATTACTTAGCTTTGCGGTGATCTCAGAATTTACAGCGCCTCTGTTTATGCTAACGATCTCGCATGAGAGCTGATTTCTCGCACTTAAATTCATACTCATCCTTTGAAGGTTTATAATATCAACATCTTCAAAATCAACCTTTTGGCAAATTTTTTGCAAAAAATCCTTTTGTGTCTCGAGGATAGCGTCGTAAATTTTTATCAGTTTTTTGGCATACGGGCTAAGCTCTGAGCCGCTATTTTTCTTGTTGCCATCAGCCCTTATGATGAGAGGCTTGCTGCTTTTGTTATTTATCGTATCTAAGCAGTCCCAAGCGTTTTTGTATGATATGCCGACAACCTCAGCTGCTTTTGTGATACTTTTTGTCTCTTTTATCGCCTTAAGTAGGGCTATATGCTTTGCTAAAACCTGCGTATCTTCGCCTAGAAATAGCTCTAAATTTATATCTGCTTTCAAAATTTTAACCTCTAAATATATAATAATAATTTGCAAAGTATATCTAATTATATTAATTCACAAGCTTAAAATTACAAATTTTCTTTAATTTCTTGTAAAGTTTCAAGAGGATAAAATCAAGCTGTTTTTTATAAATAAATTTTAAGGTTTTATGATGAAATTTTTGCTTGCTATCTTTTGTAGCCTGCTTTTAGCCTGTGCCAGCGCTGATCTGAACGCAAACAGTGAAAAAGATGATTTTGACGTTGAGTTTGAAGCAAAAAAAGATGTTTTTGACCCGCTTAGTGGCTATAACAGAGTGATGACAAATGTAAATGACTTTATCTACATAAATATGCTAACTCCAGTGGCAAAAGGCTACGCTTATGTCGTGCCAGCCACAGCTAGGACGATGGTTGCAAATTTCTTTGACAACCTCCTTTTTCCAGTGCGTTTTGTAAATAACTTGCTTCAGTTTAAATTTCAAAACGCTGGCGAGGAGACATTGCGCTTTTTGGCAAACACGATAATTGGCTTTGGAGGGCTAACAGACGGGGCAAAATACTATGATCTAAAGGCTCACAACGAGGACTTTGGACAAACCCTTGGTTACTGGGGGCTAGGAAGCGGCTTTCACATCGTTTGGCCTTTGCTTGGACCATCAAATTTAAGAGATACTGGAGGCCTAGTTGGAGACTATTTTGCTGATCCTATCAGCTACGTTGATCCTATGCTTTTATCGGCTGGCATCAAGTCATATAGGGCGTTTAACAGCTTTTCACAAGATCCAACTGCTTATGAAAAACTAAGAAAAGACGCGATCGATCTATATCCATTTTTACGCGATGCTTACGAGCAAAGACGCGATAAACTTATCAAGGAGTAAGTATGAAAATTTTTAAAATTATAGCGGCGATTTTACTTTTAGCAACTAGCCTTTTTGCCCTCTCAAAAGAGCAGATAAAGCCTGATATAGAGGCAAAGACAACAAAGGTGATTGAAATTTTAAAAAATACAAATTTAGACAACAATGCAAAGACAAAAGAGATTTTTGCTCTGCTTGATCCACTATTTGACTACAAGCAAATGGCAAAGATCAGTCTTGGCAAGCGCTACAACAGCCTAAGTGCTGACGAGCAAGCTAAATTTGACGCTGCTTTTGAGCAAAAGCTAAAAAGCTCATACATAGACAAACTTTTAGGCTATAAAGACCAACAGATCCACATCACCGGAGAGAGTGAGCCTCAAAAAAATAGATATTGGCTCACATCAGAGCTTCTAAATGACGGTAAAAACTATGAATTTGTCTATAAATTTTACGATGCAAAAGAGCGTGGCTGGCTCATTTACGACCTTGATATCGTTGGTGTGAGCATCATTCAAACTTATAGAAGCCAGTTTGGCGACGTGCTAAACAATGCTGATTTTAATACGCTTTTACAAAAACTAAATGAAGCGGTTTTGCCTGATCAAAACAAAACTAATCCTTAATGCGACAAATTTTTAAATTTATCATTGCCAAAAACAAGCTTGTTATCTCGCTTGTGCTAGTTCTAAGCGTAGTTTTTGGCTACCTTAGCACAAGACTAAGCATCGACGCTTCGGCTGAGACCTTGCTGCTTGAGCATGACCCAGATCTAAAAGCCTATAGGCAGATCGCAAAGCGCTACGACTCGCCAGGGCTTTTGGTGGTCGCTTTCACCCCAAAAGATGATCTTTTTTCACCTAAAAATTTAGAGCTTATTAAAAATTTGAGTGGCGAGCTAGCCAAAAACGATATGGTTAGTAGCGTCATCTCTATCTTAAACGTCCCACTTCTAAATAGCGTAAAAGGTGGCGTTACAGGCATCTTAGATCACACGCCAACGCTAAGCGATAAAGATATAAATATCTCAAAAGCAAAGCTTGAGTTTGCAAAAAGTCCCATTTATAGCGGAAATTTGATAAGCAAAGATCTAAAAACCACAGCGATCGCGCTAAATTTAAAGCAAGATGATAAATTTAACGAGCTTTTAAATGAGCGAAATTTACTTAGTCAAAAAGAGTCAAACGGCACTATCACGCAGGCTGAAAAGCTTAAATTTAAAGCGCTTTTAGCGGAGTTTAAAGCCTACCGTGATGAGCTTAGAAAGAGCGATCACAAAAACCTTGAAGCCATAAAGGCAGCCATCGCTAAATTTAACGCAAACGATGAGCTCTTTTTGGGCGGCGCAAACATGATCGCTGATGATATGATAGGCTTTATAAAGAGCGATCTTTTGGTTTATGGGCTAAGCGTTTTAGCGCTTCTTAGCTTTAGTTTGTGGCTATTTTTCAGGCAGGTTAGATGGATCGTCTTGCCGATGTTTATCTGCGCGGTAAGTGCCATTTTTACGACTGGAATTTTTGGTATGTTTGGCTGGGAAGTAACGGTCATTAGCTCAAATTACATCGCACTTCAGCTCATCATCACCATCTCAACTGTCATCCACCTAGTCGTTAGCTACAGAGAATTTTACGCAAGACATCCAAAATACAGCCAAAATCAGCTAATTTATCTGACACTTCGTGACAAATTTTCTCCATCTTTTTGGGCGATATTTACGACAGTTATTGGCTTTAGCTCACTAATGAGTGCCGATATAAAGCCAGTTATCATGCTTGGCATTATGATGAGTGCTGGTATTAGCGTTTCACTTGTGCTTGCCTTTTTGCTATTTGGCGCGATAAATGTAAATTTAAAGAAGCTTGCCCCTGTTAGGACATTTGAAAATAGCTTTAAATTTACAAAATACTGCGCAAATTTAGCCCTAAACTCAAGAAAGATCATCTACGCAGTTTGCGTGCTTGTTGTCTGCTTTGGCGTTTATGGCATCAGTAAGATAAAGGTCGAAAACAGCTTCATTGGCTACTTTAAAGAAAGCACGCAGATCCGCCAAGGCATGCAGGTCATCGATACAAAGCTTGGCGGCACGATACCAGTTGATGTGATAGTTAAATTTAAAGATAGCGAGCCAAAACAAGAAAAAACTGATGAGAAAGATGACTTTGAAAGTGAGTTTGAAAACGACGCAAAGAGCGCAAAATACTGGTTTAACCGCTACCATACAAGGATCGCAGAAAAAGTTCACGACTATCTAAAGGAGCAAAATTTTGTAGGCAACGTAAGCTCTCTTGCAACGCTCATAAAGGCGATAAAAGAGCTAAATAACGGCGTTAGTGATGATTTTTTACTAGCTGCGATGTATGAGAAGCTACCACTTGAGTATAAAAAGATCTTGCTAAGTCCTTATGTGAGCGTCGAAAATGACGAGCTTAGATTTAGCCTAAGGATCGTTGATAGTGATCCAAAGCTTAGACGAAATTTATTTCTAAAAGAGCTTAGAGAAGGGCTTTTAGAGCTTACTAAAAACGATAACGTAAGCATCGAAGTTGTCGGCATGATGGTGCTTTATAACAACATGCTTCAAAATTTACTTAGCTCGCAGGTTGATACATTTGGACTAACAGTTGCGATACTTTTTGTTATATTTTGCTTTGTTTTTAGAAGTATCAAGCTAGCGACCATCGCCATTGTTTCAAATTTGATCCCGCTTTGCACCCTTTTTGGTGTGATGGGATTTTTTGGCATACCGCTTGACGTGATGAGCATTACGATTGCTGCCATTAGTATAGGCATCGGCGTTGATGATATCATCCACTACATCCACCGCTTCAAAGAGGAGCTGCTTACAAAAGATGTTTTTGAGAGCGTCAAGGCTGCACACGCGAGCATAGGATACGCGATGTATTACACCTCATTTACCATTTTCCTTGGCTTTAGCGTCATGATAACTAGCAACTTTATACCGACAATTTATTTTGGCTTGCTAACTGATCTTGTTATGGTATTTATGCTGCTTGGTGCGCTCATCATCTTGCCAAGTCTGATAGCTAGTTTTGTGAAAAAGCGCGAGGTATAAATTTATTTGATAACTTTGATAAACGAATAGACATCAGCCACGCCATCAATGTGCTTAGCGTACCAAATGGCGTGCTTTTCTTGCTCGATGCTATCTACCACACCGCTAAAAACAACGTCACAACCAACGATACTAACACGCACATTTGTGCCCTCAACGACACTATCTTTAAAGAGATTTTGCTTTAAATTTGCAAGTATGCTTAGGCTATCGCACGAATAATCACTCTTTTTCACCCTAAGATAGGTGTAAATTTTGCGCACTCCGTCTGTGCTTTTGGCAAGCTCAACTAGCTTACCTTCAAGCTCTTTGCTATCAACAAGCCCTATGAGATAGGCGTCGCCATAAAAGACCTCTATCTCGATGTCGATGTTGCTAAGACCTTTTGAAAATAAAATTTTGCTTTGTAGCTTGCTTTGGATAAATTTATCACGAGAGATCGAGTAGATGCCGCGTTTATCGCGAGAAATGGAGTATGCGTCATATACATTTAGTGGCGCTGTTGCTGGGGTGAGGACTGAGGAGCAAGAGCAAAAAAATAAGACCAAAAATGCAAAAACGCTAAATTTAGAAATCATAAATCCTTTTGTAATTTCAAAAAGTTTATAGAAAATGGGCTAAAATTTATCTAAATCTGCTAAAATAACGCACACGGAGGATAAAGTAATCTGGTGATGCTCACGGGCTTCAAACCCGATGACTGGGCGGTTGACCGTCTGGTGGGGAGTTCGATTCTCTCATCCTCTCGCCACTTTTGCTTCTTTTAAATTTCTACTTTTTAAATTATCCGTTTTTTGATTTTAGGCGTAGCTAGCTAGTAAATTTTAAAAATAATGGTGTGATTTAAACAACCATCTTTAAATTTAAAATTTAAATTTTTATATCCAAAACGTGCGGTTCTTCGCTCTCTTCTTCGCTATCAAGCTCGTCTTTTAAATTCTCTTCATATTTGGCTTTTGCGCTTTGCTCTTCATGTTCAAATTCGCCAGCCTCTTGCTCGTTTTTCTGGCGCTCGTGCTCTTTTTCGGGGTCTATTTTATATGACTCCTCCATCGGACGCACCTCTTTGATCTCCTCATTTTGCTGGGTAGCTAGCTCAGATGCCATTAGCGCTTGCATGTCAAAGCGTGCTTGCTGGTTTGCATGCACCTGCGATACGACTGGGGCGTTTTGGTTGATGAAGTTGCTGTTTCCTAAAGGTGTTACCGCCATTTTTAGCCTTTATTTATGATGATCGTTTTGTAGTTTGTGTAAGTGACATTTGCGCCATTTTCACGCCTTAAATTTTCACGTTTAGTGTAATCCACCTCGTATCTGCCAGCCCCTTTTACGCTAAATTCCACGCAAAATTTAGCAGCCATTTCTAGCACGTCTTCTGGCACTTTGCTCTTGTTTGTTTTTATGATGACGTGAGCGCTTGGGGCGTCTTTTAGATGAAGCCAGATGTCATCTTTTTTGGCAAGATCGAGTAAATTTATATTGCCTTTTTCATTTCTGCCAACTAAAATTTTAAACTCTCTAACGTAGAAAATTTCAGCATTTTCGCTCACATCTTTTATCTGCCTCTCTCTTTGTTTTGCCTTGTTTTTTGGGCTTAAAATTTCAAGCTCGTAAGCATTATTTGCCTCTTTTAAAAGCGACTTTAGCCCTTCTAAAAACTCGATCTTTTCGCTTAAATTTCTCTTTTCTATCTCCACGCCAAGGGCTTTTGCACGAAATTTCTTTGATCTTGCATAAAATTCATTTGCGCTATTTTTTGGCGTGTCGCTAAGAGTTAGTTTTATCTCGTTGCCATCAAAATCATTAAGACAAATTTCTCTCTCATAGCCCTTAAAATTTGCCAAATTTGCAAGCAAAAGCGTGCCGTAGTTTGCAAACTCTTCGCTCTTTTTCATAAGCTCATCCTTATCTTCAAGCGAGTTTAAAATTTCCCTCATGCCATCTATCTTTTTTTGCACGCTAGCAAGCTTTGCCTCTTTTAAGCTAGCTATCCTAGCCTCGTTTATCCTAGCTGCTTCGTTTCTAAAAAATGCCTCAAAGTCCGTTATAGGCTCGCACGGCTTTTCTTTTATAGCGATGGCTGGTAGCTCTTTTAAAATCTCGCCAGTTTCTATCTTTCTGTAGCTATTATCGATATGTCTTAGTGCCTCGATGATGACGTTGTTTTCATCAGTTATCACGGCATTTGTAAAGCGGCCTGTAAATTCAAGATAGAGGATGAAATTTTCGCTTTTATATGAGCCACTTTGTGTGCAGGTAAATTTTAAAATTCTATTGTCTTTTAGGCACTCGACGCTTTTTATGTGCGAGGCGTTAAAGCGCTTTTTTAGGACGTTGTCAAAGGGTGCTTGATAAATTTTCGCCTCTTTTAGCTCGTCATCTTTATAGATCGCTGAGTTTGACTTATTTAGATCAAAGATGATTTTTTCACCGCTAAATTCAAGCATAATAGCCATATCGCCGAGGCGCTTTGCTTGGCTTATCTTTTTAAATTTTGATAGATGATCTGCTATTTGAACTAAATGTGCGTACTTCATGCGGGGATTATATCAGAAATGTTGCAAAAATGTTTTAACAAAAGGCCCTAGCTAGTTTGCTAGGACCAAAATCTCTAAAATTTGTTTTTAGCGACCTCTTTTACGATCTGATCAGCTATCTCATCGACCTCGTTTGTGGCCTTGTTTGTTTGGTTTGCCACTTCAAGATTTTCTTTTGTTAGATTATCGATATCGGCAACTAGCGTGTTTATCTGAGCGATCGCTATGGTTTGCTCATTTATCGCTGCGCTCATGTCGTCGATGTTTTGCGTTAGGATATTTGCATTTGCTTCGATCTCGCCAAGGCTTTTTTGCGTGCGCTCGGCTAAATTTCTAACCTCATCAGCCACCACCGCAAAGCCCCTGCCATGCTCGCCCGCACGTGCTGCTTCAATGGCAGCGTTAAGAGCTAGTAAATTTGTCTGGTCAGCGATGTCGTGGATGATGGTGATGATATTTTTTATCTCCTCAGACTGCCTTTTGACATCATCTGATCTTGCATTTACCTGCCTCATAGATGCACTCATCTGCTCAACCGCGGCCGCACCCTCAGAGAGCGAAGTCGCACTCTTGTTTGCCTTAGTGGTAAGCTCTTGCATGTAGCCTTTTAGCGCCTTTGCACGATCTTCTAGCAGTTTTGCGACATCTTCATTATTTTTTAGCATCTGCGCGATCTTGTCGCCAAGCGCGTCGATGCCTTTTGCGATGACGCCCTCGTCGTTTATCCTGGCGGTAAAGTCATTTTTAAAGTAAATTTCTAGCGCTTTTAAGATATCGTGCTCATTTGAAGCGATATTTGTCTTTAGTGAGTCACGTAGATCGCCAAATGCCTCTTTTAGCTTTAGCAGAGCCTGGCTATTTGTCGTCGCTTCAAGCGTCGCTCTAAAGTCGCCACCTTTTATCTTGCTTACAAATTCTTGCGTTTTGGCTAGAAATTCGCGCTCGTTATTTAAATTCTCTTTTGTGCTCTCGATATTTTCGTTGATTATGCTAGCCATAACGCCTAGCTCGTCGCTGCTTTTTAGCTTGATAGGCTCGACATTTGAAGTTTTGTTGTTTATAAATTTAAAGACCTCGATTAGCCCATTTTGTATCGTTAGAACTGGTCTTAAGAAGTATCTAACGACCACGATGATGGCGATGATGACTGAGATCAAAAAGATGCTAAACATCAAAATTTGCTTGTTTGAAGCGCTTTTTATCTCAGCTACAAACTCATCAGCATCAGCCACTATACAGACGTTCCAGCCTGTTAGCTTTTGTTTTTGGCAGTAGATGACGTTTCTCATACCGTTATAAAAAAATAGCGAGACCTTGTCGCCATCTATGCTGTTTTTCATATTTTCTTTGATGAGATTTTTGTAGGTTTCATCTTCTTTTGAGACCAAATTTATATCAGGATGAACTATCACTTTGCCGTTATCATCGGCGATCATGATGTTTGAAGTTTTGGTTGTTTTTATCTCTAAAAGCTCTTCACTAAGGCCGTTTAAGAAGATATTTGCGCCGATTACCGCTACAAGCTTGTGGTTGCTATCAAAGATAGGAGCGTAGGCCGTGATGGTTAAATTCTTTGTCGTGACATCTATGTATGGCTCTGAAAATCCAGGCTTGCCGCTGCTGCTAGCACCTTGAAACCAAGCCCTCGTGCGACCATCAAAATTTGGTATCAAAAATGGCTGGTTGTTTTTCAAAAGATCGGTCTTTATGACGTTGCCGTTATCTGCATAGCCCACAAATAGCGCGTCAAATGGCGAAATGACAAAAGCACCCTTTAGCGCCTCGGCTATATCGTCCCTGTTGGCGTAGAGCTTTTTATCTTCAAGCTCTTTTGCGAAGGTTTGCACCATGTGAAGTCTTAACTTTAAAAACTCATCGACAAAGTACATCGTCGATTTTAGTCCAGTTTTACGCACATTGTTGTAAGACTGAATTTTTTCCGATTTGGAATTTGAGTAGTTTATGCTAAAAAATATGCCTATGCCTATTAGCATCCAAGCTGTCAGCAAAAAGGCTATCTTGTTAGACAAGCTAGAAAAAAGTCTTTTCATCTTAAATTAAATCCTTTTAAAATTTTCGGCGTATTTTATAATAAAAGTTAAATAATATCTCTTAATTTTTATTTTTAAGAAAAAATGGCAAAAAGTAGCTAAATAACGCTTGTTGTAATAAATTTTGCTAAATTTTATTAATTTAATTATCCAAAGTAATAAACATAGTATTTTAGGGACTTATAATGAAATTTAAGGCTAAATTTGACATTGAATTTATTTTAGTTGCTTAAATTATAATTTTAAAATATATAGATAATAAAAGTAGTATTTTTATGGAGATTGTGAAATTTTCATAAATACAATGTAAATTAATTCATAAAAAATTAAATTTTAGTTTTATATAATGATAACGATTTTTAAAATAATTAATTTTTTAAAGGAGAATAATTGAGTAAATTTCGCATTAGTATCGCACTTTGTTTTGCGATTTCGGCTTTAAATGGTGCTGATGTAAATTTAGAAGGAGTTAGTGTAGAAGATAGCGCTGATGATGGTTATAGAGCCACAACGAGTGAAGTTGGCAAGACAAATACACCCATCCTTGAGATACCACAAACCGTAAATGTCGTGACAGCTCAACAACTAAAAGACAAAAAGCCAGAGACGCTAGCAGAGAGCCTTCAAAATGTGAGTGGCATAAGCTATGGCAACACAACAGGCGGCATTTTTGACTCGATCATCAAGCGAGGTTTTGGTGGCGGACGTGATGGCTCTATAATGCGAAATGGCGTGCCAGCTAGCGTCATGCATAGCTTTAACAAAACCGTAGAAAGCGTCGAGGTGCTAAAAGGACCAGCTAGCTTACTTTATGGTGCGCAAGAGCCAGGCGGCATAATAAACATGGTAACTAAAAAGCCAAAATATGACTTTGCAAATGAAATTTGGGCTGGTTTTGGCAACCGCAACTACTGGAACACGGGCTTTGACACCACAGGACCGATCGCAGAGAGCGGCTTTGCGTATAGATTTATATTTGATACGATGAAAAAGGACTATTGGAGAGAGTTTGGCGAGTATAAAAACATCCTTTTTGCACCATCGCTATCATACAAAGGCGATGACTACCGCATAAATTTCGCCTACACTCACACTCGCTCAACCGATCCGATCGACCGCGGCATGTATCTCGTCCCAAACACTGGAAAGCTACTGCCTATAGATAAGAAAAGACGACTTGACGAGCCATTTAATAAGCTTAAAACAAAGCTTGACACTGCTGATATAAATTTTGAGAAAAATCTCGGCGAAAACTGGATGCTAAAGGGTGCTTATGCCTTTTCTAGGTCTCGTCATGAGTACGGTCACATCAGGCTAATGAATGTAAATTTAAACACTGGCGTTGCATCTAGGCGAAACGAGGCGTATGACGGCTTTATCCACCGCACGCACGCAGGTTCATTAAATTTAAATGGCTATGTTAAAACAGGCGAGCTGGAGCACAACTTACTCTTTGGCATCGATGCAAAGGAGTACTACCGCTATAGACCCAGTGCGCTAAATAGCTATAGCACTGGCACGACGCAAAGAAATTTTCCTATAAATATCTATAACCCAGTTTATGGCACGGTCGCCTATCCGTCTGATAGAGCCTCAAGTATCCAGTATCAAAAGCTAAAAACGATCGGATTTTATGCGCAAGATAGCATAAATTTGACCCAAAATTTGATCTACTCTTTAGGAGCTAGGTACGAATACTACGACCAAGTAGCTCGCGGCACGACTAGCGGACCAAATAGCACAGATCAGCAAGATGGCAAATTTACGTGGCAAACTGGGCTTTTGTATCTGCTAACACCTGAGTGGTCGGTCTATACCAACTACGCGCAAAGCTTCAATCCACAAATGGCGATCAGCGGCGCTGACATAGGCGATATAAAGCCAGAAGAGGGCAAGAGTATAGAGTTTGGATCTAAATTTCAAAACGATAGCATAACAGCAAGTGCAGCGGTTTTTAACATCAACAAGAAAACCATCATGCGCACCGTAGATGGCGTTAGTACGCCAGTTGGCGAGGCGCGCTCTAGAGGATTTGAGTTTGATTTTAATGGCCGTGTAACGCAAGGGCTAAGTCTTGGCGCTAGCTACGCATACACTAAAACTGATGTGCGAAAAGATAGTGGTGCCTATGCGGTACTCGTTGGCAAACCGCTTGAAGCCACGCCAAAGCATCAAGCAAGCCTCTTTGCTAACTACGACTTTAGCCATCTTGGCGCAAAAGGGCTAAGGATCGGCGGTGGAGCTAGGTATTTTGGCTCGTGGTATACATACTATATGAGGACAAATTTACCTGCGGTGCCAGCAGGAACGGCATTTAAGATAAATAGCGCGGTTGTTTATGACGCTTTTATCAGCTATGATACAAAGATCGCAGGCTATGAGACAAATTTCTCATTTAATGTCAAAAACCTAACCGATAAGCTCTACTACACATCTTCATCGACTGGCACGCAGGCAAATATCATACCGATACAGCCAGGATATGCTAGGCAGTTTATGCTCACTGCATCGGTTAAATTTTAACTTCACTAAGCCTTTTGGCTTGGTGAATTTTCTTTAAATTTAGCTATTTTTGTTAAAATCGCCCCAAAATTTAAAGGAAATTTATGAAACAAACCATCACAGAAAAAATATTTTCAGATCACGTTGGCAAAGAGGTAAGCGCAGGAGAGATCATCGAGAGCAAGATCGATATGATCATAGGTAACGACATCACGACGCCTATCTCGATCAAGCAGTTTGAGCGAAGTGGCGCAAAAAAGCTAGCTAACCCGGACGGCTTTGCCATCGTGATGGACCACTACATCCCGACAAAGGACATCCTAAGCGCAAATCAAGCCAAAATTTCACGCGAATTTGCCTACAAACACGACCTTAAAAACTATTTTGACGAAAAAGATATGGGTATCGAGCACGCGATTTTGCCTGAAAAAGGGCTAGTCATTCCAGGCGACGTCATCATCGGCGCAGACAGCCACACCTGTACGCACGGCGCTCTTGGAGCATTTAGCACCGGCATGGGTAGCACCGACCTAGCTTACGCAATGATCACTGGCAAAAACTGGTTTAAAGTGCCTGAGAGTATCAAAGTCGTCTTTAAAGGCAAGCTTGATAAGCACGTCTATGGCAAGGACCTCATCCTTGAGATCATCCGCCAAATAGGCGTTGATGGCGCACTTTACAAGGCGCTCGAGTTTAGCGGCGAGGTGATAGATGGCCTTAGTATGGATGATAGATTTTCAATGTGCAACATGGCTATCGAAGCTGGCGCAAAGAGCGGTATCATCGCGGTTGATGAGATAACAAAAGAGTTTTTAAAAGATAAAAATTTACGCGATAAACCAAAATTTTTCTACTCAGACGAGGGAGCAAAATACGACAAAATTTTAGAGATAGATGTCACAAACCTTGATCCAGTCATCGCATATCCATTTTTGCCAAGCAACGGCAAGAGCGTAAGACAGGCGGTTCGCGACGATCTAGCTATCGATCAGGCATTTATCGGCTCATGCACAAATGGCCGTCTAAGCGACCTTCGCATAGCAGCGCAGATACTAAAAGGCAAAAAAGTAGCCCGCAAAACAAGGCTCATCATCACTCCAGCGACGCAAAAGATCGCAAGAGCTGCTGAAAAAGAGGGGCTTATCGACATTTTTATAGAAGCAGGAGCGGTTGTGAGCAACCCAACATGTGGTGCTTGTCTTGGCGGATATATGGGCATTTTAGGCGCAAATGAGCGCTGCATATCGACTACAAATAGAAATTTCGTCGGCCGTATGGGCGATAGGACGAGTGAAATTTATCTGGCTAACTCGGCGGTTGTGGCGGCTTCAGCCATAGCTGGTAAAATCGCCGATCCGCGCGATCTTTAGAATTTAACGGCTCGTCTCGCGAGCGTTTTTAACGGAGCTAGTAAAAATTTAGCTCGATAGACTAAAATGTCTTATCTTTGCTAAATTTTTACGTTGCTTCTGCTTGCAGTTGCGACCGCAAGGGGAGCAAAGCCATTAAACCCATCTCACGATACTTTGCCTTATCTTTTTCACAAATTTTGATGAAATTTCTTGTGAAATTTCGTGTTAACTTTTAAACCTATCTTAAATTCGATATTTTAGTTTATTTGTAAAATTTAGATTTGCTAGCCGATAAATTTGCAAATTTACCAGTTTTTAGCGCATTAAAACGCTGTTATAGTTGCCAAAAGTCCAAAGATTATGCCTGGTAAGTTTGCAGCTGCTAGCGGATAGTCTCTTTTGGCTTTTAGCAGGCCATAGCTAGTCCATATCGTGCAGTTTAGCGCAGCCGCTAGTGGCTGAATATAAGGCGTTTTGTTGCCATCAAGGTTGCCCATTATTTGTGGGATGTATGAAAAATACATAACAACCGATAGGCACGTACCTATCCAACCTAAAATTTGTAAATTTCTTTCACTCATGTGATCTCCTTTAAAAGTAAGCCATTATATTATTTTTAGCTTTACGATTAGTGAGGTAAAAAAATTAATTTTATTTGCCAGAGAGAAGCCCACTGTTTTGGCAAAAGCGCTTTTTTGCAAATTTAAGGGCAAAGCTTTTATTAAGTGATAATAAATTTAAAACAAGATGAGTTAGAAAATTTGGTTATACTTTTGTAATTTTTAAAATTTAAAAGGATAAAAATGCAAACTTGCGTCATTTTAGCAGGTGGCAAGAGCTCGCGCATGGGTCAGGACAAGACGCTTTTGCCATTTGGTGGCTTTGAAACGCTTACGCACTATCAAGCCTCTAAGTTTAGCAAAGTCTTTGATGAGGTTTTTGTAAGCTCTAAATTTGAGAAATTTAACCCACCGCTAAAGCTCATAAAAGATGAGAGCAGCGAGGATTTTTCGCCGATGCTAGCGCTTTACTGCGTGCTAAAAAGCTTTGATCATAGCGTCTTTATCATCCCAGCTGATATGCCATTTTTTGATCCTTCTAGCCTTGATGAGCTAGCTAAATTTAAAGATGAATTTGATATGGTAGTGGCTGGCGATGATGAGCATATTCACTCGCTTTGTGGCTTTTTTAGCCCAAGCTTAGCCTCGTTTGCGCATGAGCTTTACCTAAAAAATGAGCATAAAATCGGGCTTTTACGAAAAAACTGCAAGTGCAAGATAGTAAATTTTGATGATAAAGAGCAGTTTTTTAACGTAAATTTCCCAGAAGAATACAAAATAGCAAATGAAAAGATGAAAAATGAGTAAATTTATACTACTTTTAAGCCTTAGCCTTACATTTTTGATGGCTAGCAGAATGGATGACTTTAAAAGGGCACAAGAGCTTGAGCAAAGTGGCGATATAAAGGCTGCGATGCGAATTTATAAAGAGCTAGCCAAAAGCTCTTTAAGTGAGCAAGAAGCGGTGCAAAACGTGCAAACAAGCCAGTCAGCACCAAATGATGCGAAGCTAAAGCAGGCTGATCTTTTAAGAGATAAAAGTGATAAAAATTTACAAAACGCACTTGGCATCGAGCTTTATAAATTTAACTACCTTTTGCCAGTAACTTACGCTAAAACTGTGCCAGATGATGGGCGAAAGAGCGTTGAGACCAAGTTTCAAATAAGCCTTGCAAAGCCGCTATTTTACGATGTTTTTGGACTTAGAGAGAGCCTAGTGGCAGCCTATACGCAGACCTCTTGGTGGCAGATCACTAAAAAGTCATCGCCGTTTCGTGAGACAAACTATCAGCCTGAAATTTTCTTAAATTTCGCCTCTCCAAAATATCTAGAGCAAATAGGTGTGAAAAACCTAAAATTTGGACTTTTGCATGAGTCAAACGGACGAGATGGCAGCAATTCAAGAAGCTGGAACAGAGCCTACGTGCAAGGTGACTTTGTCTATGGAAATTTAACCATCTCGCCAAGAGTTTGGAGTGTGATCGGTGAAAAGAACGACAATAAAGAAATTTTAAACTACATCGGACACGGAGATCTAAGGCTTAGTCACAAGCTAAATGACCAAATTTTTAGCCTAATGCTAAGAAATAACTTACATTTTGATAAAACAAATAAAGGTGCAGCTGAAATTTCATATATGTTTCCGATATTTTCAAGCGGCGTTTATGGCTATTTGCAGTATTTTACAGGATACGGCGAGAGTTTGATTGACTATGATAGGCACACTGACAAGGTTGGTCTTGGCTTTGTTATTTTAAAATAGCCTTAAAAATTTAATCTTATAAAGTGGCTAAATTTGGGCAGATGAAGTAAATTTTAGATAAATAACGAAAAAAATTTAACTAATAGAAAAACTTAAAAATATTAGAAAAAATATAAGCAAATTTTGCTAAAATCACTAGCAAAATCTCACAATAAAGGAGTTTTCATGAGCGGAATGGCTTTGATTGTCTGTTTTGCTATAGCAATCATCCTTATGATCCTTATGATCTCAAAGTTCAAGGTGCATCCATTTTTGGCACTTATGAGTATATCTTTGGTGCTTGCCATTGTCGCAGGTATCGATCTATCCAAGATCCCAGCGATGATAGGCGTTGGTTTTAGTGGCACATTTAAGAGCATCGGCATCGTCATCATCTTTGGAACGATCATCGGCACAGTGCTTGAAAAAACGGGAGCTGCGCTAAAGCTAGCTGACATGGTTGTAAAGCTAGTCGGACAAAGACGTCCTGAGCTTGCCATGCTTATAATGGGCTGGGTTGTTGGCATACCGGTATTTTGTGATAGCGGTTTTGTCGTATTAAACTCTATCCGCGAGGCACTTTATAAGAAAATTTCAGCAAGCCCAGTTGCTATGTCAGTAGCACTTAGCGGCGGTCTATACGCTTCTCACGTCTTCATCCCACCAACTCCTGGTCCAATAGCCGCTGCTGGCACACTTGGCCTTGGCGGAAATTTACTTCTTGTTATCATCATGGGTACAGTGGTTTCAGTGCCTGTTTTGGTAGCTGTTTATTTCTTTTCAAAAAGTATCGCTAAAAGCGTAACTATCAGCGACAAAGAGGCTGACGCTACGATAACGGCTAGCTACGAGGAGCTTTTAAATAAATTTGGCAAATTACCTAGCGGATTTTTGAGCCTTGCTCCTATCATCATGCCTATCATCTTCATGGCGGTTGGCTCTGTGGTTGATGTTTTAGCAAAACAAGGCATGCTTGATAAAGCTGCGCTCTTACCAAAGATATTTTTATTCTTAGGTAACCCTATCATCGCCCTTGCGATCGGTGTGATCTTTTGCGTATTTTTACTAGCTGAAACTAAAAAGATGAGAGAATTTGACCATATAACAAACGAATCATTAAAGATCGCAGGTCCTATACTCTTTATCACCGCAGCTGGTGGCGTCTTGGGTAACGTCATCACCGAGGCTGGCTTTGTAAATTTCATAAAAGAAAATGCCTCAACTATAAAAGCGATAGGAATTTTCTTCCCATTCATCATCTCAGCCGTGCTAAAAACCGCTCAAGGAAGCTCAACCGTGGCTATCATCACGACAGCCTCTATCATGGGTGCATTTAACGCTGACAACTCACTCATGCAAACACTTGGCTTTACGAGTGAAATTTCAGCCGCACTTTGTGTCATGGCGATAGCATCAGGTGCTATGTGCGTATCTCACGCAAACGACAGCTACTTCTGGGTCGTGACAAACTTTAGTAAGATGAGCGCAGATCAAGGTTACCGCACGCAAACAGCGATGACATTTATCATGGGCGTTGTTGGAATGATCAGCGTTTATATTTTATCTTTGGTGCTTTTATGAGAATTTTGGTTGCGATTGATTCATTAAAAGGCTCGCTAAGCTCGCTTGAGGCGGGCCTTGCTATAAAAGAAGCCCTTGAAGATTTTTGTGACGTCGTCGTAAAGCCAGTGGCTGATGGCGGCGAGGGCAGCGTGGAGGCTATGGCTGACGCGCTTGATGCTAAATTTATAGATACCATAGTAAAAAACCCACTTGGCACTGAAATTTTAGCTAGATATGCCCTAAAAGACGACCTCGCCATACTTGAGATGTCAAGCGCTTCAGGACTTACTCTCATAAATCCTGATGAGAGAAATCCTATGAAAACTAGCACATTTGGCTTTGGTCAGATGATAAAAGATGCCATTAGCAAAGGTGCTAGGAAATTTATCATAGGTATTGGTGGAAGTGCGACAAATGACGCTGGCATAGGCATGCTAAGCGCTCTTGGATTTAAATTTTATGACAAAAACGGCGCTTTGCTTGAGGGCAAAGGGGAGGATTTGGCTCAAATTTGTGAGTTTTCAGATGAAGAGGCGCTAAAAGAGCTAAAAGAGTACGAATTTTTAATCGCCTGTGACGTGGATAATCCACTTTACGGACAAAAGGGCGCAGCCTATGTCTATGCCCCACAAAAGGGCGCAAATGGCCGCATGGTAAAGCAGCTAGATGACGGCCTTAAGCACTTTGCAAGCCTTGTAAAAGAGAAAAACGGCACCAAATTTCACACGCAAAAGGGCACTGGAGCAGCTGGCGGACTTGGCTTTGCTTTTGTGGCATTTTTGGGCGCGAAGCTCAAGCCTGGCATCGAGATCATCACGCAGACAATAGCACTTGAAGATGAGATCAAAAAGGCTGATCTTGTCATCACTGGTGAGGGCCGCATGGACTTTCAAAGCACCATGGGCAAGACCCCAACAGGCGTGGCAAAGCTAGCTAAGAGGCATCATAAGCCAGTCATCGCGCTTGCTGGAAGCGTGCAAAGGTGCGCCAAAGACTGCCATAAGCACGGCATTGATGCCTATTTTTGCATACTAAATGAGCCAATGAGCCTTGAAGAGGCCATGCGAAAAGATAATGCCATTAGAAATTTAAAGATGACCGCCGAGCAAGTCATTCGCCTTTATATGCTAAATCATAAAGCATAAATTTAAAAAAGATAGAAGCTAAATTTCTATCTTTTTGTCTCTAAATTTAACTTCAAATTTTACTCACAAAGTGCTACAAAAATTCTCAAAATTTAATACATTTTGCAAAAATATAAAATAAACTTTAGAAAAAAAATTTACTATGTTAGAATAAGAAAAACTTCTAAAAAGAAAGGAGAATTTCTTATGCAACAGACCCTAAACTCTCGTCGCAGTTTCATCACAGCTGCAGGACTGTTTTTCGCTACGACTGCACTAAAGGCAGCACCAAAGGACTTTAGTGGTAGTGGCATTCGCTACGGCATGGCGATAGATCTAACAAGATGTGTTGGCTGTCAGTCATGTACTATGAGCTGTATGTTGGAAAACGACGTTCAGCCAGGTGCTTTTAGGACCATCGTCTCTGAGTACGAGGCAAAGGATAAAAGCGGTAAAATGGCGGTCATTGCGTCACTTCCAAGACTTTGCAATCACTGCAACAAACCAGCCTGTATCGACGTTTGTCCAACAGGAGCAAGCTATCAAAGAAGCAACGGCATCGTAAAGATCGACACAAAAGAGTGCATAGGCTGTGCACTTTGCGTGGAGGCCTGTCCATATCACGCAAGATATCTTAGCTTACATACCTACAAGGCCGATAAATGCACCTTCTGCGACCACAGACTAAGAGCGGGACTTCAGCCAGCATGTGTAGAGAGCTGTGTGGGCGGTAGCCGTATAATAGGCGATCTTAACGATCCTAACTCAAATATCAGAAAATTTCTAGCCACACACGAGACTATGGTTATAGATAGTCCTAAAAATACAAATCCACAGGTGTTCTACCACGGTGTTAGCGAAATTTTGGCTAAAAACGATAAGAGACTCGAGCTTGATAATGGATATAAAAAGGTTATCAGCTGGAGTGAAGAGATAGCACAGTAAAAGGAGATAAGTAATGCAAAGAAGAGAATTTTTAAAAAGATCAGCTGTACTCTCAACACTAACCGCAAGCGCTGTGCTAGCAGATGGGGAAAAAGACGACTACAAACCGCAGTCAAACTCACTAGAGCCTGAATTTAGCGTAAAAGACGGCAAAATTTCACTCAACGACGGACATAGTGTTGTCTTTTCTATGTGCCACGGCTGTACAACGAAGTGTGGCATAAGACTTCACGTAGATGATAAAAACGACCGAGTTTTAAGATGTAGCGGAAACCCATACCACCCACTCTCAAACGTACACTGGGCAAATTTTGACACATCTATAAACGACGCTTTGCTTGCCACAACACTAAGCGGCGAAGATGAAAAGCGAGCCACGGTTTGCGCTAGAGGAGCGATATTGCCTGAGATGATAGACTCACCCGCAAGGATACTAACTCCGCTAAAAAGAGTTGGCAAAAGAGGCGAAGGCAAGTGGAAGAGCATAAGCTTTGAGCAGCTAGTAGAAGAGGTCGTAGAGGGCGGAGATCTCTTTGGTGAGGGGCACGTGGACGGACTAAGAGCGATATATAGCGACGAGCTAATAGACAGCGAAAACCCAGAGTACGGCACTAAGCGCAACCAACTTTTAAGCTTTTACCTATATGACGGACGCTCAGACATAGTTGATCGCTTTGTCAAAAAGTCATTTGGCACTATCAATCACTACTCACACGGCGGAATTTGCGGCGGCGGCTTTAGGGTTGGCGGCAAGATCGCACACAACGCAAAGGGCTTTGCACACACAAAACCAGACTATGAAAACTCTAAATTTGTTATCTACTGGGGCACTTCGCCGTCAAATGGTGGCAACCCTTTCCAAAAACAGGCAAAAATGCTCTCTTACGCAAGAGGCACTAGAGATGACTTTAGCTACGCAGTGGTCGATCCAAGCGTTACAAATGCTGTAAAATACGCCTCTTCAGACAAAGGCCGCTGGATAGCGATAAAGCCAGGCACCGACTCAGCTCTAGCAATGGCTATGATACGCTGGATCATAGAAAATGAAAAATACACTACAAACTACCTTATCCAGCCAAATTTAGACCAAGCAAAGCTAGCAGGCGAGATACACTGGTGCAACGCCACGCATCTAGTCATCACCGAAAAAGGTCACAAAGACTACGGCAAATTTGCACTTATAAATAACGAGTGGCAGGTCTGCTCGCAAGATGGCAAGATACAAAGCTACAAGGTAAATGAACCAGCCAAGCTCTACTACAAAGGTAAAATTTTAATAGACGGCAAAAAAGTCGAGGCAAAAAGCTCAATGCAGCTTTTAAAAGAGTCAGCTTATAAGCATAGCTTAGAGGAGTACTCAAAAATTTGTGGCGTAAGCGTTGAAGATATCATCTGGCTTTGCGAAAATTTCACCAAAAATGGCAGACAAGTGAGCACAAACGTGCATGGCGGTATGATGCATACACAAGCTGGTATGACTACTTTTGCGATCCTTTGTCTAAACACGCTAATGGGCACTTACGGCTTTAAGGGCGGCAACGTCAATGCAAGTGCCGGCACACACGAGTTTTTAAAGGGCAGATATGACCTTGAGAACTTTGAGGGCGCTTATAAGCCAAATGGTCTAAATTTATCAAGATCAGGCAAATACTACGAAACAAGCTCTGAGTATAAGCGCAAAGTAGCAGCTGGCGGCAGCGGCTATCCATCAACTCAGCCATGGTATCCTATCTCTATGCCACTTGTAAACGAAACGCTTACAAGCCACAAGGCTGGCTATCCATACAAAGTAAAAGTTTTCATAAACTACATGACAAACGTACTTTACGGCCAAGCAGGACTTGAAAGAGCGGTTTTAGACGCGCTAAAAGATAGTAAAAATTTACCACTTTTTGTGGGTATCGACGCCTTTATGAACGAGACAAACGCCTATGCTGACTACATTGTGCCAGACGGGGTAAATTTAGAAAACTGGGCACTTCCAAACTCTCTTTGGGGAACGATCGCTAAAACTTCAGTCGTGCGCTATCCAGCCGTTGGCTCAAAGCAAGCAAAGGATAAAAACGGCGGCGTGATCGACGTTGAGGCATTTTATATAGCCGTGGCAAAGAGGCTTGGACTAAAAGGCTTTGGCAAAAATGCCTTCAAAGATAAAGACGGAAATTTCATGGACCTTGATGTAAAAGAGCAGTATTATGCGGCTGCACTAGCAAATTTAGCCTTTGACGGCGAGGGTGTGAAAGATATAAGCGACGAGGACAAAAAACTTAGTAAGATATCAAGAGTGATGACAAAGCTTGATCCTTATCTAAAAGATGAAGAGAGGACAAAAGTAGCACACGTACTAGCAAAAGGCGGTAGATATGATAGCTACGAGAGCGCGTACAAGGGCGATAAAGCAACCGTAAAAGTGCCAGCGCCTATGCCAGCTTCTATCTACTATGAGCCACTTGGCGGACACAGACACTCGGTAACGGGCGAATATATGCCAGGAGTGCCAAGCCTGATGCTACCAGTCGCGAGTGACGGCACGCCGCTTGAGAAATTTTTCCCACGCTCTGAGTGGAAATACACAGTTAGCTCAAGAAAGTCAAATATCCAGCACTTCTACACATTTGTTAGCCCAAGGCTAAGAGCCGTTCATCCTAGCAACTTTGTAAGGATAGCGCCAGATGTGGCGAGCGAGCAAGGCATTCGCTCAGGCGATAAGGTCAAAGTGACTACGCCTTATGGAGCACAAGTTGGCGAGGCATTTGTAACTGACGGCGTTGCTAGCGGGGTTATCAGCATAGAGCATGGATTTGGGCATGACGAGTTTGGTATAAGAACGCACATCGTCGATGGAAAGCCAGCTTTTGGGATAGCAAATTTAGAAAAAGGGGTCAATCACAACAAGCTTGGACTTCTTGATCCAAAAAGAAATGGCGAATTTAGCCTAAATGACTGGCTGGTCGGTACTTGCGCTAGGCAAGCACTACCTGCAAAGATAAGAAAGATAGGCTAGTTTGATAAATTTGGCGAGCAGAGTAAATTTGCTCGCCAAATTTCACTTTCGTGCGGCTTTTTGTTCGTGCGGCGTAAAATTAGATGCAGAGCAAGCTTTTAGGCTGCTTACAAGCTAAAAATTCTCGCATATTTATAGAGTTTCATAGTTAAATTTAATGTTTTAAATTTGCATGGGTTAAATTTAATATCATCTGAAGTGTGCCAGCTGGTCCTTCAAGCAGCGTTTTAAATTTGTATGGATTAAAATTAGTATTGCTAGTTTGCTCTATCTTTGAGCGCTCTAGTTTGCCAAGTCCTCAGCCACTTTTGCAGCGAGTTTTAGCTTGTCGCTATCAAAGTGCGTGTAAATTCGTAAGGTGTTTAGGCTAGCATGCCTAAAAGCTTTTTGCACTAGTGTCAGCTTTTTTGGTTGCGACCAAGAGAAATTAAAAATAGCAGGCTTAAATTTAAATATAAAAACTATAAAAGCTTAAGCACATATCCATTTTCAGCGGTTTCAAGCTTATATTTATGCATCTTATCGAGTTCTAAAACCACTCTGAAATACTTATCATGCCAGCCGATTATGACGTTTTTAAATGTCTCGTTTTCAAGCTTTAAATTTCTAGTTTTAAAGCTTCTTGGAGGTTTTGCAAAGTCAAGTACGATCTTGTTTTTCTCGTAAGCAAAGTGTTTTAAATTTTTAGCTTTTGTGATGATATTTAGCTCTTTTTCATGCGCCAAAAAGCTCACAAATCCTAAGAATTTAACCTCTTTTTCGCTACTTTTTATCTCCTGAATAGGCTTTAAGGCCGGCTCGATCTTTACTTCGACTACTTTTTGCTCAGGCTTAGCTGGCTCTTTTATCTTTTTTGCGCCAAGGTCGATCACTACGACGTTTGGAGTTGGCACATCTGAGGTTTTATTTCTGTCTTTATTTGAAATTTTAGTCTCATTTTTTTCTATTATCACTGGTGTGCTTACCTTTTGAGCTGGTACATCTGCCATCGTGACAGAAACATCTAGTTTTTTGGCTGCGACTGGTTCTGGATTTTTCATCTTGCTTATGGCAAATTCATCGTTCCAGTCGATAGTTTTATTTATATCGGTTAGTCTTTTTTCTTTTATGCTGCCGTCATTTGCTCTATATCTTATGGTAACGTCAAGTAGTAGCATAGCATCGCTTGGGAATTTAAACGAGAGCGAGTTGAAGCTGTCATATTTTTCTACGACGTTTGTCGTCATAACGCTTGTGTTTAGCTCGCTAATAGGCATAAATGGGTTTTCTCTGGCGCATAAGCTCGCAGTCAAGATAGATAAAACTAACCAAATTTTCTTCATCGTTCCTACTTTTTATTAGAGTCTGGCTCAAGGCCTTGTAGTTCAAAATAGTCTTTTTGCAGACGTGCGTTTAGTTTTTTCAAAATTTCCACGTCTTCGCTAAGCCTCTCTTTTTTGCTTTGAAGGCTTAGCATCACGTCAAGTGAGCGTTTGCCAAACATCATATTGCCCACGTAAAAGGCAAACATAGCCACGCAAATGGTGGCTATGACGTAGCGTAATGTCGGCCGAACAAATTTTATGATTTTATGAAATATGCCATCTTCTTTGCCATATTCATCTAAAATTTCGCTCAAATATTATCCCCTAAAAACTCACCCGCCTCAAGCTCGATCTCGAGCAAGCGGTTGTATTTCGCGTTGCGCTCGCTTCTTGAAGTTGCACCCGTCTTTATCTCGCCAGTGTTTAGTGCGACTGCGAAGTCAGCGATAAATGCATCTTCGCTCTCGCCGCTTCTGTGGCTCATTATGCAGCGGTAGCCATTTCTTTGAGCAAGGCGGACAGTTTGCATAGTTTGAGTGACGGAGCCTATTTGATTTGGCTTGATTAAGATAGCATTTGCTATCTTTTTCTCGATGCCTTCGCGTAAAATTTTCTCATTTGTAACAAAAAGGTCGTCGCCAACTAGCTGCACCTTGCTACCAAGCCTTTTTGTAAGCTCAGCCCAGCCGCTCCAGTCATCCTCGCTAAGGCCATCTTCGATAGAGAATATCGGATATTTTTCGCAAAGTTTTTCGTAGTAGCTAATGAGCTCGTCGCTGCTAAATTTCTTGCCCTCAAGCTCGTATTTGCCGTCTTTGTAAAGCTCGCTTGAAGCGACGTCAAGGGCAAGTTTGATCTGGCTGCCTAGCTCATATCCAGCCTCTTTTACGGCTTGTGAGATGAGCTTTAGTGGCTCTTCGTTGTCTTTTAAATTTGGAGCAAAACCGCCCTCGTCGCCGACAGCTGTGCTGTGTCCAGCTGCATTTAGGATAGATTTTAGCTTGTGATAAATTTCAGTTGCAGCTCTTAGTGCCTCGCTAAATGTGCTAAAGCCAAATGGCATGATCATAAATTCTTGAAAATCAACGCTGTTGTTTGCGTGTGCGCCGCCATTTATGATGTTAAACATCGGCACTGGCAAGATGCTAGCGTTTGCACCGCCAAGGTAGCGATAAAGCGGGGTATTTAGGCTCTTTGCAGCTGCGCGAGCTACCGCCATAGATACGCCAAGGACTGCGTTTGCGCCTAAATTTGAGTAGTTGTGCGTGCCATCAAGCTCAAGCATCTCCGCATCGACTGCCTTTTGGTTGTAAGCGTCAAGTCCTATCACTGCTTCTGCGATCTTTTCATTTACGTTTGAAACAGCCTTTAAAACGCCTTTACCAGCATATCTCTCGTCTTTGTCGCGAAGCTCGAGCGCTTCACGCTTACCAGTGCTTGCACCGCTTGGTACTATCGCGCTTGCCTCGGTGCCGTCGCTTAGTCTAACTGTCGCGCGGACTGTTGGGTTGCCTCTACTATCTAAAACCTCGTGAGCTTCTACATCTTCAATAAATACCATTATTCATCTCCTGCTTCGTTTGTGTCGTCGTCTTCGTCTTTTGCGCCGCTGCTTATTAGGTGATCTATACCCATTGAGCCTTTGATCGCCGCTACTATCTCGTCAGAAATTTCTGGGTGCTCTTTTAGGTAGGCTTTGGCATTTTCTCTACCTTGACCTAGTTTTTCGGCCTTGTAGCTAAACCACGCACCTGATTTGTCGATAATGTCTAGTTTTACACCATAGTCGATGATCTCGCCCTCTTTGCTCACACCCTCGCCAAACATGATGTCAAATTCAGCCACTTTAAATGGAGGCGCGACCTTGTTTTTAACGACTTTTGCTTTTGTGCGGTTGCCGATAGGCTCGTCGTTTTGTTTAAGTGTGGCTATCTTTCTTACATCGATCCTTACAGATGAGTAAAATTTAAGCGCATTACCGCCAGTTGTGGTCTCTGGCGTGCCATATCCCATCATACCGATCTTCATACGAATTTGGTTGATGAAGATGACGGTTGTCTTCATTTTGCTTAAAATTCCAGTTAGCTTTCTAAGCGCCTGACTCATTAGCCTTGCTTGCAGGCCAACGTGCTGATCGCCCATGTCGCCATCTATCTCGCTCTTTGGAGTAAGAGCTGCGACGCTATCAACTACGATAAGATCGATCGCACCGCTTCTTGCAAGTGTCTCAACGATCTCAAGTGCCTGCTCGCCAAAGTCTGGCTGAGAGACATAAAGATTGTCGGTATTTACGCCTAAATTTGAAGCGTATTTTACGTCTAGTGCGTGCTCTGCATCGACAAATGCACAAATTCCGCCAGCTTTTTGCGCTTCAGCGATGATGTGAAGTGTGAGCGTAGTCTTACCAGAGCTCTCTGGTCCGTAGATCTCGATGATCCTGCCTTTTGGGACGCCGCCTATGCCAAGAGCCAGATCAAGCCCTAGCGAGCCAGTCGGTATCGACTCGATAGCCTCAACCTCTTTGTCGCCAAGTCTTAAAAGCGTGCCTTTGCCAAAAGCTTTATCGATCTGCTTTAGCGCAAGCTCAAGCGCCTTTTTCTTGTCCGCTTCGCTCTCTGGGATAGCTATCTTTTTGTCACTATCTTTTTCTTTTGCCATTTTTTACCTTATAGTTGAAATTTGGCTTGATTTTATCTAAAAAGAGATGAATTTTACTTGATTTACTCGCAAATTATAATATTTTCGCCAAGCAGTGCAGCGCTATCAATAAGAGCAAAAAGCTGCTCTTTTTCAAACAAAAATCCATAAATTTGATCTTCGTTTTTTAGTATCGCAAGCTTAAGCGGCTCTATAAGCGAGCTTGCGCAAAGGTTTAAAAAAGCTTCATCGATACTGTTTTGTGAAATTTGGGGTTTGATTTTGAAATTTTCATCTTTTATAAAAGAGATAAATTCCTCTTGCGAGGTAGATTTATTAAATTTAAAAATTAATTTTTCTTTTAAGGCCTCAGCCAAAATTTCATCAAATTTAACTAGGTCGATGTGATCTTTTACACCTAAAATTTTGGCAAAATTTAGCAAGTTTTTATCATAATCAGCCACATTTTTCTCATGCTCGCTTTGTGCCTTTTTAGCCCTATAAATGGCGTAAAATCCGATAGCTATAAACAAAAGTGAAAGGGTAAAAACTTCGCTTAAAAACTCACTCATCATCATCCTTATAAAATGCAAACTTCAGTCTTAAGCTCTACGCCAAATTTCTCTAAAACTCTAGCTCTAGCCAAATTTATAAGGCTAGTGGCGTCTTCAAAGCTTGCGTGGTTAAAATTTATCAAAAAATTTGCGTGCTCTTCGCTAAATTTCGCTCCGCCGATAGCGTATCCCTTTAGTCCAACTGCCTCAAGCATTGCCCCCGCAAAGTGCCCTTCAGGATTTACAAAGCAGCTGCCAAAGCTAGCGCCTTTTGGTTGATTTGCTCTTTTTGCGCTTATAGCATCAGATATGCTCGCATCAAAGCCACTATGAAGCTCAAATTTAGCCCCCAAAATGGCCTCATCTATGCCGCTGTGGCGGTAGCTAAAGTTTATCTCCTCTTTGCTCACCCAGCCACGAGCCAGACGCACATGCGTGAGGTTGTCGCTTATGCTAAATTTAAGCAGTCCAGCGTTCATCTTGATAAGTCCGCCAAGTGTGCCTGGGATATTTTTTAAAAACTCAAGGAGAGCTATGTTGTTTTGTTTGCAGAAGTTATAAATTTTGGCTGATTTTGTCGCAGCACCTATCTCAAGGCAAATTTTTTCATCACAAATTTCTAAATTTATATAGTCAAAGCTCTTGCCAAGCATCGCCATTTTTGGGGGATTTGGCGAGATAAGAAGGTTGTTGCCCCCGCCTATCATCACAGCGCCTAAAAAGTGAGGTGAGCTTAGATCTTCAAGGCTATTTACCTCAAAAATTTCATGCACGCCGCCTATCCTAACTGAGGTAAATTTAGAAAAATCAACAAGCCTCGTCACTGGATAAATTCCGGTATAAAATCAAGCATGCGAGTGGTAAATTCAACCATCATCGAGATCATCCAAGGCATCAAAAATATGATGACAACGACAACTAGCAAAATTTTTGGCACGAAGCTTAGCGTGGTTTCGTTTATCTGCGTGGTCGCTTGAAAGATGGAGATGATAAGACCTGCTATTAGTCCGCTTAGTAGCATCGGAAGGCTGATATAAAGGGCGATCTTAAAGGTTTCAACTCCAAGTGAGACAAGCGTGCTTTGCATCAGCTAAACCTTACTTCGTTGTATTCAGTTGGGATTAGGTAGTCATTTACGTCGATAGCTTTTTCAAAAAAGCCTTTGTCATAGCCTATTTGATAGAGCTTATTTAGCGCTTTTAACTGCGTTTCGTTCATGCTTATTGACTCGTCATTTGCGTATAAATTTAGATACGCTTTAAGCTCCTCTTTGCCAACTCTGATGAGGTTTCGCTCCATTAGCATGTGAGATAAAAATGGCTTGTGCGAAGTGGCGATCCTGACAGCCTCGCTAAGCACTCTCTCGCACTCGATCGCGTCGGTTATGGGCAGACTTCGTCTAAGCGCCATGCCACCAAGTGGAAGCGGTAAATTTTCGCCGTTTAGCTCGCTCCAGATGTCCCAAATCTCACGCTCTACGCAGAGCTGGTCTGAGAAATTTAAGATACTTTCATGTATTAGCACGCCAGCATCGACCTCGCCGCTAAGCACGGCATTTTCGATCTCAAGAAAATTTTTATAAACGATCCTTGCCTCTGGGTAGGCTATGCGAAAGAGCAGAGCATTTGTCGTGTTTTTGCCAGATAACGCGACCTTGAAATTTCGCTTTAGCTGCTTATCTTTTAGCTTGATAAGCTTTGGACCATATCCATTACCAAAGCTCACCGCACAGCGTAAAAGTGCAAATTCATCGCAGATTTTAGGATAGAGTGCAAAGCTGATCGCCGTTGCCTCATAAGTGCCTTTTAGTGCCTCTTCGTTTAGCGTTTCTATATCAAGCGCCTTTGATGTGAAGGCTAAATTTTTACTGCTAACCCAGCCAAATTTGACCGCGGCATACATGAAAATATCGTCAGCGTCCGGCGAGTGAGCGACATTTATAGTTTTTAGATTATGCAAAGATGATCCTTTTTTTGATTACGCCATTTTAATGAAATTTATTTAAAATAAAGTTTTAAGGGCGGTTTTTAAACGATTTTACCAGTTTTGCCTCTTTGAAATTTAGCACGTATTTCACGTCTATGGCGTCTTTAGCCCCTTTTCTTCGAGCTTGGAGCGTTGAGTAAAATGGATGCTTAAGTTCAAGCATCTTAATCAGCTTTTGATCACTATCTTCTTTTTTTATATTTTCAACGATTATTGTCGTTATAAATTTGCCCTCAAACTCGTAAAACGGCCAGACAATCACGCCCGCGTCGCTTGTCTTAAAGTCCGTGATTTTAGACTTTTTAGGGATATTTAGCATGGAGATGATCTTTTTGCGTGAGCTCTCTAAATTTTGAACAGAGATCACCTTTACAAGTAGGTCTTTTTTGACTCCAATGCCATTTTGACTAAAGCGATAAACGCCGTCTTCAAGTATGCCAACTTTTTCAAAGGCGTTAGCGTAGTTTGCGGCAGTGCAAGCAGTCAATAAAAGCGCTAGAATCGTTAAAATTTTTATAAATTTCATCTTTTCTCCTAAAATTTCACTCTTTTTAGCCTATCTGAAGCGAAATTTTTTCTGCCAAATTTAGCCTCACTTTTGCCGTTTAGCTCGACTAAATCGCCTGTAAAGCCACAAATGTCATTTTTAACAAGATAGCTTCCCACGCCGTAAATATCAACTGGGGTGTTAAATTTCTCAAATTCGCTCATTTTTTGCGGGTTAAATCCTGAGCTAACGACGATTTTAACGTGCTTAAAGCCAGCTTTATCAAGCGCCTCTCTTAGGGCAAATATAAGCTCCTTGCAAACGCCGTGTGGGTCAAATTTGCTCACATCTTTGTCTTCAAAATACCTATCTATCAAATTTTTACTAGTATCCACTCTAACCGCGCCAAGCCTCTCTTTTAGGGCATTTGCAGCCTTTAAAGCATCTGTTATCACATCGTTGTTGTAATCAACTAAGGCCGTGATCTGCTCGTTTTCAAAGGTTTTAGCGTAAATTTGGCAAGCCTTCACCACATCTCCGCCACACATTTGAATGAGCGCATGAGGCATGGTGCCACCACCTTTTAACCCTGTAAGCTCGCCCTGAGCGTCTGTGGCGACCTTTTTTATACCGCCGATAAATGAGGCATAGCCGTCGCCTGGCTGCGTGCAGATGTCGTCTTGTCTGTCTGCCATGCTAAAGACGTCCTTACCATTTGCCGCTCTTATCACATCTCTGGAGTTTGTCGCCACGCAGCTTCTTCTAGTGAGCGTCGCGTCGATCACGTTTTCTAAAAAGCCAAAATTTTCATACTTGCCACTTATCTTTAAAACTGGCTCGCTTGCGTTTATGACATCGCCATCATCAAGCGCGTAAATTTCAAGCTCGCTTGGGTTTTTGGCAAATTTATTGATGATAGCTAAAACCTCGTCTATGCCACAAAGCATGATATCATCTCGCCTTTGAAAAAACTGCATCGTCACGTGCTGATTAGGCAGGTTTTGCTTAATTATCTCATTTACTTTTAGAAAATATTTCGCCGTAAAGTAGCCCTCGCCGATCCTTGGATCTAGCTTAAAAGTCCTGTCTGTTAGCCTATCTATCTTGCCTTGCATCTTTAGCTCAAGTTCGTTCATGTCTGTCCTTTTGTTTTTGCGAGATTATACCATTTTAGAAAAATAGTAAAATTGTAAAAATATATTTTAAGAATATATAAGAGTATATTTTATAAAATCGTGAAATTTTATTTTTAAAGGAAAAAGTATGAAAAAATTTTTGCTTTTAATGGCCGCAGTTTTTGCATTTGGCAATGAAAATTTGCTAGTTAGTGCAGGCGGAGGATATAAAAAGATAGTCGAAGCAGTCGCGCAAAATCTCAAAAAAGATGGCGTAAATATTGACACCTCTTTTGCAAACATCAAAGCGATCATGGCGCAGGCAAAAGAGGACAAAACTGACGTGATCGTGGGCGATGAGGACTTTTTAAAGAAGTCTGATCTAAAGATCACTGAATATGTAAATTTAGGCTCTGGCGCCTTGATGCTAGCTACCAAAAAGGGCGTGAAAATAGAAAAAGTTGATGAGCTAAAAACGCTTACAAAAATAGCTATGCCAGACGCAGCAAAGACTGTTTATGGCAAAAGAGCAAATGAGTTCATGCAAAAAGCAAATTTAGAGGGCGAGCTAAAGGATAAAATTTTAGCAGTTGCAGGCGTGCCACAGGTCGTTACCTATATATTAAACGGCGAAGTTGATGCTGGCTTTATCAACCAAACTGAGCTAAACGCGCACAAGGACGAATTTGGTAGTTTTATCTTGATAGATAAGGCGCTTTATGCACCAGCAAACATCGTAGCTGCAAAGCTTGAAGGGTGTGAGAAAAAGGCTGACTGCGAGAAATTTGTAAACGAGCTAAAAAGCGAGAGATCAAAAGAAATTTACGCTAAATTTGGCATAAGATAGGGCGAAATTTGCAAGAGCTCGCTTGGCTGTTTGACCCGCTATTTTTAAGCATAAAGGTCGTTTTGTGTCAAGGGCTTTTGCTTGCTATTTTTGGGCTAGCTCTTGCTTATTTTCTAGCTTTTAGTAGCTCTAAAATTAAAGCAGTTGCCGAGATGATAGTCACCTTTCCACTCATATTTCCACCCATTGCGACGGGATTTTTACTGCTTTATCTACTTGGCAAAAATGGCATCATCGGCAAGGCTTTAAATTTAGAGATTGTCTTTAGCTTTAAAGCCCTCGTTATAGCTGCTTTCATAGCTTCATTGCCACTTTTTGTAAAGCCCGTAGCCTCAGCGCTTAGCTCACTTTCAAAAAGCCTTAGCGAGGCGGCATATAGCCTTGGTAAAAATAAATTTCAAACAGCCATTTTAGTGCTTTTCCCAAGCATCGCAAAAAGCGTGGCTGCAGCCTTTATCCTAGCGCTCTCACGAGGGCTTGGCGAGGTTGGCATAACGCTCATTTTAGGCGGCAATATCATAGGCAAAACAGACACCATCTCACTTGCTATCTACAACGCAGTCTATGATGGCAGAAGCGATCAGGCACTCGCTTTAAGCCTTGTTTTAGTTGTACTTAGTTTTATCTTATTTTTTATTATAAATTTGCTAGAAAAAAGTAGAATTTAGCACAAATTTTATGCCAGCTAAAAATTAAATTTATTTAAATTTCGCTACAATTAGGGGCTTATATAAAAATTTAGGAGAATTTTCTATGAAAAAAGAAGATATAAAAGAGCTTATCGAATTTTTTAATGGTATGGAGATGAATCATATCAAGATAAAAAGTGGTGATTTTGAGGTCGAGGTAGAGAAATTTGCTGATTATTGCGCGCCTGCAAAGCCAGCGGCACAAGCAGCAGCTCCAGCGCCAACACCTGTAAATGTTGTCGTTAGCTCAGAGGTAAAACCAGCTGCAAATTCGCCAAAAGATAGCATAAAATCTCCTATGGTAGGTACTTTCTACGCTGCTCCAAGCCCAGGCGCTGCACCATTTGTAAAAGTAGGTCAAAGAGTGAGAAAAGGCGATGTAGTGGGCATCATCGAAGCTATGAAGATCATGAACGAGATCGAGGCTGAATTTGACTGCCAGATTACTGAGATGCTAGTCTCTGACGGACAGCCAGTTGAGTTTGGATTGCCGTTGTTTGGCGTGGAGAAAAATTAATGGAATTAAAAAGAATTTTAATCGCAAATCGCGGCGAGATCGCTCTTCGTGCTTTGCGAACGATAAAGGAGATGGGTAAAGAAGCCGTTGTAGTTTACTCAACCGCTGACAAAGACGCGCTTTACGTAAAATACGCCGACGTGGCCATTTGCATCGGTAAAGAGCGCTCAAGCGACAGCTACCTAAACATCCCAGCTATCATAAGCGCAGCTGAGATCAGCGAAGCAGACGCTATCTTCCCAGGTTATGGCTTTCTAAGTGAAAATCAAAATTTTGTTGAAATTTGCTCACACCACAAGATCAAATTCATTGGACCAAGCGTTGCTGCGATGGCTTTGATGAGCGATAAGAGCAAGGCAAAACAAGTCATGCAAAGAGCCGGCGTGCCAGTCATCCCTGGCTCAGACGGCGCTGTGGCTGATACAAAAGCTGCAAAAGAGCTAGCCAAAAAGATCGGCTACCCTGTCATCTTAAAAGCTGCGGCAGGTGGTGGCGGACGCGGTATGCGCGTGGTTGAAAAAGAGGCTGATTTAGAAAAAGCATTTTGGTCTGCTGAGAGCGAGGCGATGAGCGCATTTGGCGATGGCACGATGTATATGGAAAAATATATCCTAAATCCACGCCACATCGAGGTTCAAATCATCGGTGATAGCCACGGCAACGTGCTTCACATAGGCGAGCGCGACTGCTCTATGCAGCGCCGTCACCAAAAGCTGATCGAAGAGAGCCCAGCTATCTTGCTTGATGAAAAAACAAGAGAGAGGCTACATGAAACTGCCATAAAAGCAGCAAAAGCGATCGGCTACGAGGGGGCAGGCACGTTTGAGTTTTTGGTTGATAAAAATTTAGACTTTTACTTCATCGAGATGAACACAAGACTTCAAGTCGAGCACACAGTAAGCGAAATGGTAAGCGGGCTTGATATCATCGAGCTTATGATAAAAGTGGCTGAGGGTGAAAAGCTACCGTCACAAAAGAGCATCGAGCTAAAAGGCCATGCGATCGAGTGCAGGATCACAGCTGAGGATCCAAACACCTTCACTCCGTGCCCTGGCAAGATCACAAAATATGTCTGTCCAGGTGGCCGCAACGTGAGAATGGATAGCCACATCTATCAAGACTACTCTATACCGCCGTATTATGATAGTATGATCGGTAAGCTCGTTGTTTGGGACACAGATAGAGCTAGAGCCATTCACAAGATGAAAGTTGCCCTTGATCAGCTCATAATAAGCGGTATCAAAACAACAAAAGATTTTCACATCGCCATGATGGAAAACAAAGACTTTTTAAGCAACAACTACGATACAAACTATCTTTCAAGACATTAAAACTAAATTTTAAACCATTGCCTTTTGGCTTTGGTTTAAAATTTTTTATTTTATATATAAGCCAAATTTTTAGGTATTAAACTTTTTAAATTTAAGAGAAATTTAGCCAGTTTGTAACTACAAAATGTAATAAATACTAAAAATTTATCTAAATTTATTAGTAGCAACTAAGTTTTGTGATATTCATACCATTTTTAAAATATGGCGGATAGGGCATAGTTACGGTAAATGGCACCGCTTTTTGCTTTGGTAAATTTTGAGCTACGTCAAATTTGTATGCAACAGTGTTTGGTCTCTCGTCCTCATCGCCTCCAAAAATCCATGAGAAAAATGAGAGCCCGCTTGGTTTAAATAGCGCTTCGCCACCAAGATCATTTTTATTTAGCGGTTGATTAATAAGCTTAATTGTAAGGGTGCATTTGCTAATGGTAAATTTGCCGACATTTCTTACTTGACCTCGAAAGACGATGCTTTCATTTCTTAACACTCGCTCGCTCTTTACGCCCTCGACTATGCCTTTTTTGGTGTATTTATCAAGAACTAGCATCAAAAAAATGGCAAGCGTGGTTGAGACTAGGATATTTGTAAAAAGCAGTGATAAAAATAGCTTTCGCTCAGCTCTAAATGAGAGCACAAGAAATAAAATAGAAAGTAGTGCGATCGCAAAAAGCACGATGATATGAACGATCGTAAAGTAGGCTGAACTCATCAAAAACACTCCGCTTTTTTGGTGATATTGTAGTCAATAAAGGCAAAATTATTAACAAATTCTTTTATCTCGATGCTCTGCTTTGGTAAAAGCGCTTCATTTAAAATGATACGTTTTTTAGCAAAAGGGTTTAGTGAATTTAGAAAATTTCTCGTGCTTTGCGTTGAACCAAGGTAGAAGCCAAGCTCGATTTTGCAAACGTTTAATGTGTAGTTTGAATTATTTGTGATGTTAAAATCAACCATCAACGCATCGACATATTGAAGCTGCTTTGTGTTTATTTTGCTTATGCTAACTGGTCTTAGGCTTTCATTTATATATTTGTTTGCGTAGTAGTTACCTACAAAAAGTCCCAAAAAACCAGCTAGGATAAATAAAAATCCTATCTGCCACCATGATTTTATCGCAACAAAAATTCCTAAAAGAACGATAAATATAAATGCTAAAAACACCCAACCATAGGCTAGAAAGTCAATAAGTTTGGCGTTTTGAAGTATGAAAAGTATGTTGTGCTTGATGCTATTTAACATCTCGCGATCTTTTTTCTTCGATACCACTCATGCCAAAACGTCTTGCAAGCTCGTTTTTGACGGCATCTGGATGTATGTTGTGGGCTGAAAGCGCCACAAGCGTGTGAAAGCAAAGATCAGCTGCTTCATAGATGAGGTCATTTTTTGCCTTTTGCTCATCTTGTTTTGTCTGCTTGGCAAAACTAAGCTCTTTTGCCGCCATGACAAGCTCTGTAGCCTCTTCGCCAACTTTTTTTAGAATTTGATTTTCACCCTTTTTAAAAAGACTTGCTACGTATGAGCTTTGCGGATCAGCATTTAGCTTTCTATCCTCTATAACGTGATAAAGCTCGTCAAGGACGCTGTAGCTTGGTTTTTTAACCTCGCTTTTTTTATCTGAAATTTCTAAATTTTCTAAATTTATCTCGTTAAAAAAGCAAGACCTTGCCCCAGTGTGACAAGCAGCGCCTCCGTTTTGAACGACTTTTAAGAGCAAAGTGTCGTTGTCGCAGTCTAAAAACGCAGCCTTGATCTCTTGTGTGTTGCCACTCTCTTCGCCTTTTTTCCAAATTCTATTTTTAGTGCGTGAAAAGTAGTGAGCGTAGCGGCTAGATAGACTTAAATTTAGTGCTTCTTCATTCATAAAAGCAAGCATCAAAACCTCGTTTGTAGCGTGATCGCAAACCACCACCGGGAGCAATCCACCAACCTTTTGCCAGTCTATACTTTTTGCTACGCTATTCATTTTTACCTTTCACTAACCGAGCTAGCTTTTGCCCTATCTTTTGCATCTAGCCAGATATTTGGCACAGCTCCGCCAGGTGTTAAGAAAATTTTGGCATCTTTGTTCTCTTTAAGAGCGTCGTTAAATCTATTTTGCGTCTCGATCTGCTTTAAATTTAATAAATTTTGATCGACACTTTTTGCGATCTCTTTGTTTGCATACGCAGTCGCGTCAGCCTCGATCTTGATAGCATCAGCCTTACCCTTTGCTTCGATGATCGCAGCTTTTGCAGTACCTTCTGCAAGGGCAGCTTGTTTTAGTGCCTCTTGATTTGCACGCTCGACCTCATATTTTGTCCTCTCAGCCTCTTGTTTAGCGATTTGGACACGCTCGATCTGCTCTTTTACCTTTGAAGGCAAGATGATCTCACGAAGCTGCACTGTTAGAAGCTCGACTGGCTTGTTTGGCTGTGAGTCGATGTCTTTTCTTATGCCCTCATCTATCTGCCTTGCTAGGTCGTTTCTCTTAGTTGGTAGCTCTTCGGCTGTGTATTTACCAGCGATGCTGCGAACCACGTCGCGCACGACAGGATCAACGATCTTGCTCTCCCAGCTAAGACCCCAAGATGCGATAGTTTGTGGTGCATTTTCTGGATTTAGGCGGTACTGCACGGTGATATCGATGCTAACTGGTAAATTTCTAGCGTCCAAAACTGAGATTGAGTTTTTGCGTAAAATTCCAGCTCCCTGATAAGACTTTTGCAAGCTCTCGCCCATGTCCTCGCCTGAAGTGTAGTTGATGATCCTAACTCTAGTATCAACTACGATGATATTTTGGATAAATGGCAAAAAAAAGTGAAATCCTGGTTGCAAAGGATTTGGCTCATATTTACCCGCTGTGGCTTTGATGCCGACCTCGCCTGAGTGTATCACTTTAAATGGCTGAGTGATAGCAAGGATCGCGATAATGGCGATTATGATGTAGGCTAGTGCACCAAATTTACCAAAGCCACTTGGTATATTTGGCATTTTAAAATCCTTTTTAAAAGGTGGCTCTTTGTCGCTATTTTGACCTGAGCCCCTGTTGTCATTACCTGGCTTTTTTTTGTTGAAATAATCATTTAAATCAGCGGGCATTTCATTCCTTTAAATCTTAAATATATGTTAAAAATGATTCGTATTTTTTGTTTAGACCATAAACTACGTCAAAGTAAGCTTTTTGTAGTCTCTTTGTCACTTCGCCTCTAGCGCCGTTGCCGATGATGCGGTTATCTATGCTATTTATCGGTGTTACTTCAGCTGCAGTACCAGTGAAAAACGCCTCGTCAGCTGTGTATGCCTGATCTCTTGTGATGCGCTCTCTTCTTACTTCGATGTCAAGGTCGTGAGCTAGTCTTATGACAGTATCTTGAGTGATGCTAAGTAGGCTGTTGTCATTTGGTGGAGTGATCAATGCGCCATTTTCAACGATAAAGAAGCACTCACCTGGACCTTCAGCCACAAAGCCCTCGCTATCAAGAAGTAGCGCCTCGTCGTATCCAGCCTCTTTTGCTTCGTAGTTTGCCATTTGTGAGCTTAGGTAGTTTGAGCTAGCCTTTGCTCTGTTCATTTGAGCAGCAGGGGCAAGTTTAGCAAAGCTTGAAATTTTAACTCTGATGCCTTTTTCTAAGCCTTCATCGCCAAGATATGCACCCCACTCCCATGAAGCGATAGCAGTTTGCACTGGTGCTTTTGTGTGCGCTACGCCCATTACGCCGTATCCTAAAAAGATAAGTGGGCGGATATAGACGTTGCTGTTATATTTATTTGCGCGAAGTAGCTCGATCTGTGCTTTTTCAAGCTCTTCTTCAGTATAAGGCACGTTTAAAACGGTCATTTTTGCTGATCTTAAAAGTCTTTTTGTGTGGTCTTTGAGTCTAAAAATAGCTAGACCTTTTTTTGTTTTATAAGCTCTTGTGCCCTCAAATACAGCGTTAGCATAGTGCAAAGAGTGAGTTAGAACGTGTACTTTCGCATCGTCCCATTTTACTAGTTTTCCATCCATCCAGATGAATTCTGAAGCGTTCATAATTAAACCTTTCTTTTTTAGAAATTTGATCCGAGTTTATCTAAAATTGCTTTAAATTTACATTTCTAAGCCCAAAATGTCCGTAAATTTTAGGCTAAAGTTACTTATCTAAAAGCTCTTTTATCGTCTTTGCCATCTCATCGATCGACGAAGCTGCGCTTAAATTTATCAGATACTTGCCACTTACCACAAAGGCTGGCACACCGCTGATACTTGCTACATCATAAGAGGCAAACCACTCGTTTAAAAGCTCTTTTGCACGATCTGAGCTTAGCGCTTTTTCGTATTCGTCTTTGCTCACGTGAGCCGCATTTAGCGCTAGATCTATAAATCTTTGCTTGTCTTTGCCATCATTAAAGTCATCTTTTTCATCGTGTCTTGCTTTATATATTGCAAATTTAGCTTGCTTAAATTTAGACTCATCGCTTAGCAGATCAGTCCCATTTGCCTCATCTATCGATATAAGAGCGGCGAAAATTTTACTTGTTGTCTCGCCAAGCTTGCCTTTGGTGCTTAGGTGATATGGGATAAATTTAACCCCGTCAAGCTTTGACATCAGCTTTCTTGTGATCGTTCGGTCAAATTTATAGCAGTGAGGGCAGTCGTAGCTAAAGACCTTGACGACTGAGTTTTTAGGCACATTAAGCGGTTTTGCTAGAGTTTGATACTCAATGCCTTCAGTGAGTGCTGATAAATTTAGCGCAAAAAACGCACTTAAAATTAGCATTTTTATAAGCTTCATCTTTGCTCCTTATTATTTTTTGTCATTTACCATTGAGGCTTTACATTTTTGATATTTTCATAGTCAGTACCATTTACTAGGCGCTTTCTACTCGCATTAAATTCACCACTTATTAAGCTTCTTGATGCGTTATATTCAAGTGGTTTTGTGCCTATGATGTCGGCAAAAGTGTGAATGATATCATCACTCATAAATTTATAATCTTTTGCCACTTCAAACTTTTGCCAAATTTGTGGATATTTTGCTTTAAATTTATCAGTTCCTATAAATATAAGCGGAATTTCTAAAACAAAGCGATTTATCATACCGTGACCTCTTATGCCATCTATCTCAAAAAGAGCTTCGCCGTGGTCAGAAAGATAGACTATCAAAGCTTCATCGTCTTTGAAAATTTTATAAATTTCATTTATCACGTAGTCATTATAAAGTACGCTATTTAGATACCATGCAAAGCTCTCTTTTTGCCCAGGGTTCATTTTGTTTTGTAGATCATTGGCTGTAAATTTTGCAAAATCTTTTGGATACCTTAGGTCGTATTTAAAGTGATTTCCCATTAGGTGAATGATATAAAAATTTGACTCTCCAAGATTTTGTTTTATCTTTGAAATTTCAGGCAAAAGTATACCATCTGTTTCTTTGCCTGTAAAATTAGTTTCTGATGCAAATTTTTGTGCAAAAAATGTGATATCACTTCTATCTGCAACACTTTTTTGTGTTGTAGAGTATCCGCCGATATTGCTTTGATTACTTATCCATGCTGTTTTGTATCCTACTAGACTAAACATATCAACGATGTTTAAGCTCTTGCTCCAAGGCTCTTTGCTTTCATAGTTTGAGAAATTTAAAACCTTTGAAAGAGAACCATTTGTATATGTGTCAGGGGCGGTAGTATCTGTATAGATTATGGCATTGCCACTTTGCTTTAATGTCATTAAATTTGGTGTAGTCGGCAAGCCAAAGCCATAAACGCTCATCTCGTTTCTTTGTAAGCTTTCACCGATCACAAAGACTACATTTGCTACTTTTTGCTCAGCTTTTATGTTTTGATTTGCTGCTTTAGATACGTCGTAATCTTTTAAAATTTGTTTATTGCTAGCTAAAAAATTATCATCTAAAAGATATTTTTTTAAAACAAAAGCATAATTTATCAGGATATGTTCTGAGAGCTTACTTATAGCTCTATCAGCTTTATTAGACGATATTCTCATTGCTGATTTTGTAAAAAATACAGCTGCAAAGGCTATATAAATTACCGAAAGGACAATGATAGTTTTTCGGCTAAATTCTTTTGTGCTAGATCTTTTATATCTTGTCATAGCGTAAAAGATGATACACAAAAGTATAGCAACTACTAGATATTTAGCTTCAAAAAATGTCTGGAAAAACTCACCGGCTTCATCTGGATTTGTGTGTAGCACACTATCTATTATTGCTATATTTATATCTGTTTTTAAACTTGTTAAAGTGAAAAAATTTATAAAACATAGAATAAAAATTATTAGTGCATAAACTAGATAAAGCCCTTTAAACAGCCCACGACTTAGCAAGTAAAGAACATGTGTGATAACTAAATTTAATAAAAATATAGTAGTTAAGCTTCTTGCCATATGCATAAGAGCTATACGGTCAGTTCCTTCAAAAAAGTAAATTTTATAGATATTTGCGATAAACATTACAAGCGTTGTAACCACAAATATATTTACAAATGGACTTTTTATGATGGTATTAAAAAATTTGGTCATTTTTTACCTTATTTTGCTAGATCAGCTAGCACTTTTGCGGCGTGGTCTTTGGCTTTTACGCTTTTGTAAATTTTAACTATCTTGCCGTCTTTACCGATCACAAAGGTGCTTCTAACTATGCCAAGATACTCTTTGCCGTAGTTTTTCTTGACCTGCCAAACGCCATAAAGCTTTGAAATTTCTTTATCCTCGTCGCTTAGCAAGATGTGTTTTAAATTTTGCTTGGCGATAAAGCCCGCATGCGACTTCACGCTATCTGGGCTAACGCCGATGATAACGGTGTCATTTTTGATAAACTGATCGTAGTTTGCGCTAAATTCGCAAGCCTCAGTCGTGCAGCCTGGAGTGTTGTCTTTTGGATAGAAGTAAAGAACCACGTTTTTGCCTACAAAGTCCTTTAATGCGACCTTTACGCCGTCTTGATTTAGCGCTTCAAACTCTGGCGCCTTGTCGCCAACCTCAAGTGTTATCTTTCTTTCCAAGTCCGCTTTACTAAATTCGCTCATTTTATCCCCTTTCTTTTATCCTCTACGCTCTCGCCTGCTACGCCGATGTTGCTCGCGTCGTGAGTTTCCAAAAATATCATAACAGCCTCTTTTTTCTTGCCAAGCACCCTCACAAGCGTCTCGGTTACCTCTTTAAAAACTTGATCTTTCTGCTCTTTTGTAGGCTCTGGGCCTGCTATTTTTATATTTACATAAGGCATTTTTGCTCCTTTTTTAAGATGTGAAATATTAGCTAATTTGAGTGAAATTTCAGATTAAAGCCGTTATTTAAGAATTTGGCATTAAAATAAGCAAACTTCCAAAAGGAGCGAAAAATGGACTATAACAGGCAAAATAAGGGCTTTGTTTGCTTTATGTATGGCTTTGGACGAAGCAGGGCGGTTTATGCGGTTTTGATGATACTAATGGCGCTTTTAGCTGGCTTTTTAACACTTAGCTCAAGCACTCAAGCTGACGTTTCAAATTTACAAATAGCCCTTGGCATCATACTTTGCGGCCTTTTGCTGATCCTTGTAAATCCTAAAATTTTCATCATCAAGCTAATTGGCTACTTAATCGCCTTAGCTGGCGTTATGATCGCCCTTCACAACGCAAATTTGCTGGGAGCTGATTTTAATTTATATTTTTACGCAAGCCTTATTTTTGGGGCATTTATGATGCTTATGCTTCTTAGCTGGTTTGTCTATAATGCAAGAAGCAGCGAAATAAATGAAATTTAGTTCGCCACTCCCATTAGCACGCTTGTGTAGGTGTTTTGCTTAGGCTCTGAGCTTGTTGCATCGTTTATATTTATGCGGCCAGCCTCAAGCCCAGCTTTTATAAGCGCCTCTTTTACCGCATTTGCACGCTCACTTGCAAGCTCTATTAGCTTTGCTTTATCGACCTCGATGCCCTTTAGCGCCTCTTCTCTTAAGGCTTTTTCGTTTCTATCTTTTAAATTTGGCACAAGTTCATTTAAAACTGCGATGTAGTCTTTGCCGCTTGAAGCGATGATTTGATTGATCTTTTGATCTAGTTTTTTATTTTTATAAAAGCTCTCATCGAGTTTTGAGTATGTTGGCGTTATGCTAAGCTTCATCTTAGGTTTTGAGCCAGTTAGTTTTATAAAATCAGCTATCTTAGGGGCTTCTGAGCTTATAAGCTCGCTACTTCCAGCAAGAAAATCAATAGAGCTAAGATCTTTGCTGCCAAGTCCTAAAGCGTTGCCTAAAAATCTAAATGGAGCTAGCGTGATATCGGCAAAGAGCTTTTTCACTGCAGCCCAGATGACGCCGCCATATTTAAAGTCAGGATCGTCTAAATTTCCCTCAACTGGCAGATCGATGTTTATTTGATTATTTTGATCGCTAAGTATCGAGATAGCAAGCGAAAGTGGTAAATTTACAGCGTCTTTTGACTCAACCTTTTCTCCAAGTGTAAGTGAGTCAAAATTTATGAAATTTGAGCCATTTAGTTTTGAGTCGGCGACGCTATAGTTTAGGTTTAAATTTAGCTTGCCTTTTTTGATCTTATAGCCCACAAACTGCCCACTATATGGCGTTATATCGGTTAGATCGATATCTTTAAAGTCAAGCTTTATATCGGTATTTTGCTTTAGCTCAAATGGAAAGAGTTTTGCAGTGATCTGTGCAAAGCCATTTTTGCCAACCACACCTTGAAACTCGCCTGAGCTTGGGCGCTTTTTATCGATGTCGGTGAGCTTGCCATTTAGCTTTGAGATCGTTGTGGCAAATGGCATAAATAGCGATGCGTCCGAGAAATCAACCTCGCCATTTTTAAGAGAGAAATTTTTCACACTAAATTTTAGCTCGTCCTCTTTTTTGCTAGCCACTTTTTTGGTCTCAGGTTTTGCCTCAGTTTTAGCTTTATTTTTATCCTCTTTTACGATCTGAGATAGGTTAAATTTACGCTCTTTGCTTAGATGAGCCTTGATAAATGGCGAATTTAAGCTCACTCCGCTTATGGCAAGGTCATTTTTGGCAAATGAAATTTTTTCAAGATCAAGGCTTTTAAAGGCGACCAGTTTTTCAGCTTTTTTGCCATTTAGCCTTATATCTTTGATGCTAACTTTTGCGTCTGCTTTGATATCTTTTGCGTAGTGAAGCTGCGCATCTGCGCTCATCTGTCCGCTAGCTAGATCGGCCTCTAAAAAGGGCTTTGCATAGGCAAAATACTTTGGTAAATTTGTATCATTTAGCTTGATTTTAGCGCTTACATCAAGTGGCTCGATCTTTATCTTGGACTCAACATCCAAATTTAGCTTTTGCGAGCTTTTCATCGCCACTTTTGCGTTAAATGGCTTGCCAAAATCGCTCGTGATGTCACTTACTTTTAAATTTAGATTATCAAATTTATGAGCAATCTTTTCACCTTCAAAAAGGTGTGTCAAAGCGATATCTGCGTTATTTACACTTATATTTTTTACATCAAATTTAAACTCATTTTCTTTGCTTTTTGAAGCACTTTTATTTTCACTATTTTTCTCTACTTTTTTAGTGTGTTTTGCCGCTTTTGCAGGTTTTGTGCTCTGCTCGCCAAATCCTAGCTCATTTACAGCGCTTAGCCCATTCTCACTTAGCTCTGAGCTAAATTTCGCTCTGTTTATACTTACATTTTCAACCCCAAGAGCCATTTTTAAAAGATCAAAGCTTATGCTCTTTATCGCCACGTCAGCGACGCTTGCTATATCTTTATTTTTTGCTTTAAGCTCTATGTTTTTTACAGTTAGCTCATCAAGGCTCGCAAGGCTTTTGTTGCCATCCATTGTGAAATTTGTATTTGTCACGCCAGCACTTGCAACGTTTGCACTTGCACTTTTGCTAAGTGGCGCATTTATGCCATTTAGTGCTATTTTTTCTAGTGTTAGAGCGGTTTTGTTATTTGCTAAATTTAGATTTAAATTTGAAGCGTTTATATCTTTTAAATTTGCTAAATTTCTATCTGCTTCATCTATTTTAAGAGCGTTTGCACCTATGCTTTTTAGCTTGGCTGTGGCGTTTAGCTCGCTCTTTTCATTTAAATTTGCAAGAAGCGAGATATCACTTAAATTTAGTGATTTTACGCTTGCAGAGATAGCATTTTTAAAAGAGATATCATTTAAATTTATGGCACTTAAATTTAGCGAAGCCTCTGTTTTATCAGCTATCTTGCTAACTAGATCAAATTTTGGAAGCTCAAGCTCGCCAAGGCTAAGCTCATTTGCGCCTTCATCTAAACTTAGTCCTTTTACATTTAAAAAGCCATCTTTTAAATTTATCCTAGTTGCGTTCTCATCGGCTTTTAAAGCGTAGTTTATCTTTAAGTTTATGATGGCATTTTTTAGATTTAACGTGTCATTATCGATAAAACTTATCGCAACTGGCTTTATGCTAAAGTCTTTTATGCTGACGTTGCCCTCTATTTTTAGTGGATTTAGCTTGATATCGCCATTTAGATCGATTTTGTGCGCTAGGCTTGAATTTGAGTCAAAGATGTGACTGCCAGCGCTATTTTTCTTCGTATTTAGCGAGCTTAGCTCGTAGTTTATATCATCAAAGCTTACGTTAAATGGTTTTGTTAAATTTTGATCGCTATACGAAAATGAGCCTTTGATGATTTTTGCGTTATTTAGCGCGAAATTTATCGAGCTGGTGCTGTTATCTTCGCTAGTTGCATTATCATCGCTTATAAAATTGCTAAAGTTAAAATTTGCTTTTTTATCTCTTGCGATCTTTACTTTTGGCTCATCTAGCCTAAAAATGTCTATCTCAACTAGCTTTTTAAAGATAGAAAATGGCTTTAGCTTAAGGTCGATCTGCTTCGTGCTAAAAAGCGGCGAAGTAGTGTTTAGCTCGGCATTTGTAGCGTTTAGCTCGAAGGTAAATGGGTTAAATTTAGCATCACTTACAAAAAGCGTTGCGTTGTAGTCTTTTAGGTACTTTGGCGCGATATTTTTGATAGCATAAGGCAGACCAAAAAAGCCAAGAAGCGTGTAAATAAGCAAAAGTGAGACTACGCAGATGCCGGTGATTAGGGCTATTTTTTTCTTTTTATCCATTGTGAAATTTACCTTTTTGTTAGCTAAAATGAGCCTTGATTTTACTTTAAAAAAGGTTAAAAGTTAGTTAGAAATTTCAAATTTTCTATACATTGAATTTACATTTATCTTAATAATACTTTTATGCATTTCGTATTACTATTCGTCAAATATTTTTTAAACAAAGGAGCGAGTGATGAAGAGATTTTTGGCTTTATTGTTTTTGTTGTTTTCTGCCTTTGCTTATGCAAATGAAAATGCCGTTGTGGTCGCTATCGAGGAGCAAACACCTCGTATAAATCCACTCTACGACGAGGATCACGATCCTACGCTTTCGCTGGTTTTTTCTGGACTTACTAGCCACGATGAAAATAGCCACATCGTGCCTGAGCTTGCCAAGTCTTGGCAGGCGAGCGATGATGGCTTGGAGTATATTTTTGAGCTAAGAGATGATGCTTTTTGGCATGACGGGGTGAAATTTAGCGCAAAGGACGTTAAATTTACCATCGAAGCGGCTCAAGATAAGAAGCTAAACGCACCTGCTATCTCAAACTACGAGGTGGTAAAAAGCGTTGAAATTTTAGGCGATTATAAAGTAAAGATCACGCTTAGTGAGCCTTTTCCACCGTTTCTTGACGCACTTAGCTTTGGCGTGCTGCCTGAGCACATTTTAAAGGGCAAAGATATCGCAACTGATAAATTTAATGACGCACCTATTGGCACTGGCGCATACAAGCTAGTAAAATGGAAAAAAGATGAGAGTTTGGAGTTTGTGGCAAATGATAAATTCTATAAAGGTGAGCCAAAGATAAAAAGGCTATTTTTAAAGATAGTTGGCGATGAAAATTTAAGACTTGTTGGGCTTAAAAGCGGTGAGATCGACGTTGCGCTCATTTCTCCAACTGGGGTAAATTTCATAGAAGATGATAAAAAATTAAGCTTGCTTAAATTTAAAAGTGCGGATTATAGAGCTTT
>CAUUZE010000003.1:0-54622 GCA_963549665.1 Campylobacter concisus | reverse complement strand
GTCTGCCCTCACTTATCTTATAGACAAACTCAGCCTCCACGCCAGCTTCGCTTAAGTGCAATATCTATAAATTCCAGCTCTTTTTCAATGCCTACAAAATTTCTACCTAGTAAATTCTAATACGAGCATATTAGTTGGCATATTTTGCTAGCAAATTTATCTAAAATAACAAATCAAATGCAGAATTTACTAAAAACAAGACTTTTTTAGTTTAATCAAATAGTAGCAGGTATTTTTGATATGAAATTATAAAATTCTTTTTTATCTATCTAAATTTTGTTTAAAAGGTATCAGACCCAGAAGCTTTAATAAACTTTCACTATTAAGCTTCCTTGATAAAGCTAACAGCCTCATGTGGGTTTGCAAATATATGCTCGCTAAACTGCCTCAAATCAGACTCTTTACCATATCCGCATGTAAGGCCAACGCCCGTTATAAGAGCAGCTTTAGCAGCCTTTAGATCCATAATGGTATCGCCAACCATAAAGGCATTGTCTTTTTCTTTTTCTAATCTCTTTAAAGCTAAATTTATAGGTTCTGGATCTGGTTTTGGATTTACTACATCATCTCGTCCGACAACCGTTTTTATAAATTTCATAACGCCCAAATGTTCAAGTAAAATGATAGAAAATTTTGATGTCTTTGTCGTAACAACACCAATATCAGCAAACACACTAGCTTCTTTTAAAGCATCCATAGCATGCGGTAAAAGCACAGTCTCATCTAAATAGATCTTCTCGTAGCAAGCTTTATACTCTTTTACATATTCACCTATTAAATTCTTCTTGGCACCGAGTTTTTCAAACATTATTTCAAGCGGATATCCTACTAGAGATTTTAGCGCATCATGATCAGGCTCTTTCTTGTCATGAACTAAAAACGCCACATCAAAACCTTTTAAAATAGCAGAAGTAGAGTCTATAAGTGTGCCATCTAAGTCAAAAAGTATAGTTTTTTTCATGATAATCTCCGCAGAAATAAAAAAGGGCTCAGCCGAAGCCAAGCCCTAAAGAGTAATTTTAAATAATAAAATTATTTATTGAAAGTAGCTTCAACACGTCTGTTTTGAGCGCGACCTTCTTTAGTTTTGTTTGTAGCGATTGGTTTAAGTTCGCCGTAACCAACTGTAGAAATTTTAGCTTTTTCTACGCCGTAACCAGCAAGAACCTCAGCCACTGCTTTTGCTCTTTTTTCAGATAGTTTTTGGTTGTAAGCTTCTGCACCTACGCTATCAGTGTGACCAGCAAGTACAACTTTATAATCTGGGTGTTCGCCCATAAAGTCAGCTACTTTTTTGATCTCAGCTGCATATTTTGGTCCAACTTTGTAGCTATCAAATGCGAAGTTAACATCTAGGTCTCTAAGAACGATAACTTTCTCGCATCCTCTTTCGTCAACAACTACACCAGCTGGAGTGTTAGGGCATTGATCGATATCATTTGGCACACCGTCATTGTCATCATCAAGAACTGGAGCTGGAGCTGCTGCTGGAGCTGCTGGAGCTGCTGCTACAACTGGAGCTGCTTTTGAATCAAGACCGATGCCAAAGCCTAGTGAATAGAATAGGTTGTGATCAGCATGCTCAAATTTGATAGCATCTCTTGCCTCTGCTTTAAGAGCAAATCTATCAGTTACTTGGTATCTTAAACCAAGACCATATTGACCAAAACCGCCATCTTCGTTTTTAACAAAAATAGCTGGAACATCTTCATAACCAGCACCGATTAAACCATATAGGCTAACTGGTCCAAAGTCAACGATATTTTTTACAAGGTTAGCGTGGTATCTAAGAGCTCTACCCTCTCTTACAACGTCACCTGTTCTCTCTTTTAGTTTTTGAGAGTAATCAACACCAAGTTCAACTTGATCAAAGAAGAAATCTTCAAGGTTTCTAGCCGCTCTAATACCAACAAAATTGTGGTCTTTTACACGTAGATTTCCTTCTGGATGAACACCACCGATAGTTGGAGTGATCTCATAGTTGTATGCTGCGTTAGACGCAAAAACCGCTGTTGCGGCAACCATAGCTAAAGCAATCTTTTTCATAATAGAATTCCTTTCAAATAGGGATTTTTAATGTTGACTATAATTTTACCTAAATAAAAATAAATCAACTTTAAATTATAACCAAATTCTTAATGTAAATCTGACAATTTACATAACCTAAATTTTGCAAATGCAAAAGCACTTGCAAAAAACCATTAACGTTTAGAGAATTGCGGGCTTCTTCTAGCCTTTCTTCTACCAAATTTCTTACGTTCAACAACACGAGAATCTCTAGTTAGTAAGCCTTTTGGTTTAAGTGCCGCTCTAAAATCAGCATCCATATCAGCTAAAGCACGTGAAATGCCGTGTCTTAAAGCCTCAGCTTGTGCTGAATAACCGCCACCTAAAGTTGTAGCTACTACGTCTATTAAACTCTCTTGTTTTGTTACTAAAAGTGGTTGAATAACTTTAAGCTTGATAGCCTCGTGACCGCCAAGCCAAGTGTTAAGATCCATACCATTTACTACGATTTTACCGCTTCCGGCTTTTATCCAAACCTTTGCTACGGCAGTTTTTCTTTTACCAGTTGCATAAACTTTTGCCATAATTATTTTCCTTCTTTTTTAGCTATTTGTGCCGTATGAGGATGCTCACTGCCAGCATAAACTTTTAGTTTTTTTATCATCTCTCTTCCAAGTTTTGTCTTTGGAAGCATGCCACGAACAGCTAATTTAAATAGTTTTTCTGGCTTATTTGCTATCAAATCGCCAAATTTCTCGCTCTTTACGCTGCCAAAATATCCTGAGTGTCTGTGATAAAGTTTATCTTCAGCTTTGTTATTACCAGTAAATTCTACTTTAGAAGCATTTATGATGATAACATAGTCGCCACAATCTACGTTTGGCGTGAAGCATGGTTTGTTTTTGCCACGAAGTATAGTTGCTACCTCAGTTAGCAATCTACCAAAGCGCTTACCAGCTGCATCAACTACGATCCAGTCTCGCTTAACTTCGTTTGGCTTTGTTATTTTTGTCATTTTCTTACCTTTGCCAAGTTAATTTTTGAGTTGTGATTGTATTTAAACAATGCTTTGATAAAGCTTAAATTAAGTAGCGTTTAAACTTCAATATATGAAATTTTGCCTTCAAGTGCATAGAAAATGACGGCGATTATACTATGTTTTTCATAAAATTTAGCGAGCGCATCTTTATACTCTTTTACCTGCTTTTTGTTCTCTTCTACATTTTTATCTGTCGTTTTATAATCAATCACGCAAATTTCACGCTCATTAAAGCAAAAAAGATCCATCTGTTTTAGCTCATTTTTCACTTTAAATGGCTGCTCTTTGTAAATTTCTTTTTCTTTTATGCACTCTATAAATTTTGGCTCTCTTATGAGCATTTTCGCCCTTTTATAGGCATCTTCAAGTGCTTCAAGTGGCAAAAATTTATGAAATTTATTTAGTATCAAATTTTTAGCTTTTTCTAGTGAAATTTCATCAAATTTCTCGCTCATCTCAAGCAAATAGTGAAACGCCAGACCAAAATATATCGCACTTAAATTTTTGCCACTCGTCTTTTGCTCTTTCGCCTCTACCTCTTGCCTCTCTATCTTTAAAATTTCAGGCATTTTTTCATCTTTTTTTAGCTCTTTTTGCTCAGTTTTACTAGGTAAAATTTTGCCAAAACTAAACTCTTTTAGATCAAGATAGTCATTTGCTTCGCTCTTGTCGCTTCTTGTGTAAAACGAGAAAAAGCTTGGGCTATTTCCGCTTGGGACGGCTTGCTTGATGATGATGAGCGACTTCGTTGCCCTTGTGAAAGCGACGTAAATTTTATTGATATTTTCTTGCTTTTCGAGCTCCTTCATCTGCTCCAAAACGCTCGCGTAGTCGCTGTCAAAATTTTCCCTGCCAGAAATCCTGCTCTTTACGATCCACTCGCCCTTTTCGCTGTATTCGGTTATGAAATTTGAGTCATCGCCCCTGCCCTTACCCATCATGTCGCAAACTATGACGTGAGCAAACTCAAGCCCCTTTGACTTATGCACAGTCATCACTCTCACGCCGTCGCTACTTTTTGGACTGATTTTAGAGCTAAAGCTTTCAAGATTAAATATAAAATCACTTAAATTTTTATACCCCGCGCTTAGCTCAAACAGCCTCAAGATATCAATGTCTGCCATGCTTATGCCTAAATTTTTCGCTAAGTAAAATAGGCTATTTGTAGCGCTTTCTTCTGGTTTTATGCTTAGTTTTTTGACATTTGCATTTACCAGCGCTTTTATATTTTTTTCATAAATTTCTTCACTAAAAAGGCAAAATTTCGCATACTCGATGATCGCAGCGACAAGTGGCGTTCTTTTTAGCTCCAAAGTGCCTTCATTGACACTTTTTATCCCTGCGCTACTAAGCACTTCTGAGATGAGGCTAATGTCACTATTTTTCCAGCAAAGCACGGTTATATCGCTTGCATTTACGCCAGCTTTTAAAAGCTCACTTGCTTGCGAAACGACCGCACCTGCGATATCTTCATCGCTTAGCACACGCAAGTAGCCGTAGTCATCTTTTTCTACTTCAAAGTACTCGCACTCGCCACTTACCTCGTAGCTTAGCGTCTCATCTTTTTTAGCTGGCTCTTGTGGCTCAAAGCTAAGTCCATATCTATGATAAATTTCTTCAAAAATAGCGTTATTAAATTTCACCAAAGCCTTTAAACTGCGGTAGTTGCTTGGCAAATTTTCTATATCTATCTGAGTAAAATCATCTCCAAGCTTGTCAAAAAGCTCCTTTTTGCCACCCCTAAATTTATAGATGCTCTGCTTCGTGTCGCCCACGTAAAAGAAGCTTCCAAGTCCGTTTTGGCCGTATCCAGAGACGATTTCAGCGATGAGTGGCAAGATAATCTCGTACTGGATCACGTTTGTATCTTGAAACTCATCGACTAAGAGGTGATTTATCCTGCCATCAAGCCTAAAATAAAGCGCCTCTTTGTCTAAGCTTTGCACCAAAAGCTTAAAAACCAGCTTGTTTATATCAGCAAAACTTAGCGCATTTATCTCCTTGTTTAGCTCTAAATTTGAAGCCTTATAAAGCTTTAATAGCTTGCTAAAGCCACTTAGCCTATACTTTTCGACCTCTAAAATGTAGTTTTTTGCTGCCTCTTTTAGCTCAAAAAAGAGCCTATCAAGCTCAGGAGTATAAATTTTGTTAAAAGTGCGGTAGTCTAGGCTTTGCCTAGCAAAAACCTTACTTTTAAATAGCTCAAATAAATTCTGCTCGCCAAATGTCTTTTTAGCCGCATCGCTAGCGCCATTTTGCAAGGCTATATGCTCATTTATCGCCCTTTGCGCCGCCCTTACCTTGCTATCATCTGGATAGCTTGCGCCACTATCTTTTAGCTCGCCACCAAAGCTCTCATAAAATTTCGCCAAAGTCTGCGAAAAGCTAGCCTCCTTTTGGCTTGAAATGATCATCATTAAGGCAAGCTCGCTAAGAAGCTTTTTATCTTTGCTCGCCTCTTTTACAAATTTTTTCCACGCCAGATCTTGCAAGCTATCTTGCACGCTGTAATCAGGGCTAATGCCTAAATTTTGGCTAAATTTTTTCAAAATCCCAGAGAAAAACGCATCAAATGTATAAATTTTTAGCTCACTTTGCAAAAACACGCTAAGCCTCTCATCTCGCCTTTTTATCGCCTCATCTTGGCTTATATAAAGCTCCGCGCACACCGCTTCAAGCTCACCTTTTTTGTTTTGCAAGTCCAAAAAAGTTGCGATTATGCGCTCTTTCATCTCGTTTGCTGCCTTTTTTGTAAAAGTTAGAGCGACGATCTCGTTTATATTTTCGCCTCGAAGCACCAAAGCGATGTAGCGAACGCTCAGTGCAAAGGTCTTACCGCTTCCAGCACTTGCTTTTAGGGCTAAAAAATTTTTCATAACTCTCTCCTACAAAGTGTGACGTATTCGCAAAATGCGCAAGCACTGCTCTTTCTTTCAAAATTTATCTTGGTTTTGTTTATGGTTTTTAGCTTTTCTATCTCGCCGCCTAGATCATCTACACTTTTTTTGGGGCATAGTAAGCTAGGCTCGTTTTTTAGGGCATAGTAGGCACTTCGCACCTCTCCGCCGTAAAGTGCTTCATAAAAGGCAAGCTGGAGCGAATTTACATTTGCCTCGCCCGTTTTGTAATCAAGTATAAGCACGTCGCCGTTTGCGCCAACGTCGATCCTATCGATAAATCCCTTTATCTGCACGCCACAAAACTCGCTTTGCACCTCTTTTTCGCACTCAAGCACCCTAAAACCAGCCCTTAAACGCTCGTTTTCATAAATTTCATACTCTTTAAATTTATGCGTCCAAATTTCAAACTCAAGTGGCGTAAGATTTTGCTTTGCTAGCATCTCTTTAAAAATGGCTAGATCAAAGATGTTATTTTGCTTATAAAACTCACTCGTATAGTATTCAAAAAGTGCGCTATGAACGCTATTTCCTTGCTTTGTGCCAAGCTCTTTTGCTACACCTTTTGGCGCATCTATGTGAGCTATCTTTGTGTAGTAGTATTTTCTTGGGCAGGTTAGAAATAAATTTAGCGTCGAAAACGAAAGTGGGTTTGCGAAGAAATCATGCTCTAAAATAACCTCATCGTCACTTAAATTTAAGCTCGCAACTCCTTTTAAAAATAGCTTCAAATATGCCTCATCGCTAAATTTCTCATCTTTTATCGTTTTGAAATTTTTTAAAAATCTTGAAGGTATGCTCTCTTCATTTACGCAGCAGCTTATCGCCACTTTTTTGGCGTTATTTATGAGGCTTTCGTAGTAAAATCTCTGCAAATTCTCGCGCTCAAGGTAGCTTATAAGCCCCGCTTTTTGCCTCACTTTTGAGTTTAAAAACATCTCGTTTGCGCTTCTTGCTGGGATGAAGTTGTCGTTAAAATCAACTATGATGACGCCATCAAATTTCATCCCACGGCTCTCTAGCATGCCCATGACGCTGATCTTTCCGCCGCCCACGTCGTCGATGCTTAGGCGCGAGATATTTAGCAAAAAAATCTCACTTAGCTGCTTTAAGCTAAAGCTAAAATACCTGCATAAATTCTCCATCCTAAAAAGCTCAAGTGCGAGCTTCTCTTCGCATTTTTTCTCTTCACTAAGGGCCAAAATTTCATCCATCAGCTCTTTAAATTTAGTAAATTCGCATGGCTCAAAATAGCCAGCCTTAAATTTCTCAAAAAGCTGCTCGCTAACGCCAAATTCGCTCAAAATAAAGCCAAGCTCCTCGTAGCTCTCACACTTGCTTTGATCAAAAACTGGGCTTGCCTCTTCATTGATCGCTCTTGTGATGTAGTAAAGCGCTTCGTAAAATTTTGTATTTTTAAAGCTCTCGCCCATGGCGTAGTTGAAAATTTTAGCACTATCATGAAGCCTTAAAATCTCGCTAAAGCCCTCATCTGGCAAGATCACTGCGATATTTTCAGGCTTTATGCCCTCACGCACAAACTCACTAGCCTTCGCCATAGCATAGGCGCACTGCAAGCTTCTTGTGGCGAAATTTCTCACTAAAACTGGCTCAAATTTTGTGATATTTTCTAAGCAAGTTAGCTCATTTGTATTTAAATTTAGCTCATATTTTTTATAGTTTTCAAACTCGCTAATGGCTGAAATTTGCCTTATCTTTTCTATTAGTTTTTTATTAAAAATGCCGGTTTGAAAGATGATCTTTAGCGTTGTTAGTTTTGAAATTTTCTCTAAAATTTCCCACTCAAACTCGCTTAAAATGCCATCAATGTGCAGTGAAATTTCACTAAAACTTTTTATGTAAGCTTCATTTATCGAGTAAATTTTTGGCAGGGTTATATCATCATAAAGATCCTCTTTATCAAGCAAGCTCTCATACTCTTTTAAAACCGCTTCAAGTATGCTTAAATGCTCCTCAAAATCAGCGTAAATGTCGTTAAATTTGATCTCTTTAATGCTCTTTTTGCTAATAGCTAGCTCTTTAAAAAACGAAAAAAGATAGTCGTTGTTTTTCAAAAACTCAAAAAATTCAGTTGGGATTTTAAGCACCGAGTTTGCCTCTTTGACGCTGGCACAGGCTCTGTTCATAAGCACCAAAGCGTAGGTGCTATCGCACTCAAAGCGGCCATTTACAAAAACAGCTTTTTTATAAAACTCTACGATGCTTAGACTTTTTGGGATTAGCTCGTCATTAAAACCAGCGTTAAATTCCCTGATCTTACGCGAGTTTGTAAAGACGAAAAGTTGATTTAGATTGCGCATTTTTCTCTCTTAAATTTTTAAAAAATGATAGCCAAAAGCTGATAAAATAGCGCTTTTTCTCACTTAAGCTAAGCTTTGAAAATTTTTCTAAATTCATTAAAAATTTAAGCCTTAAAGTGCTGGGGGCTACAATTTCAAAAAGGAGCAAAAATGCATAAAGAGTTAAACAGATCTGGCTTTTACTACGGCTTTCCAGTTTTGCTTGCCACCACAAAAGATCAAAAAGGGCGAGATGATACCGAGCACCCCCAGCGGCACGCGAACGCGGCTGATTTGCATGCCGTTTGGATGGATCCAGCCGCCTAGATTTTCGCCTACGACCTCGGCAAAGCCAGCCACCTCGCGCACGCCCTTCGCCATAGCCTCGATACGGGCATCCGTTAGTCGCAAACGATCAAGCAACGCCAAGCTAAGGCCCGATTTCTCGCCGTTTGCAAGGTCTTTGGCGTTTGCCGCTTTTATAGCCTCTTTTTGCGCTAGCAGCTCGTCCGCCACGGCGTTTAAAATTTCAAATTTAGCCCTGCTATCAAATCTCAAAAGCTCGCCGCAAGCAGCCTTTGCACGCTTACAAATCTCTAAAATTTCATTCATTTTCGCTCCTTAATCTATAAAAACCGTGCGCAAGCGTCCCGCTCCCGCAAGCGCGGCACGGCAAATTTTAGAGATGCGTCTACTAAATTTACCTTTAAATTTGAACTGATTATAGCCAAATTCGCCCGAATTTTATGCGAGCGTAAAAATACGCTATAATCGCCAAAATTTATAAAAAGGAAGCAAAATGGGCGGAATAAAAGAGTTTTTAAAACACGAAGCCAGCGGCGGGATTTTGCTGATGGTCGCTACGATCGCGGCGCTACTGTGTCAAAACACGTTTTTGAGCGATTTTTACAACGAATTTTTAAAGACCAAATTTACCGTAAGCTTCGGCGAATACGGACTAAGCAAACCCCTGATCTTGTGGGTGAACGACGGATTGATGGCGGTATTTTTCTTTCTCATCGGACTCGAGCTAAAGCGCGAGGTTTTGGAGGGCGAGCTAAAAAATCCGTCGCAAATCGCGCTGCCCGCCATCGGCGCGGTAGGCGGCCTGATAGTGCCCGCGGTTATCTTCTATCTTTTTACGAAGCACGACTCCTTCGCGCTTGGCGGCTGGGCGATACCGACGGCGACGGATATCGCGTTTGCTCTGGGGGTTTTAAGCCTACTCGGGCCTCGCGTACCGACCAGTTTAAAAATTTTCCTCATGACGCTGGCGATCGTCGACGACCTTTGCGCGATCGTGATTATCGCGCTATTTTACACGAGCGAGCTTAGCGTCCAAATGCTTGCGGTCGCGAGCGTTTGTCTAGCCGCGCTTTTTGCGCTAAACAGACTCGGCGTAAAGAGCAAGGCGGCATATCTGATCGTAGGCGCTGTGATGTGGGTAGCAGTGCTAAAATCAGGCGTTCACGCCACGCTTGCCGGCGTCGTGGCGGCCTTTTTCATACCGCTTAACTTTAAAGACGAGCCTGGCAAATCTATGCTAAAAAGTATCGAGCACGACCTGCACGGCTGGGTGGCGTTTGGCGTGCTGCCGATATTTGCCTTCGCAAACGCAGGCATCTCACTGCGAGGCGTCGGACTGGACGAGATTTTGTCTCCGGTCGCGCTAGGCACGGCGCTGGGGCTTTTCGTCGGCAAGCAAGTCGGGGTATTTTCTTTTAGCTTTTTGGCGATCAAATTTAAGCTAGCCAAGCTGCCAGAAGGGTCAAATTTCATCCAGCTTTACGGCATCGCCGTGCTTTGCGGCGTAGGATTTACGATGAGCCTTTTCGTTAACGGCTTAGCCTACAACGACACGGACGCCTTTGCCTACACCGACAAGCTTGCTATCTTGCTAGGTTCGGTAGTTTCAGGCGCCGCAGGGTTTATATTGCTAAAATTTAGCACCAAAAACTAAAGCGCGCGCATAAAAGAGTGCAAGATACAGATAGAAACGATCGTAGAAAAGTGCGAGATAAAAGAGTGGTTTTGCATCGTTACTTGCAAGATAGTTGGCATCTTTGTGGATGAAAATTTGTTAAAAGATGAAAAGCTAGATACTAAAAAATACTCGCCTCTAATCTATAAATTTAAAATTTAAAGAGTATGTTACAACTGGCAAGCGTTTGGGATTAAATTTTGGCTTTAAAGAGGTTTGATCTGGCATTTAGCGAATTTGCAGGTAAATTTATTTGGTTTTGGCTAAAAGAGACTTTAGGTGCAAATTTAACTTACTTTGTAGCGTTAAAATCAAATTTATAATATCTCGTATCTTGCTTGTCGCTTAGCCTTAAAAGTAGCTGCCACCTGCCCTCTTTTAGGCCAACACTCTCGCTTACAAGCTCATTTTCTTGCCATGAGGCGCTTAATGTTTTGTTATCTTTGTTTGTTTGTGGGCGAGTTAGCAAAATTTCATAGCCAAGGCTTGAAATTTCGCCATTTTTTGGCGTTAGAAGAAATTTAAACTTACCCTGCAAACCTTTAAATTCTGGCTCAAATTTAAGGTCAAATTTCTCATCAAATCTCACCTCGCTCTCTTTTATAAATGTGATGTTTTCATCGACGCTTTGATGACTTTGCATATAAGCGCTATCCATCTCGACTGGGTTGTTGATCGCAACAACGATGGTTGCGGCACAAGCAAAGATGATAGCGACTATGCTAAGCACGATGCCATAAGGCCAAAAGCTCTTTTTAGCCATTTTTTACCTTTTTATAAAAGATGATGAGAACGAAAAATGCGATCAAGCCGTAGATGAAAATTCGCAAGAAATTTAAGGTCGTTTTGTTTGAACTACCGATGCCGCTTTCTAGCTTTAAATTTAAACTTGAAGCGATCTGCTCGGCTATATCAGCGTAGCCATTTAAGATAGCGGCATTATAGACATCTTTGCCATTTTTTGAGACTAAAATGGGGATGATCGTGCCTGATTCTGGACTTACGCTTAAAATTTGCTCCTTGTTAAAGAGCTTTGAAGTGTTTGTATCGCTAAAAATTTCAACCTTTTGCTTATCTTTTATGAGCACTAAGAAGACAAAGGGCGAGCTTAAATTTTGCTCTTTAAAAAGCATGCCAAGCTCGCCATCTTTATATACGCCAACTACTAAATTTATGCCGCTTTTTTGATAAAGCTCGTCTCCTATCTCATTTAGCTTTTGGCTCACTTTTTGGCTTAAAATTTCATCGTTATTGATAACGAAATTTGCACCCCAAGCCAAATTTTGCCAGAGCAAAATGATAAAAATGAGTGCAAATTTCTTCAAATTTAGCCTACAAAGAGGTGATTTGGTGTAAGCACTGACCATGCACAAATGGCGCCTGCGACGATTATTAGCAGGATAATGGCTTTTTCTATTATGCCTAGCATCACTTCTCCTTTACAATGACATGTTTAGCGTTATCAACGCTCTTCATCTCGATGCTGGCTGCATCTTTTAGTGAGTAAGGCTTGGTTGCGACCTCTTTTTGCAGGCCGATGCCAACATATGTAAGCACCGCTAGGATAGAGAGCAAAAGCACCACCGCTATTAAAAATCCGCTAATGCCGTTTAAGGCAAAGATGTTTCTATTTTTATTTTCCATTATTCGCCCTTTGATAGCGATATGACATACTCGCCAACTGCGCTTTGCTGGATCTCATTTAGTCTGCCATCATTAAATTTAGGCATAGTGCCGATCGCTCCTTTTTTGCCACGATTTAGCACGTCAGCTACAAAACTAGCCGAGCCATATTTGCTAAGATCAACCGACATGCCATCCATACCCTTGCCATCTTCGCCGTGACACGCCGCACATGCAGCGTAAAGCTCTTTGCCGGTTGCTACTAAGTTTTCATTTTTAGTGCTTTTTATCGCGCTTATCTCTTTAGCTACGTAAGCTGCGATCGCCTTTGCGCCATCAGCATCGGCTAAGCCTGCTGGCATCTCTCCCATAGGGTAATCAAGCCCTTTTGAGCCATTTAGTATAGTCTCGACTATACCTTTTTCACTGCCCCAAATTTGTAAATTTGCCGCCTTGCCGCCTATGCCATCGCCTGTGATGCCGTGACATGCTGAGCACTGCACGAGATAGATACTTTCGCCCATAGCGTGAAGCGTCTCTTTGCTTGGGTTTGCATACTCTTTTTCAAATTTGGCGTTTGCCTCCTTAACTTCTTTATTATACTCGCCGATTTGTGAGTAAGAATTTAGTGGGTAGCCTAGCAAATAGTACCAAACCGCCCAAACTAGCGCTAGTAAAAAGACGACCGCCCAGCCAAGTGGGACAGGGTTTTTGTATTCTCCTATGCCGTCCCAGTTGTGCTCGCTAAGCTCAACGCTCTCATCTTTTTTAACTTTCATCTGCCCCACGTACCTACCAGCTACAACGATGGTAAGAACGATGATTAGAGCCGCTCCTATAAGAGCTAGTAAATTTACATTATCTTCTAAATTTAGCCATTGCATACGCTCTCCTTTGTAGCCTTACGCTCTAAAATTTCGCCACCGATCTCATCGTTAAGCGCTAGTTTTGAGTACTTCTCATAGTTTCTTCTACCAGTTTTTTCGCTCTTATAAAGATGAAAAAAATAAGCATACAAAGTGATCGCCAAAAATGCTGTCAAGAAAAAATAGCCATAAGCTTGAAACTCTCTAATGTTCTCCATCTTACGCTCCTACTTTAGGCTATTTAGATAAGCAATCAGTGCTACGATCTGGCGAATTTCACCTTTTTCAAATGCACTTTTTACCTGCTCATCTTTCATATTTTCAACGATAGCTGCAGCCTCGACCTTGACGTTAGCATTTGTCTGCTCTAGCGTGCCAAGTGCTGGCATATCTTTTTCGTCATAAGGCGTGTTAAAGACCTTTTTAACCGTTAACGCTTCAGCGTAAGCAGTCTCTATGTCAGCATTTTTCTTAAATAAAAATGGATATGCTGGCATGATCGAGCCTGGCACTACTGAGGCTGGATTTAGCATGTGATTTTCATGCCAGTCAGTCGTTCTATAGTTGCCCACACGCATAAGATCTGGACCTGTTCTTTTTGAGCCCCAAAGGTGCGGGCGATCATAAGCAAATTCGCCACTTAGTGAATACATGCCGTATCTATCAGTCTCAGCTTTAAACGGACGGATCATTTGAGAGTGGCAAGTGTTGCAGCCATTTTGCATATAGATGTTTTTGCCAGCTAGCTCTAAAACGGTGTAAGGCTTTGTGCCCTCAAGCGGTCTAGCTCTGTTTGCAAAGTCTGGTAAAATTTCAACTATGCCAGCATAAGCGATGACTATAAAGACGCAAACTGCAAAAAAGAATGGATTTTTTTCTAACCAAGCAAACATCACATCACCTCCGCACTAGCTTTTGCCCCGCCACCCATTGGCGAAGCGCTTTTTGGCTCTGCTAAGATAGCTTTAGCAGAAGTTGATTTGTAGATGTTATAAGCAAACATCAAGAAGCCAACTAGATAAAGAAGTCCGCCAATAGCCCTTATATAGTAGTATGGGATAAGTACAACTACCGTGTCTATAAACGAGTAGAGTAAATTTCCATAGCTATCAGTCGCTCTCCACATCATGCCCTGCGTGATACCAGCGATCCACATAGAAGCAAAGTATAAAACGATACCTGTTGTTTGTATCCAAAACTGAGCTTCCATTAGCGATTTTGAGTAAATTTCACGCTTAAAGACGCGCGGTGTCATGTGATAAAGTGCCGCCATGATCATAAAGCCAACCCAGCCAAGAGCACCGTCGTGAACGTGTCCTGGTACCCAGTCAGTAAAGTGCGCTAGGGCATTTACAGACTTGATAGAGAGTATCGGTCCTTCAAGTGTCGAGAACATATAAAATGTCGAAGCTAGAACCATAAATTTAATAAGCGGACTCTCTCTAAGCTGCGCCCACTCGCCCTTCATCGTAAGAAGTATGTTTATCGCTGAGCCCCACGAAGGCAGGATCAAAACGATAGAAAAGACTGAGCCCATAGTCTGCATCCAATCAGGCGTAGCAGAGTAAATAAGGTGGTGTCCGCCAGCCCAAAGGTAGATGAACATCAGACCCCAAAATGAAAATAGCGATAATTTATATGAAAATATCGGCTGACCGCTCTCTTTTGGCAAGAAATAATAAATTTGAGCAATGATCGCCACTGTAAAAACGAATGCAACCGCGTTGTGACCGTACCACCACTGAACCAAAGCGTCGTTTGAGCCAGCATACATAGAGACAGAGTGTAGCCATGAGCCATATCCACTAACAAGTCTTGTTGGAATTTCCATATTGTTAAAGAGATATAGCATCGCAACGCCAAGAAATGTAGCGATGTAGTACCAAACTGAGATATAAAGTGTCTTTTCGCGGCGGATACCAATGAGGCCAAATATACTAACCCCCCAAAGCACCCAAACAACAACCACTGCGATATCTAGTGGCCACTCAAGCTCGGCGTACTCTTTAGCTGTGCTCTCGCCCATAAAAAGTGTAACAACAGCCAAAACCATAACAAGCATATATAGCCAAAAGTGAAGCTTGCCGATAAACATCAAAAATGGCGACTCGCTCATCGAGACCTTCAAAACACGCTGTCCGATGTAGTACCATGTGGCAAAGATGCCTGAGAGCATGAAGCCAAAAATGATGCCATTAGTATGAAGAGGACGCAACCTCCCAAACGCCGAATATTCGCCAGCTATGTAGTTAAGCTCTGGACAGGCCATTTGAAAAGCTATAACTACGCCAACAACCATGCCTATGATACCAAAGAGTATCGTGGCAAACATAAATAGCTTTGCTACACTATAATCATAGTGTAGTAGCTGAGATGGTCGCATAAAATATCCTCCTAGTTAAATTTATATTAATGATTCGTTATTTTAAAGTATAAGAACTATAAAAAAACTTAATTAATATAAATTCTCATTAACTAAGAAAGTCTTCTGTCTATTTTGTAACCAAGTCCTGGGACATTTTTTATAAAGTTGTTGCCAACTTTGTCTCTAACGCGCTTAACAAAGGTTCTGATAGCTGCTTCTGTAACGCTCTCGCCAACCCAAACAACGCTTTTGATCTCATCATGAAGCACGAGCGTACCAAGTCTTTTTATCAAAAGTGAGATAAATGCGAGCTCTTTTTTAGTAAGTGAAATTTCAACGCCATCTCTGATAAGTACGCGCTTGATCTTATTAAAGCTATATCCGTTTGCAACTTGGATGATGTTTGCAGTTTCTATCTTGCTTTTTGCGACATTTTCTATCGTTTTTAAAAGATCATCTGCCATGATAGGTTTTATGAGATACTTATCAACGCCAACATCGATAGCCTTTAATAAAGTCTCTTTTTCGCTATGCGCACTTAGGACGATGACAGGTGTGTCTTTAGAAATTTCCTTGATATATCTTGTCATATCAAGTCCATCACTAATTGGCATAAATACATCTGTAATTACCATATTTGGGTTGTATTTTTTAAATTTTTTCAAACCTTCATCACCATTTTGAGCAGTAAAAACTTTCTCAAAATTGTCACTTAGCACATCGTGCATGATCTTTTTGCTGTCGCTATCGTCTTCGACAAGCAAAACCGTTAGGTTCTTTAAAATTTTATTCATCTATCTCTCCTTTGTGTGGTAACTTTATTAAAAAACAGGCTCCATTATCGCTGTTGCCCGCTGTTATTTCTGCGTTAAATTGATCGATTATTTGCTTTGACATATAAAGCCCTAAACCAGTGCTTTTGCTATCTTCTTTGGTAGTAAAATATGGCTTAAATATCTCATCTATCACATTTTTATCTATGCCGCCACCATTATCTTCTACGCTTAGGTAAGCAAATTTTTCATCGCTATCAATCTTTATTTTTATATTTTTATCTTCTATCTTTTGTAAATTTAGTGCGTCTTTTGCGTTATTTAGTAAATTTATGATGACTTGCATGAGCCTGTTTTTATGACCATAAATTTTAGAGTCTCCTAGCACCTCAAGCTCTACATGAACGCCCTCTTTTTTCATCACGCCTTTTACGATCTGTATCGATGCTCTAGCTGCGTCTGCTAGGCTAAATTCTTGCGAAAGTGTATTTGGGTTTAAAAACGAGCTAAACTCATCAGTAGTTTCTGACATATACTTTATGATCTGCATAGCCCTCTCATAAGAGCCGATAAATTCGTCATCTTCGCTGCCTGCGAGCTTTTTCATCTTATATAAAACTAAGCTTAGCTCATTTAGCGGTTGCTTCCACTGGTGAGTTATATTTGCCATCATCTCGCCCATCATCGCAAGCTTAGCAATCCTCATACCCTCGCTACTTGATAAAAAATTTTCATCTAAATTTAAACTAGGCATTTGCTCTATATCCTAAAAATGATAGATAAAGTCCGTTTAAGATCATTATGCAAGCTGAGAGCTTAAACATGATCTCTTTAAATTTCTCTCTTAGTAAGCCAAAAACAAAGCTAGCTAGCAGCATCACTGGTAAGGTGCAAAGCCCAAAGATAAGCATTATCAGGGATGCGTCAGCCACATTTGCGCTTAAAACTCCAAGCGCTAAGAAATAATAGACCACGCCACAAGGCAAAAGACCATTTAAAAAGCCAAGTAGCAAGAAATTTGCCAAATTTCTCTTTTGCACTCTTGTTTTTGCCATTTTTACTATAAATTTAAGTGCTTTTTCGCTCTCAAAAAATTTTAAAAGCTCGCCCCTAAAAAGCAGTGCGATACCGATAAATGCGATCACCAAGCCAACTATGAAAAATATAACGCCTCTTGCTTGCATACCAAAACTAATGGCTGCTCCAAAAGCACCAAACAAAGCCCCCAAAGCCACATAAGCAAAGACTCTAGCTAGGTTATAAAGCGCACTTAGCATTAAAATTTCACTCTTGCTTTTACCTTTAAAAAATAGAGCTTGCAAGCTCAAAAAACCGCTACACATGCCGACACAATGACTAAAGCTGCTCAAAAGCGCAACTGAGATAATCATGTAAAGGCTTATGTTTTGCATATTATAAAATTTCTAAAAACTGCTTAAATATATATTTGCTCTCGTTAGGGCCGCTGCTTGCTTCTGGGTGATGTTGCACCGAGAAGATCGGATAGTCCTTGTATCTTACACCTTCAATCGTATTGTCAAATAAATTTCTATGTGTCACAACCGCTACTTCAGCGATGCTCTCTGGCACATTGTAGTTGTGATTTTGCGTTGTTATCTCGATCGCTTTTGTCTCTAAATTTAGCACAGGGTGATTTGCTCCGTGCTGACCAAATTTAAGTTTATATGTCTCATATCCAAAGGCATTTGATAGTAGCTGATGTCCAAGGCAGATGCCAAATATCGGGATTTTTGCCTCTATCATCTTTTTGATCTCAGCGATTTCAGCCTTTAAATTCTTTGGCTCGCCTGGGCCATTTGATAAAAATACCCCGTTTATCTCACCATTTTTAAATTTATCTATCAAAACCTCAGCCTTAGTATCGTGTGGCACGACAATGACCTCAAGGCCAGTTTCGCATAGCTCATTTAGGATGTTTCTCTTTACGCCAAAGTCAAAAACAGCTATCTTTTTGCCGATACTTTTTAGCGGCTTATATGACTTTAAATTTTTATCCCAAGCGCCTTTTTTATGCTCGTACTCGTCCATAGCGCTGACCGTTTTTACGTAGTTTATATTTTCTATGCGTCCGCTACTTTCAAGCCTGCGTTTTAGCTCGTCTTTGTCGCTTATCTGCGTTGAGATATAAGCCATCAAAGCGCCTTCATCACGTAGCATCTTTGTCAAATATCTAGTATCAACGTCATAAACGCCAAATTTACCCTGCTCTTCGAAAAATTTGCCTAAAGACTTTTGTGAGCGGTAGTTTGAAGGAATTTCGTTGTAGTTTCTCATTATGACGCCACTTGCGTGAATTCTAAGGCTCTCCATATCATCTTCGTTTATGCCAACGATGCCGATCTCTGGCATAGTAAAGACGATAAACTGACCAGCATAGCTTGGATCGCTCATGATCTCCTCATAGCCAGTCATAGAGGTATTAAAAACGAGCTCGCCTGCGCACTCGCCGTGAGCACCAAAGGCTTTTGCCTCTAAAAAAACGCCGTTTTCAATGTAAATATAAGCTTTCATTAAAGCATTCCTCTTTTTTTAAGCTCATCTTGATACAAACGCTCGAAAATCAGGTCGTATTCGTCAGTTCCAGGGATAAGTTTGCGTTTGTAGTTTTGCATCATCTCATAGACGCTATCTTCTATCTTCTCATAACTTTTTAGATACTCATCTATCGAGCTATAAATGACATTTTTCACGCGGTTTTCTGATACGTTATACTCGACCAAATCGCTCTTCCAGATAGCTTCAAGTATCTTGTGAGCGACATTACTAAATCTATCTTCATGAGTTAAAATGACGTCAAATTCGCCAGCAAGTTTCTTTTTAACGAGCCAAAACATATTTTTGCGGTCGATTTGCATAGTTTGCATCTCGTCCTCGTTTTTCTCTAAAAGCTCATTTACTCGCTCATCCAGCGCTCTTTCTTTTTGAACGTCAGTAGTTAAAATTTCACTTGCTTTTGCTACGATTGGCTCGATACCTTTGTTTAACTTTACAAAACCACAGTTTAAAAGATCTATTGCTATTTTATGTGAGACATAAGGTACGTGTGGAAGTTTTATACGCATTTTAAACCTTTAAATTTTTATGCCATTGTAACTAAATAAAGGTAAAACTTTACTTTGAAATTTTAACGACTTTATCATTGTCACTTCTTAGAAAATAAATTTCTCTTCGTCCGTCATAAAGGACTTTGCCGCTTGTTTTTTGCTCGTTTTGTAAATTTGAAGATAGATCCATCTCAAGTGGCTTACTCATAAAATAAGCCTCGCCCAAGCTTTGTCCAAAATCAGGATACCAGCTGAGTGCGCAAAGCACGAGCAAGAGCAGATAAAAGGCTCTAAAAATTTTCCTAAATGGCGCGTAAAAGAAACAATATCCAAATATAAAAAACACAGGTAAAAGCCACAAAAAAGGCACATTATCCACAAAAATCACATTGAAATACTCGCTTATGCCATAAAATGAAAAGTAGTTGTTGTAAATTCCGACAAATAGCGTAAAAATAGGAGCAAGAACAAATATAATGCCGGTAAAAAATGCATTAAAAATTTTCATAAGCTCTCCTTTTTTCGTGGGATTATATTAAATTTTAGCTTTATTATTGCTCTAAATTTATTAACTAAGATATTTTAAACTCCAAAATGTCACAAATTTTCAAAAACAAGAGAGTTAAAACGATAAATTTTAAATTAGTGTGACATTTTTTAGATAAAAAATAAGAAATTTTTTTGAAACTTTTAAGGTAAAGAGAGAAATTTAGAATTTAGCCTTTGCCATAAAAAGCAAAGACTAAAAGGGAGTTTTTAAGCTTTTTTCTTCATATCAAATTTATTAGCCATGAAGCCAACAAGACCAACAAAGAAAAGACCACCGCAGATGTTACCAAGTGTAACTGGAAGCAAGTTTTTGCTTAAGAAATTTGTCCAGTTGATGACATCTAGTTTATCAGCTGTAGTGTGAAGTAAAGCTGCTGCAGCGTTGATATCGCCACCACTTGCTGCTATATAGTGAGCTTTAGAGATGATAGCTTCAGTAATTATGAACATATTTGCAACGCAGTGCTCCATTGAGCAAGCAACGAATGCACCGATCATCCACATAATGGCAAAGAATTTACCAGATAGGTTGCTCTCGCTTGTCGCAGTCCAGATAGACATACAAACAAAGACGTTACAAAAGATACCACGAAGAAATAGCTCATGAAATGGTGCTGTGATCTTGCCAATAGCTGCTGGCACGAAGTGTTGCAAGATGTAGCCGTCATACTTTAGTGGCAAACCAGAGTAGTAGTACATATAAGCGATCAATGCACCGCCAACGAAGTTAAATATCCAAACAATTACCCAGTAGCTTATGGTTTTGCCAAGTGGCAATTTGCCCTCATACGCACTAACACCGCTTAAAACAGAGCTAGTAAATAGGTGACCGCCATAAAATACAACCATCATGAGACCGCAGCTAAATGTGATACCACCGATGAAGTTTGAAAGACCGATAGACTGTTTTTCAGCCATACCAACTGTTGAGTGAGCCCAAAAGATATCACCCATAGCAATAGCAGCACCAGCCATGATAGCAAGAAATATAATGCTTACAAGTGGCGTATGGGCTTTATGCTCCATTGAATTTGAGACCGCTTGAGCGGTTTCTGCCGGATTTAACATCACGTCTCCTTTTTATTTAACCTTCTTTGATCTATAAGAAATAAAAGCAAAGAAGTAGTGCCAAAGATAGACATTTTAGCGTCAAAATTTAATGTTTAAAAATTAGTTTTACACTAAATTTCAAATCCAAAATGATCAAATTTATCTTTAGCAAACCCAAGATTAAATTTAGCTCTTACTAAATTTAACCAACTAAATTTTTATCAATCTCTACAATTCTTAAAAAAGCTTTTCTGGCACTTTTTTTAGCCTGCTCGCTTAGCCCCTCCTCAAAATCAAGGACATTTTCAAGCAAGACACTAATGCCAAGAAAAAGCGTCTTTGGACAAATTTTACGCAAATAACTTAAAAGCACCGGCGTTGGGAGGTTGTGGGTTGAGTAGATGTAGTCTCTATCGTCACTTAGGTCAAAAAACTCTATCTTATCCTCATCAAAGCCACTCATCGCATCGACTACTATCAAAATGTCAGGCGCAAATTCTCTAATAGCTGAAAATTCATTCTCAGGCACATCTTGCCCAAAAAAGACCTTCCACTCTTTTAGCTCTTGCTCTACGATGCGGCCGACTTCATTGCCAACATCATCATCACCACGCATAGGATTACCGATGCAAAGGATGGCCTTTTTCATCAAAAGTCCTTCCTAAGCACGATATATCCCTCTTTTAAATTTGCCAAAATTTCTTTAAGCTTACACTCACAAAGCTGCGGCAAGAGTCTAGCGATATGCTCAGCAAAAATTTCAACTTCAAAATACTTGCTTAAATTTCCGATCTTAAATTTCACATATTCGCCTGAGTTTTTGATCATCTCGTCAAATTCCTCATCGCTTAGCTCTAAGATCTTCTCGCTAAAATCAATCGTACCAACGCCGTGTCCCACGCAAGTGGAGAAAATTTTTATCTCCTTTAGCTCGCGTGGAAGCTTCTCGTTGTCGTCCATATGCCTTTTTGTAAGCTTATAAACTTGTATCATCTTTTACTCCAAACCTCACTATCAACATCAATCGCAAAATTTTTACCAGCTTTTGCATATTTTAGATAGACATCGTTGTGTAAAAGTGCCATACACTCAGCATATCTAGGATCATCTTCTTTTTTGATAGCTGCTACAACCGCTTCACGTGCAAGCTCTGGGTTGTGGATATCTCTTGAGGCTTTGATAGCGTCCATATATTTTTCAAATAGTGTTCTACCAAAGATATAGCTCATAAGCCTTTTACTTTCAGCTTGCAAGTCACGTTCAAACAAGATATCGCCCATTACTGACTTCTCAACTGGTGGAGGCGTAGTGCTGTCATTTTCATAGCTTTTTTTGTGCAATTTTTGATCGATGATGCCAAGAGCCATACCAAGACCGTAAATAACGCTTGCTGGGTGTGGAGGGCATCCTGGGATATAGACATCAACTGGGATTATCTTATCTATACCACCCCAAACGCTGTAAGCGTCGTGGAAAATTCCACCTGTGCTGCCACAAGCGCCAAAAGCAACTACGATCTTAGGATCTGGAGCTGCCTCGTAAGCACGAAGAAGTGGGTAATACATCTGTCTTGTGACTGGTCCTGAGCAAAGCAAGATATCAGCGTGTCTTGGGTTTGCTACAAGCTTAAAACCAAAGCGCTCTGGATCCCACATCGGAGTGATAGCAGCGAAAATTTCGATCTCGCAACCATTGCAGCTTCCGCAGTCGATCCTATAAACACTAAAGCTTCTTTTTATATTTTTTAAATGTTCTAGCTTTGCAGTTAGGTCATTTGCTGTTTTTATGTCCTCTGGGACTTGATATAGACTCATTTTATAGCCTCCTCAACGCCTTTTGTTAGCCTCTCAGCAGATTGATTTTTCTTGCACTCTGGGCAGATGAAAAGATAGTCTTTTGCCTCTTCGAGTCTGCCTGGAAGTAAATTTGCAGTGCCAAGCTTTTCAAGGGTGAAATTTATAAGCCTTTTTGGTGTAAATGGCTTGCCGCAGCATTTGCATGTTTGCATCTCAAGCTCGCCTCTTTGTATAAGAGCGCTCTTGTCAAATTTAACTGCAAGCTCAAAGCTATCGCTTAGGCGAACGGCTCCTGTTGGGCAAACCTCATCGCAGCGACCGCAGAATATGCAGCGACCGCAGTCAAATTCCCAAACAAGCCTTGTTTGCTCATCGTTCATCTTAAGCTCTATTGCGTTACTAGGACAAGCGATACCGCAAGCTGCACAACCTATACAAAGATCGTATGTATAGTCTGGCTGACCGCGGAAATTCTCAGGCACAATATATGGCTCAAATGGATAGGCGTATGTCGCCTTTCCATATTTTTCTGTGATGTCAAATAACTTCATCATCTTAAATCCTTCTTACTAACCCCGCCATCTTGACAGAATTTTTTAAGGTCTTTTTCTGTTAAAATTTTACTTTTTTTAGTCCTTACATCAACCAAAGTAACACGCTCGGTGCATGAGTAGCAAGGGTCAAGTGAGCAAACTATAAGCGCAGCGTCACTTATGTTGTTTCCTCTAAATTGATACCTTAGGCTTGGCCAGTTGTTATATGTCGCAGCCCTACATCTCCAGCGATATACTTTTTGAGCGCTACCTTGCATGATCCAGTGAACGTTCTCACCACGTGGTGCTTCATCGTGACCAAGTGCGAAATTCTCAGGCTTGATCATAGTCACAGGGTCGATCATGATCGGAGTTTGAGGCATCATCTCAAAGCATTGGCGGATGATGTGGATAGAGCTTTTTAGCTCTTTATATCTAACCATCTCACGAGCAAAAACGTCACAACCATGCTCAACTGCTACTTCAAATTCTATCTGTTTGAAGAAGTCGTATGGGTGATCGTAGCGGTTATCGCGTTTAAAGCCAGAGCCTCTCATATTTGGACCAACTGGGCTAAAGTCACGTGCTATTTGGCGGTCCAAGATACCTACACCTTTCCAGCGTCCGATTTGGCGTTTATCTTCCAAAACTGCATCCCAAATTTCTGAAATTTGAATGTCAAGTTTGTTGATGATCTCTAAGCCTTTTTTGATCTCATGGTTTGTCATATCACGTCTTAAGCCACCCATAACGACGTTGCCGTATGTTTTACGTCCGCCAGTTACAAGTTGAGCTAGCTCCATAGAGTACTCACGAACCCTAAAGATATGCATGAATGCGTTGTAGTTACCAGTGACCTCACAAGCTAGACCGATATTTAAAAGGTGGCTGTGAAGACGCTCAATCTCAAGACAGATGACGCGTATAGCTTGAGCTCTTAGTGGGATTTCAAGCTTGATAGCTTTTTCTGCTGCTTCGATACACGCAATAGCGTGAGCATAACCACAAATTCCGCAAACACGCTCTGCAAGATAGCCCATTTGATCATAGTTCATTCTGTTTTCAGCTAGCTTTTCCATACCGCGGTGTTGATAGAACAAGCGATAATCAGCGTCGATGATCTCGTCGCCGTCACAGAAAAGTCTAAAGTGACCTGGCTCATCAGATGTAACGTGTAGTGGTCCAAGTGGCACATCAACTACTGCATCACCTGTTGGGAACAAAAACTCCGCATCAGGCTCATCTCTATGATCTACTGGATCAGGGCGGTAGCGGTAGTCCATAGCATCTTTTCTAAGTGGGTGAAGTCCGTCTGGCCAGTCATCGCTTAAAACTAGACGTCTTTTATCAGGCAGACCCTCAGCTACTAGGCCAAACATATCATAAGCTTCTCTCTCATACCAAACACAAGCTGGTACAAGTGGAGTAACTGATGGGAATGTCGGATCGCTTCCTGGGATAAGGGTTTTAACTGTGATAAAGCACTTATCCTCAGCTGCAAAGTCGTCCGCCTCAGTCATCTTGCTACCTTCCATTGAGATAGCATAGTAAAGCGCATAGCAGCCATTTATCTGACGCTCGTCGTTTGGTATCATAGTGCTTATAAAGCCACCGATATCATAATAAAGTGTTTTAACAGCTAGTGGAAGATCGTTTCTATCAACTAAAACTGTGATCTGATCGTCTGCTTGACGAGTTACTTCTAAAATTTTTACCTTTGTTTTTAGGATTTCAACAAATTTATCGCCTCTCATTTTAAAGCTCCCATCATTATATTAACACCGTTATTTACTAGCGTGTAAAAGCTATCTACGTGCCATACGCCAAAGATTATGATAAGGGCACAGAGTGCTATAAGAGGTAAATTTTCAAATAAACTCATCTCTTTATTATGAACAACCACACCTTTTGGCTCGCCAAAGCTTGCCATGTTAAAGTGCGCAAAGTCAGCTATGAAAATAACTGCAAGTGCAATAGCAAATAGCGCAACTGCAATGTATTGACCACTTGTGATAGCTCCAACGAAGACGTTATATTCGCTAACAAATATAGCAAATGCTGGAACACCAACTAGTGAGCATACAGCTGCACCAAACATAATAGTTGTAATAGGTGCGATCTTAACCATGCCGCCCATCTTACTCATATCTTTGTGGCCGTAAATTCTTGCTATGTTACCTGTTGAGCAGAAAGCCAAAGCTTTTGTGAAGCTGTGAGCTAAGCAGTGGAATATCGCTGCAAATAGACCAAATTTACCGCCAACACCAAGTGCAAATGCGATAACACCCATGTGAACGATTGAGTGGTATGCAAACATTCTTTTTACGTTGTGTTGTCTTATTAGGAAAAATCCTGCTACAAAAAGTGTGATAGTTCCTGAAACGATCATTACGCCTTCAACAAAGCTAAATCCAACTGCTTGAGCTGTGATAGCGTAGTATCTTAAAAGTGCAAGCATCGCACATTTTAAAAGTACGCCTGATAGCAATGCTGAGATAGGTGCTGGACCTTCAGCGTGAACGTCTGGCAACCAAGTGTGAGTTGGAGCAAGACCAGCTTTTGTACCAAAACCAATTAGCGCAAATACAAAGATAAGTTTTGCTGCATCTGGATTTAAATTTTTAGCGTTAGCCATTATGCTTGAAAACTGCATAGAAGCCTCGCCGTCTCCTAGTGTGCTATATGTAGCTGAGTATAGAAGAACGGTTGCATAAAGAGCAAATGCTAGACCGATTGAACAAAGAACGATGTATTTGTAACCACTCTCTGTTGATTTTTGATCTTTGTGGATAGCAACCAAAAATACAGAAGCTAGTGTAGTAGCCTCGATAGCTGCCCACATAAACGCAACGTTGTTGCAAATAACACTTAAAGTCATTGTAAAGATAAATACATGGCTTAGTGCGTAGTATTTTTTAAGATCGCTTAAGTGGATGTGTCCATCTTCAAGTTCCCATCTCATGTAATGGATAGAGTAGAAATTTACTATAAATCCAGTTACAGCGATAAGCACCAAGAAAACACAGCCTAAGCTATCTAAGAATAAAAATTTATCAAAACTATAAAAAGTTCCGCCACTTAAAACTTTAAGAACATTGTTAAGTAAAGCCACTGATGTCGCAGCAGAAAACAAGACATGAAGTCCGCTAAGTACTGCATAGTTTTTAGGACTTAAAAACAAGATCAAAGCACCAAGGAGCGGTAAGATAAGTATTAAAGCTAAACTATCCATCTCTAACCCCTTAAATTTGAAGCTTTAGAAGTATCTAAGCTATCATAAGCTTTATAAAATCTAATCGCTAGAACGCTCATGATAATAACAGCAAATATCGCATCTGTTAAAATTCCAAGCTCAACTAGCTCATGTGAGTTGTAAGCCATTAGAGCAAGGCTTAGGTGGATACCGTTTTCAAACAAGCAGTAAGCTAGAATTTGTTTTATAAATGAGTTTCTTAGCATAAAGCCAAAAATTCCCATCATAAAAACTGTTCCAGCAGCGATTAGCATGATCTCTTCTTTGATAAGAGAGAATTTTAAAAATATAGGGTGGATACTCATTGAAAGAGCTAGAGAAAATCCCATAGCAATAACAGGACTTACAAAAAATCCACCAACTGGCTCATCTTCGCTAACTACGCCAAGTTTTTTGATAAGCCAGAACAAAATTCCTGGCACGAAAAGAACTTTGGTAAAAAACGCAACGATCGCCCAAGTTTTTAGCTGCTCAGCGTTAAATTTCTCAGATAGCAAGAAAAATATACTAACTAAAAGTAGTGTCTCTATCGCATAAGCGATGATTGAGAGTTTCAAGCTTCTAAGACCAAAAACCGCAAGCGAAGTTACGATCATGCAAATGGCTAATATATCTAGTGTTTGCATCTCACGCTCCTACTACATAAAGTGTTAGTGCAACAAACGAAATAGCAAGTGCACCAAGAGCATTTTTGCGTAAAGATGAAGTCATTTTAAAGCGTGGTCCAAAGTTGTCTATAAATACAGCTGCGACGTAAAATACTCCAGTTTTTATCACAAAAACGATAATAGCTAAGAAAGGATTGCTAAAATTCCATGGCTCAAATATGCTTAGGAAAAGTCCGATCATAGCAAACTGTTTTAATATAAGTGATGCTTGAACTAAGCCAAGGTCGCTACCAGCATACTCACCAAGAACACCCTCTTGAAGCTCTTGTTCTGCTTCAGCTAAGTCAAATGGCTTTCTACCAGTCTCAACATACATACACCACAAAAATGCGATAGAAGCAACGGCAAAACTTGGAATTTGATATCCGATAACGCCAGTTCTTACCATCTCTTGGATCTCAACTAAATTTGATGTTTTAGCTGCAAGCATAACTACGATTAAGCACATAATCATAACTGGCTCAACATAAACACCAAGCATTTGCTCCCTGCCGCCACCTGTCGCTGCAAATGGGTTGCCGCTATCCATTGAAGCTGCACCAAATACAAATCTAAGTAGCGCACCAAGATAGAGGATAACAAATATATCTGAGTAAGCTCCAAATACAGTGTCTTTGCTATAAGTGATAGGTATAGCAGCTAGCACTGCAGCTGAAGTTGCAAAAAGGAAAAATGGAGCCCATCTAAATACCCAGTGTGAGCACTCAGGGACGGTTCTTCCTCTTCTAAAAAGCTTTATAATGTCGCGATATGTTTGAAAGAAATCGCTACCTTGTTTTGATTGAAGTTTAGCTCTAAGTTTTCTTGCCATACCATCAAACAAAGGAGCTACCAAAACGATAACGACTACTTGAAATATCATTAAAAGTATAGTTTGCATTTTCGTCTCCTAAACTAAAAAGTAGCTCACAGCAAGTATGACACAAAGATATAGCAAGATATAAAGTGTATATACATTTGTATAACCACTTTGAACGATACCTAGCTTATCAGCAAATTTCACACACCATTTAATGACTGGCTCATAAAACATTCCCCACCAAATATCTTTTGGATGGTTGTGATACTCAACCGCGTCAAAATAATTTCTAGTAACTACTTTTTTATCAGCTCTAAATAGCCATTGCATAATCTTTCTAAGGTCGCCAGTGAATGGACCACCTGTCATTTGCATACGTGAGCTATATTTAAAGCCACAAGCCCAAGGATCAGTTTCGCGTGGTTTATCTCTGTTTGCTTTCATAACAGCAAGGATGATAAATGGCAAAATCATAGTTGCACATAGGACTAAAGCGATAAGTGGAGTTGAGATCATGCTACCCATAGGTGAAGTTACATTTATAGCACCAAGGCTAGCTTTATAGTCGCTTATAGCGATAGAATTTACAGCTTGCATGATGTAATCAACTATGTAGTTTGCGCCAAGACCAAAGCCAACGCAGCCTATCATTAGGATGATCATACCAAGAACCATACCTATCGGACTCTCTTTAGCATTTTCCCAAATTTTTTGATCTCTTGGAGTACCTGCAAAGATAACAGCGTAAAGTTTAAGGTGCATACCAACCAAAACGCCTGTTAGCGCAAGAGCTACGACGCCAAGTGTAAATGCATATCTAACTAATGTTCCTTCTCCCATAGCACCTTGAAGCATACCTTGATATGTAAACCACTCTGAAACAAAGCCATTTACTGGAGGTAAAGCTGCGATACCCATAATACCTATAAACATACCAAGGCTTGTCCATGGCATCTTTTTAGCAAGACCACCAAGGATGTCCATATTTTGTGTATGAGTAGCGTGGATAACTGAACCAGCGCAAAGGAAAAGAAGACCTTTAAATATAGCGTGGTTAACTACGTGGTAGCAACCTGCTAGAAAACCTACTGCTGCAAGTGTTAAATTTCCAGCTGCAACGCCATAAATACCAGTACCAAGACCTAGCAAGATGATGCCTATGTTCTCAACTGAGTGGTAAGCAAGCAAAGCCTTAAAGTCGTGTTGGCAAAGAGCGTATAAAACACCAAATAGTGAGCTAGCTGCACCAAGAGCGAGTATTGTAAGACCAAAATATGTGCTAAGTGGTAGGTAAAGTGTAAATTTAACTAGTGTAAATAGAGCAACTTTGATCATAACGCCTGACATAAGGGCTGAAACGTTTGATGGTGCTGCTGGGTGAGCTTGTGGAAGCCAAACGTGGAATGGCCACATACCAGCTTTACTACCAAAACCGACCAAGAATAGTATAAATACAGCAGCAGAAGCGCCAAATGGCATCTTAACACCCATAAATGCACTAAATTCAAAGCTTCCTGCATAGTAAGCTGTGATAAGCAATCCACAGGTTATACAAAATGCACCGATTTGTGCGATACCAAGATATACCATAACCGCTTTAAGTGTATTTTTACCGTCATTGACGATGATAAGAAATGATGATACAAGAGTCATAAGCTCCCATAAAACAACAAAGCAAAATACATTATCAGCGCTGATTACTAGAAGCATTGAAAGGATGAATGTGTTAAACAAACATGCAAACACACCAACGTTTGCTTTTTTTATGTACTCTTCTGCATAGCTCATACCATAAACACTACTTGCAAATCCGATGAAAACAACGACAAAGCTGAAGAAATTTCCAAGTGGATTTAGCGCAAATTTTGGCGAATACAAAAAGCCATCCATAAGAGCAAAGCTATCACTTACTCCCATATTTGCAACGAAGTGACACATCGCATAAAAGCAGCTTATAGCACTTAGTCCAAAACCAACTTTAACAGCGGCTTTTGGAGCGCAGTAGAGCAAGATACTAACGACGGCACTTACAAGAAATAGCATATAAACCGTAGTCATCTTATGCTCCTTGTCCGTTTAAAATTTTAGTAGCAAATTTATTCGCTGCATCGTAGTCTATCCTCTTGCCAAGCTTATGTTTGCCCTCTTCTGGATCTACCATTATAAGAGCGCTTGTTGGGCATACATCAACGCAAGCTGGTCCATTTTCACGGCCAAAGCACATATCACATTTTACTGCGATGTTTTTTGCGCCTGATTGTGACTCTACTTCAAGATAGTATTTTGGCTCGACAGCGTAATTTACTGAAGGCATAAGCTCTGCACTTGAGCTTATCGCACCATAAGGGCAAGCGATCGTGCACATCTTGCAACCTATACAAATTTCCTCGTGAAGCTCGATGCAATTATCGTTAAATCGCAACGCTCCAGTTGGGCATACATTTGCGCAAGGGCCATCGTCACATTGTCTGCACTGAGTCGGCATAACACCGCTAGCTTCTCTTAAGACGCTTAGCCTTGCACGTGATAGTTTGCCGCGTTCATAAGCACTTTTAAAACATGCAGCCATACAGGTCGCACATCCTATGCAGCGTTTAGAATCGGCAATCACAAATTTATGTTTTTTCATAAATTCCTCCTAAAAAACAAGGCAAGACCGCCCTGCTCACTAATAGAGTGATTGTTAATCACATGAATAGAGATAGTTAAATTTTTATTTAACATCTCAAACGCTCCTTCCTGAAATTTTTGAAACAATTCTATAACTTCTGGCGATTAAATTCCGTCAGCTATCTGACAAATTTTGTATTTTTGAAATTAAATTTTTATTTTATATTAGTTTAAGATATGCTATTAAACGGCCTTATTATCGTGTGATTAATCAAAAAAGATTAATATTTCATAACAAATAATTAGTAAAAAGAGTAAAATTATCTTAATTAAGTTTAAATTTAAAAATTAGTTTTTTAAGCTTGGGTTAATTAAATGAAACTGAAATTTAAAAATCTAAAATATAATCCCACTTTCAAATTTAAAAGGTTATTGATGGAAATTTTTATAGTCATAGTTTTGTTTATCGCTTCAGTTTTTGCTTTTATGAAATTTGCACCTGTTTTTGGCGGCACACCAGATGCCAAGAGCCAAAAGCTCATAGAGGCTTCACCAAATTTTAATGGCAAAGTTTTTATAAATTTAGAGCCGACGATTGATATGGTAAAGAAAAATCCGCAAGCGTCTATGTTAAATTACGTCCCTCAAGCGCTCTTTCCACCAAAAGACAAGCTACCAAAGCGCCCTTTGCCAAATTTAAAATTTGACGCAAACGCCCTCAAAAATGGCGAGTTTATCTGGCTAGGACACGTTAGCCTAATCTGCAAGCTTGATGGCAAAATCATCATCACAGACCCAGTTTTGCACCGCGCATTCCCTCTCCCACTTGGCGGCAAGCCCTTTGCCTACGAGCACGACATCACCGCTAGCGACTACCCAGAGGTGATCGACATCGCCCTCATCTCGCACGACCACTACGACCATCTTGATCATAAAACGATACTTGAGCTAAAGGATAGGATAGCCAAATTTCTAGTGCCACTTGGAGTCAAAGCTCACCTCGTAAAATGGGGCGTGGATGAAGGCAAAATTTACGAGTTTGACTGGTTTAATGAGCAAAAGATAGGAAATTTAAACTTTACTTTTTGCCCCTCAAGGCACTTTAGCGGGCGCACATTTAAAAGAAACACCACGCTTTGGGGCGGCTGGGCGGTAGAGGAGGCTGGCTTTAGCTTTTACTTTAGCGGTGATGGCGGATATGGCAAGCATTTTAAGATGATAAATGAGAAATTTGGCGGCTTTGATCTAGTTTTCATAGAAAATGGCGCTTACAGCGACGGCTGGCCTTACGTGCACATGAAGCCAGAGGAGTCAGCGCAAGCGCTAAAAGATCTTGGTGCAAGGCTTGGCGTGCCGGTGCATTGGGGCAAATTTGATCTTTCTTATCACACTTGGGATGAGCCGATCAAGCGTTTTGAAAAGGCGGCTACAAAACTTGAGCTAAACTACGCAACACCGATGATCGGAGAGGTTTTCACCGTGCAAAATCCACCTAGAAAAAGGTGGTGGGATGAAATTTAGGAATAAAATTTGCTCTAAATTTTAAAATCCAAAAGGAAGTGCAGATGAAAATTTCTGAAAATTTATCAAATTTAAAAAACACCATCGACAAGGCAGCAAAAAACGACCTTGATGCGAGCGCGACTGGGAGCTTTTTGCAAAATTTAGAAAAAGCCAACAAAGAGACAGAAAAGATCTACGAGAAGCTTGAAAAAGAGCTAAAGAGCGATGCGCAGATGTTTAAGCAGTTTGACTTCATGCAGATGATGACAAAGCTTCAATACGGTAACTTAAAATCAAGCGAGCGCGAAGAGCTGATAAACAAAATGAGCAAGATCGCCAAAGAAATTTAGCCGTTAGTATGGTTTTACGGCGAGCTAAATTTGGCTGTTTTGCGTAAATTTGTGTGGTTTTTGCTGAGTAAATTTGCTAGAAAATGTAAATTTACTCGCTTAGTGGCTGTTAATATCCTCGCATTTGCCACATCTTTTGCCAAACACCTGTTGCACACTAGGTATGCAAGAGAGCATCGGTATATCACATGCGCAAAATTCAAGCAAATTTCTCAAATGATTTTATTAAGCTAGTCAATAAATAAAGGCAAATTTTAAAATTTCATGAACGAGTAATTTCGGCTCTAAAATTTGAGCTAAGCGGTAAGCGAAGCCAAATTTTAGTAGTCAATTCTTGCGAGTGAATGGAATTTTAAAATTTGCAAAAAGATTTTTAAAAATTTAAAGTTTTATTTCTTTGTTGAGGGGGAAGAGGCTTGAATTACGAAGTCGCTCCCTTCCCCCTTAACAATCCCCCAACCCCGACGACGTTAGAAGTGGCATGCTTCAATACTACGCACTGCATGCATGTTCATGTCAGACAAAATATATAGTAAATTTTAAAATTTATGAGCGAGCATATCACGACTCTAAATTTAGTGCTAAACGTAGCGCAGCCTAAATTTAGTAGTCTGCTAAGGCGAGTGAGTGGAATTTTAAAATTTACAAATTTGTTTTGTTAAATCATATTAATGTCAATTAAATTTAAAAATTTGCAAAAATAGTTTGATTAAATTTATAAAAGAATAATTTTAAAAAATACCTAATTTATATATGTAAATTTACTAGAGAGAATTTAAGAGCCAAAAAGGCTCTTAAATTTTAGTGGAGTTCGCTCCAGACTTTGCGTTTCCAAAGCCAAGCAAAAATTCCCAAGATGAAGAAGTAGATCATGACATAAAGTCCTGTGCTCTCGCGCTCAGCCTTTTTGCTGTCGCCTACTTTTTCTATGTAAGATACTATGTCGTCTTCAGCGGCTTTGTTTAAGCCAACTCTAGGCATCGCAGTGCCTGGAAGCATCTTTTGAGTATCGTTTATAAATTTATGCAAGTAGTCAGCACCTTTTGAGCGGATCATCATAGATAGATCAGGTGGGTTTGAGCCCATATAAGCTGCAAGGCTTGCTTTGTTGCTAAGAGTATATTTTTTATCATACTTCATATCATGGCATCTTTGACATGCGTCAGCAAATACCTTTTCTTCAGTGATCTTGCTCTTTGCATCCGCGTCAGCTGATACTTTTTTAAGATAAGCAACTATGTCAGCGATCTCAGCGTTTATATCGCCGCCAGCACCCATAAATGCAGTCATCGGATAAGGATGCTCGTCGTTAAATTTATGAGATAGTTTTACAGCCATAGTTGGATTTTTTATGAGTGCAGCCAAAAATCTCTCGTCATAAATTTTACCAGCTGTGCTAAGATCTGGTGGCACTACGCCAAAGCTTTGGCTAGCTGTCTCAGCGTCCATACTAGCTGGCATACCAGCTGCTTCGATGCCGTGACATCCTGTACATCCAGCTGCGCCAAATGTCTCAGCACCTTTTGCAGCGTCACCTTTTGCAAGGTCGATCGAATTTATATCAGCCCAAAAAGCTGTGTAGTCATCAAGAATTTTTTGTGCTGTCTCAACATCTTTTGTAGCCGCTTCTATGCTAGCTTTATTTCCACTAGCTTTTGCTGCCTCAAGCGCCTCTTTTTTCTGCTCTAAAAAGTGCTTTGCATAGTCAGTATCTTCTTTTGAGAAGTTGTACTCAGCATTTGCAGTGTGCGGATGAAGCTTTGTGTGAGCGTAAGGCTCAATGCCCCAGTATAAAATACCTGAAAGGATAACAACGATGGCAAAAATTTTAAGCTCTTTCATGATTAGCCCCTTTTTCTTTCAAGTATTGTGATAACTGGAAATGCGATTATAAATAGCACTAAAAATAGCAGTGACGCGTAAAATCCTATCCAGTCGTTGATGCCGCCTGTTGGGAGCTTGCCATATATAGATAATACGATAAGGTCAGCAACCAGCACCCAAAACCATACAAAAAATAGTGGTCTTTTGTGAGCTGGAGCTACAAGGTCGCTTCTATCAAAAAGAGGTATAAGCATAAAGGCAACACCTGCGAATGCAAATGCGATAAGACCGATATTATAAGCTGAAATTCCAGCTATATCAAAGAAGAAGCCACGTAAAATTTCATATTGCCACAAGAAGTACCACTCTGGGTAGATGTGTGGTGGAGTTTTTAGCGGATTTGCTGGCTCAAAGTTGATAGGATCCATCGCAAAGTTGAAGTGATAGCAAACAAGATATATGACAAAGATCATGAAAAATGATACATACATAAAGTCTTTTGCCAAAAATCCTGGCCAAAATGGTATAACTTTAGCTTTTGCTCTATCGCCGTGCAAATAAACTTCAGCCTCTACGTCAAAGTCGATATCTTCGCTTGTTAGGTTATTTACGTGAGGAACTCTTAATGAGTAGAAGTGAATAACTAAAACAACGATAGTTACAAGTGGTAGCAAGCAGACGTGAAGCATGAAAAATCTAGTAAGCGTTGAGTCGCCAACTGCGTAATCGCCCCTGATCCACTCAACCAAAGCATCGCCGATAACTGGCACACCACCAAAAAGCTGCGTGATAACAGTCGCCGCCCAGTAGCTCATTTGTCCCCATGGGAGCATGTAGCCGCTAAATGCCTCTGCTGAAAAGCAGATAAATAGCACCATACCGCTTACCCAAATGACCTCTCTGCCTCTTTTGTATGAGCCGTAGTAAAGTCCAGTAAGCAAGTGGATATACATGATAAGAAAGATCGTCGAAGCTGAAATCGCGTGGATATGACGCCAAAGCCAGCCATACTCGACCTCTTGCATGATAGTGTAATTTACGCTATCAAAGGCTAAATGTATGTCTGGTTTGTAATACATCATAAGCAAAAAGCCGGTGATGATCAAAAGCAAGAAAAGTGTCGTTAGGATAACACCCATCGCCCAAAGGAAATTTATATTTTTTGGGATCCAGTATTCGCTAACTAGAACCTTCATAAGTTTTGTAAAAGCTAGGCGCTGGTCAAGCCAGTCAATAACGCCAGTTGATTTATGAGATAAAGACATCGCTAACCTCCTAAGCTTTAGCTACTAATTTTTCGTATTCTGGGCTTGTTTCGCCTAGAACTAGCTTGGTACCATCGATCTTAAATGGTGGGATATCAAGCGGTCTTGGTGGAGGTCCGTATGTTTGCACGCCATCAGCGTTAAATTCGCCGCCATGACAGGCACAAACAAAAATTTGCTTGCTCGCTTTATACTCAGGGATACATCCTAGGTGCGTGCAAAGTCCTATAAGAACTACATATCTAGCATCTCCAACGACTACATCTCTCTTGTCGTTTTTAGCCATATCTGGGCTTTTTTTGAGGATGAAAATAGGCTTTTTACGCCACTCAACCTGTCTCATCTCGCCATCTTTGATCGGGCTTAGATCGACAGTTGTAAAACCAGCAGCTTTTACGCTAGGGAGCGGATCCCAGGTCTTTTTCATGGCAACTAGTGACATCGCACCACCAACAGCTGCCACGGCACCAAACGCAAGGCCGATAAAGCTTCGTCTTTCTTGCTTTACTGACATTAATTTCCTTTCTATAAATAAAATTTAAACGATTATACTCTCAAAAAATTAAAAAACTATAATCTCACAATATAGTTTGTAAAAATAAAGTGAATTTAAGCTTTTTTTACACTAAAATTTGAGGTAAATTTATCTAAAAATACCTATATATCGTGACTTTAAGCTTTTTATAAAAGAGAAATTTGATCTAATGTCTAAACGTTCAGATAAAAAAATTTTCTATTTTAGCACTTGTAAAATAGAAAATTTTAATAATAAAATTTATTAATCTTAAAAAATTATAAATAGCAACTATTAAAAATGAGCAATTTTGTTTTAAATTTTAAACACTAGTTAAACTTTAAAACCATAAAAGGCTTAAATTTAAGCCTTTTTCTCGCTCATCTTTATGTAGATATGCAAGATATCGATCGCCGCTGGCGTGATACCTGAAATTTCACTCGCCGCAAAGAGCGTTGGCGGGGCAAATTTCTCAAGCTTTTCGACCACTTCGTTGCTAAGGCCACTTATGCTTCTAAAGTCGAAATTTTCAGGGATTTTTACATCCATCATATCTTTCATTTTTTCTATCTGATTTTTTTGCTCGCTAATGTAGTGCTGATATTTGCACTCGATTAAAATTTGATCCATGCTCGCATCGTCTAAATTTACAAATCTCTCATCAAGCTTTCTTAGTTTTTCAGCCGTGAAGCTCTTTCGTGCGACTATCTTTTGAAGGCTCACGTTTTGGCTGATTGGCTCTTCATCAAGACTTGCTAAAAGCTCTAGATTTGCCTTGCTTGGCGTGATCTGAGTCTCATTTAAAAACTCTAACCCCTCTTTTAAATTTCTTCTTATGTTTTCTATCTCGTTAAAAGTCTCATCATCAAGCAGTCCAAGCTCATGACCATATCCGCCAAGCCTTAAAATGGCATTTTCCTCACGTAAAAGCAAGCGGTACTCCGCCCTACTCGTAAACATCCTATATGGCTCTTTTGTCCCTTTTGTCACAAGATCATCGATCAAAACACCGATATAAGCCTCATCACGTCGCAAGATAAGCGGCTCTTTGTTATCCAGCGAAAGCGCTGCATTTATACCAGCCATTAGCCCCTGAGCGCCCGCCTCCTCGTATCCAGTCGTGCCGTTTATCTGCCCAGCCAAGTATAGCCCTTTTACTTTTTTGGTCTCAAGGCTATGTTTTAGCTGCGTTGGCTCGACGTAGTCGTACTCTATGGCATATCCATGCCTTACTATTTTGGCATTTTCAAAGCCCTTTACGGAGCGGAGCATCTGCACTTGCACCTCATAAGGTAGGCTCGTTGAAAAGCCGTTTATGTAGTACTCTGTCGCTTCAAGGGTCTGAGGCTCGATGAAAAGGTGGTGTCTGTCGCGGTCGCCAAAGCGGTTTATCTTATCCTCGATACTAGGGCAATATCTTGGTCCGATGCCTTCGATCTGACCTGTAAAAAGTGGCGCTTTGTCGAAATTTGAGCGAATTATCTCATGCGTGGTTTCGTTTGTATAGGCGATGTAGCATGGCAGCTGCGTTGGGGAGAAATTTTTAGTTCTAAAGCTAAATGCAACTGGCTTTGCGTCGCCATCTTGCTTCTCTAAAATTTCAAAATTTATCGTTTTTGCGTCGATTCTTGGGCATGTTCCAGTCTTTAGCCTGCCTAAATTTAGCCCAAGCTCCCTTAAGCTAGAGCTTAGATCTTTTGCGCTTAGCTCGCCCACACGGCCAGCTTCAAGTTTGTTAAATCCAACGTGGATTAGCCCGTTTAAAAATGTGCCAGTCGTAATTATTACTTTTTTTGCGTTATATGTGTTGTTTAGGTGGGTTTTAACGCCAGTTACTTCGCCATTTTCGCTTAAAATTTCAGTGGCGATCTCTTGAGAAATTTCTAAATTTGGAGTGTTTAAAAGCAAATTTCTCATATAAACGCGGTATCTATCCATATCGATCTGAGCGCGACTACCACGTACTGCTGGGCCTTTGCTCTCATTTAGCACGCGAAACTGGATGCCAACAGCGTCAGTCGTAAGCCCCATTTGACCGCCAAGTGCGTCGATCTCTTTTACAAGATGCCCCTTTGCAAGCCCTCCGATGGCTGGGTTGCAGCTTGCAGCGCCTATTTGCTCGGCTAAGATAGTGATCAGTAAAGTTTGCTTGCCCATTCTAGCAGCCGCAAGACTTGCCTCAATGCCAGCATGTCCGCCGCCAACGACGATGATTTCATAGTTCATGATAAATTTTTCCTTATTTTTGATAGGCGGATTTTATCAAAAAGCATATAAAATTTAAATTTTTTCAAAGAAATTTCACCACAAAATTTATGGCTAGAGTTTTTTATTAATGATATTTTAAATATTTTGCTGTTAGATTTACAAAATTTTAAATCAAAAAAGGCTTTATTCATGAGGAATTTACTAAAAGTCACTGGCTTTTTGCCCTACCTTGCGATCGCATTTTTAAACGCAAGTGTCGATCTAGCACACAAAATAACAATTCAAAACGTCCTTTTAAAGACCTACTCAGGCGATACGCTTTTTATCCTAACAGCCGTTATAAATGCGATGATCTTGCTTCCATTTATATTTTTATTTTCGCCTTCAAGCTTTATAAATGACAAATTTGCAAAGACAAAGGTTATTAGAATTTGCGCCGTCTTTGGCGTTGTTATCAGCGTTGCGGTGCTTATTAGCTACCTTTTGGGTGCCTTTGGCGTGGCATTTGCGCTAACACTCATTTTGGCTGCTCAAAGTGCGATCTACTCGCCAGCAAAATATGGCATCATCAAAGCACTTGTCGGCACTGAGCGACTTGGCACAGCAAACGGCGTCATCCAAGCGCTTACCATCGTCGCAATACTCGCTAGCTCATTTTTATTTTCGTTTATATTTGAAAATTTATACATCCAAGGCGAAAACTCAGAAGAAATTTTAAAAAGCGTCTATCCTATCGGCATCTTTTTGGTCGTATTTAGCGCACTTGAAGCATTTTTTGCCTACAAGCTACCTTATATCAGCGAAACGAACGAACAAAGCGGAGAATTTGAGCTTAAAAGATACATCAGTCTTAGCTATCTAAGAGAAAATTTAAAAGAGGTAAGATCAGATAAAAATATCTGGCTAAGCATCGCTGGACTTAGCATATTTTGGGGAATTTCTCAGATCATCATCGCAGCCTTCCCAGCTCACTACAAGGCAGTTTTTAACGACGACAGCTCGCTAGCGGTGCAGGCCATACTCGCAGCAAGCGCCATAGGCATAGCGTTTGGCTCATACGTGGCTGGCTCTATGTCAAAGCTACACATCGAGCTTGGTATCGTGCCGATGGGTGCTGTGGGTATATTTTTCTCGCTTTTATTTTTTGCATTTGGCTCAAATATCGGCGTAGTAAGCCTTAGCTCATTTGCATTTGGCTTTTTTGGCGGAATTTTCATAGTGCCACTAAATGCGATGATCCAGTACTTTGCTCCGCAAAAGAGCACTGGCAAGATAATGGCGGCAAACAACTTCTTGCAAAACGTCTCAATGCTGCTATTTCTAGCCATTGGCATAGGATTAGTATATTTTGAAATTTCAACCACTGGACTCTTTGTATTTACAGCGCTTGTTTGCTTAATCGGCAGTTTTTACGCCATTTTACAGCTTCCACACCTTTTTACAAGGCTACTTTTACTGCCATTTTTAAAGACAAAGTACCGCTTTTTCGTTGAAGGGCTTCAAAATTTACCACAAAGTGGCGGCGCGCTACTTCTTGGCAACCACATCAGCTGGATTGATTGGCTCGTGCTTCAAGCTGCAAGCCCTAGGGGCATAAGATTTGTCATGTATAGAACGATCTATAACAAATGGTATCTAAAGCAAATTTTTAAATTTTTTAAAGTGATACCAATAGGTGCAGGGGCCAGCAAGGAGTCGATCGAGCTAGTTAGAGAGTGCCTAAAAAATGGCGAAGTAGTCGCACTTTTCCCAGAAGGGCACATCAGCTACAACGGTCAGATAAACGAGTTTCAAAAGGGATTTGAGCTTATCATCAGAGATCTAGAGGAAATTTGCATCGTGCCATTTTATCTTCGTGGCCTTTGGGGTTCGAGCTTTTCAAGAGCTAGTAAATTTTATAAAGACCTTACTTCTAAAAACGGCAGACGCGACATCATCGTCGCCTTTGGCAAGCCAATAACCACATTTATAAACGCTGCAAAGATGAAGCAAAAGGTGCTTGAGCTTAGCTTTTCATCGTGGGAGAGCTTTATCTCAAGGCAAAAACCGCTAACAAGCGAGTGGCTAAATAACGCAAAAGAGGATAAATTTAAAGAGTGCGTGAGCGACAGCACTGGACTAAATTTAAGCAACTTGAAATTTATAACCGCCGTTTTAGTCTTTATCAAAATTTTCAAACGCGAGCTAAAAGATGAGAAAAATATAGGCATCTTACTGCCTAGCTCAAGCATCGCAGCGATAGTAAATATGGCGCTTCTTGCGATGGGCAAAGTGAGCGTAAATTTAAACTATACGCTTAATGTTACCTCGCTAAATCACGCCCCAAGAAAGGCAAATATAAACACGGTGATCACATCTAGCAAATTTCTTGAAAAGCTCGCACTTAAGGGCTTTGATCTAAAAGATGCGATGAGTGGCAAGGCTAAATTTGCAGAAGATCTCTCAGCTAGCGTCTCAAAAAAGGAGAAATTTTTAGCGCTTTTAACTGCGTTTTTTGCCCCAACTTGGCTCATTAAGCTTTGCTATTTTAAGCCAGTGAGCTTAGAGGATACAGCTACCATTTTATTTAGTAGCGGCAGCGAAGGCGAGCCAAAAGGCATCGAGCTAAGCCATAAAAATTTACTTGCAAACATTAAGCAAATAAGCGAGCTTCTAAATTTCAAAAAAGATGACGTGATCTTAAATTCACTCCCAGTATTTCACTCATTTGGACTAACAGTGACCACGCTCATGCCACTTTGCGAGGGCGTAAAAATGGTAAGCGTACCTGACCCAACAGACGGAGCAACTATCGGCAAAATGGCTGCAAGACACAGCGCTAGCATCATCTTTGGCACCTCAACGTTTTTTAGGCTCTACACAAGAAACAAAAAGCTTCATCCACTGATGTTTCAAAGTGCCAGAATGGTCGTAGCTGGAGCTGAAAAGCTAAAACCTGAGATAAAAGACGAGTTTAGGCTCAAATTTGGCATAGAAATTTATGAAGGATATGGCGCGACCGAAACGGCGCCGGTAGCTGCTGTAAATATGCCAAATATCCTAGAAAAAGAGAGCCTAAAAGAGCTTACATTTAATAGACCTGGCAGCGTTGGCATGCCTCTACCTGGCACCATCATAAAAATAATCGACCCAGAGACGCTTGAAGAGCTAGAAACTGGCACAGACGGACTCATCGTGATCGGCGGATCGCAGGTGATGAAGGGCTATCTAAACGACGAAGCCAAAACAAGCGAGGTCATCACACACATTGATGGCGTAAGATACTATAAAACTGGCGATAAAGGCCACATCGATGAAAACGGCTTTGTATTTATCGTCGATAGATACTCAAGATTTGCTAAAATTGGCGGCGAGATGATAAGCCTTGGAAGCGTCGAAGAAGAGCTTGCAAAGGTGCTTGGGGGCGACGTCGTCTTTAGTAGCGCAAACGTGCCAGATAGCAAAAAGGGCGAAGCGATCGCACTTTTAGTAAAAAGTGGCACAGAGCCTGAGAATATCGAGCAAATTTTAAAAGAGAGCAACCTAGCTCCGATAATGATGCCAAGCTATATATTTATCGTTGATGATATCCCAACGCTTGCAAGTGGCAAGGTTGATTTTAAGGGGGTAAAAGCTCTAGCGGTCTCACTTTTAGCGGAGTGAGCCGCCGCCCTTTTATTTTTGTGATAAAATAGCGCCAAAATATCACATAGGTCGCAGTTGCGACTGACATTTGCATAAATCTTAAATTTTTATCTTTTTTTGCAAATTCCGTTATTGATTTTATTTTTTCTATGAAGGAGTTTTGTATGAAATTTTCTAGTGCTTTTAAATTTGGTGCGCTCTGCGTAGTTGGCTGTTTGCTCTCTTTAAATTCTGCCTTGGCAAATTCTTACGAGCAGATCAAAAAAGATGGCGTCATAAGGATAGCGACCGAGGGTGTTTATTCGCCATTTTCATTTCACAATGAAAAAGATGAGCTAATGGGCTATGACGTAGAGATAGCAAGAGCTGTGGCTAAAAAACTAGGCGTAAAGCCAAAATTTATCGAAGCTTCATGGGATGCGATGCTTGCGGCATTTGATGCTGGCAAGGCTGACGTGGTATTTAACCAAGTTAGCATAACCGATGAGCGAAAGAAAAAGTATGACTACAGCGTGCCATATATGCTCTCTTACTCAGCCATCGTCGTGCATAAAGATAATAGCGACATCAAGAGCTTTGCTGATCTAAAAGGAAAAAGAAGCGTGCATTCAGTAAATAGCATGTGGATACCAACCGTTGAAAAGTATGGCGCCAAGCTAGTTGTGGCCGATAGTTTGAGCGATCAGATAAATTTGATCATCACAAAAAGAGCCGATGATACGATAGATGATGCGGTGATGTTTTATGACTACATCAAACAACATCCAAACGCCCCTATAAAGATCATCGAAGCTGGCGATGAGCCGATGTATACGGCCGCGATTGTTAAAAAAGGTAACAAAGAGCTACTAAATAAGATAAATAATGCCCTAAATGAGCTTAGCAAAGAAGGAGTTTTAAGCGAAATTTCGCTTAAATACTTCGGCAAAGACATTTCTAAATAAGGAGAATTAATGAATTTTAAGCCCATTTTTGGCTTTATCGCAGGTGCTTTTTTAGCTTTAAATTTAAATGCTTCAACCATCAAAAAAGGCGAGCTTATAGTTGCAACTGAAGGCACTTACTCACCTTACTCATTTTATGATGAAAAGGGCGAGCTAGTAGGATATGACGTAGATATCGCAAAAGCTGTAGCGCAAAAACTAAATTTAAAAGTTGAGTTTCTAACAGCTCCATGGGACGCGATGCTAGCTGCATTTGACGCTGGCAAGGCGGACGTTGTTTTTAACCAAGTTAGCATAAACGAAGATAGAAAGAAAAAGTATGACATGAGCGTGCCTTACACCATGCCATATCCAGTAATTGTCGTGCATAAAGACAATAACGACATCAAAAGTTTTGCTGATCTAAAAGGCAAAAAAAGCGTGCACTCTGCAACTAGCAACTGGGCAGCGATAGCTGAGAAAAATGGCGCAACAGTGGTCGTAGCTGATGGCTTTAGCAAAGGCGTGGAGCTTATCATTTCAAAAAGGGCTGATGATACGATAAATGACAATGTCACATTTTTTGACTATATCAAACAACGCCCAAATGCACCGCTAAAGATCGCATATACTAGCAATGAGCCGATGCCAACAGCTGCACTTCTTAAAAAAGGCAACACCGAGCTACTAGAAGCGATAAACAAAGCGCTTGATGAGCTAAAAGCCGAGGGCAAGATAAGCGAAATTTCGATGAAATATTTTGGAAAAGATATTTCAAAATAAAGGATCAAAATGAAATTTACAAATTTATTAAAAGTAGTAGCAGTGCTTGCAATGGCTCTAAATTTGCAAGCAAAAACTATAAAAGATGGCGTGCTAACAGTAGCAACAGAAGGCACTTACGCACCTTTTACATTTTATAATGACAAAAATGAGCTAGTAGGATACGACGTAGATATCGCAAGAGCTGTGGCGCAAAAGTTAAATTTAAAAGTTGAGTTTCTAACAGCTCCATGGGACGCGATGTTAGCGGCATTTGACGCTGGCAAAGCAGACGTTGTGTTTAACCAAGTAAGCATAACCGATGAGAGAAAGAAAAAGTATGCTTTTTCAGTGCCTTATACTGTGACATTTGGCGCTATCATCACTAGAAAAGACAATAACGACATCAAAAGTTTTGCTGATCTAAAAGGCAAAAAAGATGCCGACTCAGCAACTAGCAACTGGGCGAAAGTCGCCGTAAAATACGGTGCTGAGCACGTCATAACAGATAGTTTTGCTAAAAGTATGGAGCTTCTTATATCAAGGCGTGTAGATGCTGTTGTAAGAGACAACATCGTATTTTACGACTTCATAAAAGAGCGTCCAAATGCACCTGTAAAGATAGCTGCCTCACTTGATGAGAAAGACTACACAGCAGCAGCTGTTAAGAAAGACAACGCTGAGCTTGCGGAGCAAATTTCAAATGCTTTAACTGAGCTTTCAAAAGAGGGCAAACTAGAAGCCATCTCTAAAAGCTACTTTGGCAAAGACGTCTCAAAATAAATTTATAAACCAACAAGGCAAAAATGGAAAATTTAGATAGAGTGATCGAGCTTGTTTCAAGCTCGACACTACCGATGATCATCGCACTTTTAAAAGTGACGATCCCACTTACTTTGCTCTCGTTTTCGCTAGGGCTTGTCATCGCCATTGTCACAGCAGTAGCGAGGCTTTCAAATATAAAAATTTTAAAATTTATATTTGCCACCTACGTTTGGATATTTCGCGGCACACCGCTTCTTGTGCAGCTTTTCATCGTATTTTACGGGCTTCCTAGCATCGGTGTCACGCTTGATACTTGGAGTGCTGCTACTATCGCATTTAGCCTAAACGTAGGTGCTTATGCCTCTGAGTCTGTAAGAGCTGCCATACTTTCTGTGCCAAAGGGTCAGTGGGAGGCTGCCACATCGCTTGGCATGACACACTATCAAATTTTAAAGCGCATCATCGCACCTCAAGCAGTGAGGATATCGCTACCACCGCTTTCAAACACATTTATAGGCCTTGTTAAAGACACTTCGCTAGCAGCTTCTATAACGATGGTAGATATGTTTATGGTCGCTCAAAGGATTGCAGCAAGGACCTTTGAGCCACTCATCCTATACATCCTAGCAGCGCTCATCTATCTAGTGGTTTGCACACTTTTAACCTATCTTCAATCAAGGCTTGAAAAAGCTGTCTCAAGGTATGTCTAATGGCTATAAATTTTAAAAATATAAGCAAATCTTACGGCGATCATTTGGTACTAGATAATATAAATACAAGCTTTAAAGAGGGGCAAACGACCGTGATAGTTGGCTCATCTGGTTGTGGCAAATCAACACTTCTTAGATGCATAAATTTACTTGAGATCCCACAAAGTGGCGTTTTAGAGGTAGATGATAGGAGTGTAAATTTTAAAGAGAAGCTAAGCTCAAAAGAGCTTTTAGAAATTCGTAAAAAAACAGGCATGGTCTTTCAAAGCTTCAACCTCTTCCCGCACCTAACAGCGCTTCAAAATGTCACCGAAGCTCCGATCTACGTTCAAAAAAAGGATAAAAACGAAGCGATAAAAGAGGCAAAAGAGCTTTTGGCTAAAGTGGGGCTTAGCCACAAAGAAGATACATATCCAAACAGGCTCTCAGGCGGACAAGCACAGCGCGTAGCCATCGCTAGAGCGCTAGCTGTAAATCCATACTTTTTACTACTTGACGAGCCTACAAGTGCGCTTGATCCAGAGCTTGAGGCTGAAGTTTTAAAGGTCATCTTATCTCTTGCAAAAGAGAAAAAGTCTATGATCATCGTCACTCATAATATGAATTTTGCTAGAAAGATAGCTGATAGAATTTTGTTTTTAGATAAAGGCGTGATCGCCTTTGATGGCTTGGTAGATGAGTTTTTTAACAGCCAAAATGAGAGGATAAAAAGCTTCATCTCGGCTATGGATATATAAATTTAGCTAGAAGATCTAGCTAAATTAATTACGCAAAGTATGGTTTTATCTGCTCGATCCAAGCTGAAATTCTACCCTCAGTTTTGTCACTTTGGTTATCAGCATCAAGCGCTAGACCTACAAATTTACCATTTCTTACGGCATCAGAGCCATCAAATGTATATCCGTCAGTGCTAACTTCGCCAACTACCTTCGCACCTGCTTTTACGACCTCATCGTAAAGCTTTGCCATGCCGTTACAGTACTCATCAGAGTAGCTCTCGCTATCGCCCATGCCAAAAACAGCGACCGTTTTACCACTTAAATTTAACGCTTTAAAGTCAAACGCGTCCCAGTCATCTTGAAGATCACCGCTACCCCAAGTCGATGTGCCAAGGATGAGCTTATCAAAACCATTTAGCTTCGCTGCGTCCACGTCAGAGACGTTTAAAAGCTCGTTTTCAAGGCCCAAGCCCTCGCTTATAAGTTTTGCTGCATCTTCGGTATTTCCCATGCTGCTTCCATAAACTATACCTATCATTTTTATCCTTTTTAAAAAATTTTACTAATAATCGTATAAGGCACGAGCTTTATGCACCCTCTTGCAAAGCAGTGTCTAACCTCAACGTGCCGCCTAAATTCCTCATTTCTAGGGCAAACGATATAGACCATCTCGCACTCGTGACCAAGCGCGCAAACGGCTGCATCGATGTCGTCGTTTAAATTTCTCATATCATCAAAGCTCACTCTTTTAAAGCTTGGCATGACACTGAGTAAATTTTTGCCATCTTTTTTGACCGAGATGACACCGCTATTTAGCACGACCTCTTTGTCCTGATGGCGGAGGCGTATTTTATCATAAACAAACTGGCAAAACATCTGCGCTGCGTCAATGAAAAACTCAAATTCTCCGCTTCTATAAAGCATCTTTATCATCTTTGCAGCTGCCATCTTTGGCTCTTTTGCTACAAATTTCAACCCTTTAAAATCATTTCTCAAATAAGCATTTATAACGATGTTTGAAGGCACACAAAAGCTATCAACTGGTTTGAAATTTAAAAATTTCTCACGCAGTAAGAAATTTATCCTAGCATCAAAAATATCTTTGAAATTTAGAAATTTAGCGTAAGAAAGCGGGATCTTTAGCTCGCTTTCAACGCCAACATTATAAAGTGCGATGAAAATTTTCGCACGCGAAAGCTTGTCAAGCTTTGCAAAAATACTTGGAGTTATTTCGCCAATATCTGATAAAAACCCGAACTTCATCTATTATTCTTTGCATCCAAATTCCTTATCTAGGCCAAAGACCTTACAATACTCGCAAAATACGCAGCTGACGCTTCTTTTCGCACAAACGATAGGGATATTTCTCTTTTTTGCTTGAGTTTTAATAGTCTTCATCGTGTTGTGGTTTAAAAAGCTAGTGAGCATCACCACGCACTCAGTATCTTGTGGGATCGGCTTGCGATTTACGCGGTTTTCATTTCTAGCATCCCAGTGCTCTATCTTCTCAGCTCCCAAATCATGCAAAACAGCCTTAATAGGCGTGATCTCATCTGCTCCGATAACTAAAACTGACATAACAAGCTCCTAAAATTTATTCGTTTTCTGATAACGATTATAAAAAAGCTTAGCTAAAATTATTCTTAGTTATGATATTTATTATCACTTATTTGTAGAAATTTGTAACGTTTTTGGTTTTTTAAAAAGGCTAAAATTACTCAGCCTTTTTAAATTTAACCGCTGCAACGAGAAAGATGACAAGTCCAACTGTTGCAAAAAGGCTGCCAACATTGCCGATATTTTGCTCGCCAAGATGAACTATCGTTTGATGACCTATTAGCGCGCCAGCTCCTATGCCAATGTTATAAATGGCTGAATATATCGCCATCGCAGCGTCCGTGGCATTTGAGGCTAAGCTTAGCACCTTTATCTGAAAGCTCATATTTATCCCAGCTATGCCAAGCCCCCAGATAAAGGCAAGTGCAAGCATCAAAGTCTCATTTGTAGCGATGAAATTTAACGCAAGCAAGCAGGCTAAAATGATCGCTATTGAGATAGCTGTAAAAACATTTGGTATGAGCTTATAAAATTTAGAGAAAAGCACGCTTGCTACGATACCAGCTACGCCAAACAAAAGCAAAAATATGGTGATAAATTTACCATCAAAGCCGCTAATATCTTTAGCAAACGGCTCGATGTAGCTATAGGTGCTAAAATGCGCGCTGATAACGATAGCTGTTAGCAAAAATATCACTATCAAAAAGCCATTTCTTGCAAGCTCTGGCAAACTCTTTAGCGAGCCTGAGTTTTTGCTAGGCAAAAGTGGCAAAATTTTATATAGCCAAGCGCCAACGCCCACAGCAAAAATTCCTATGAGCCCAAATGTGACACGCCAGCCCAAGCTATCGCCTAAAATTCTACCAAGTGGCAAACCAAGTATCATCGCCATCGATGTGCCAAGCGCTAGCAGTCCCAGAGCTTGCGAGCTTTTATTGATAGGCGCCACCCTAACAGCAAGCGAGGCGGTGATCGACCAAAATATGGCGTGTGAGATAGCTATTAACACGCGAGCTATGACTAAAACAGTAAAATTCCAAGCGACCGCGCAAAGTGCGTGAGAAGCGACAAAGATGATAAAGACCTTTAAAAGTAGCGACCTTCGCTCTAAATTTGCAGTTAGCAGCATAAAAGGTAACGAGAGTATCGTCACACTCCACGCATATATCGTGATGATGAGCCCAGTATCAGCCGTACTCATGCCAAAATCCTTCGCCATATCACTTAAAAGCGGTACTGGCACGAACTCAGTTGTATTAAATATAAAAGCTGCAAAAGCTAGCGCAATAACCCTTAGATAGGCTATTTTATGAATATTTATCAAAATTTCATCCTTTTTTACTTTGCCCTTACAATATTAAAATTTGACTTACATCTTAGTTATTTATAAATTTTAATTTTTTAATGATAGAGATTAATGACAAATTTTGGATTTTTCTTTTATAATAAAGCCATTTTTAAGATAATTTTAAGGCGGAAATATGTCAAAAATAATGAAAACTATGGACGGAAACGAGGCCGCAGCTTACGCGTCATACGCATTTACCGAAGTAGCTGGAATTTACCCTATCACTCCTAGCTCGCCTATGGCTGACTACACTGACCTTTGGGCAGCGCAGGGCAAGAAAAATTTATTTGGTATGCCAGTAAAAGTAGTCGAGATGCAAAGCGAGGGCGGCGCAGCTGGCACGGTGCATGGCTCGCTACAAGTTGGCGCCCTAACTACGACCTACACAGCTTCTCAAGGCCTACTTTTAAAAATTCCAAATATGTATAAGATAGCAGGCCAGCTCCTCCCTGGCGTCATCCACGTATCAGCTCGCTCTCTAGCAGCGCAGGCTCTTTCAATATTTGGCGATCACCAAGACATCTACGCCTGTCGCCAAACTGGCTTTGCTATGCTAGCAAGCGGCTCAGTGCAAGAGGTGATGGATATCGCTGGCGTGGCGCATTTAGCGGCGATCAAGGGCAGAGTGCCATTTTTACACTTCTTTGACGGCTTTAGAACGAGCCATGAAATTCAAAAAGTAGAAGTGATGGACTACGCGCACTTTGACAGACTTCTTGACAGAGAGGCGCTACAAAAATTTAGAGACGAAGCGCTAAATCCAGAGAGCCCAAAAACAAGAGGCACAGCGCAAAACGATGATATCTACTTTCAAACAAGAGAGCTAAGCAACCGCTTTTATAACGCAGTGCCAGACATCGTGGCAAACTACCTAGCTGAAATTTCAAAGATCACTGGTCGTGACTACAAGCCATTTAACTACTACGGAGACCCTGAGGCTACGCGTGTCATCATAGCTATGGGCTCAGTGACGCAAACCCTTGAAGAGGTCGTTGATTATCTAAACGCAAAAGGCGAAAAGGTGGGCATCATTAAGGTGCATTTGTACCGCCCATTTAGCACGAAGTATCTCTTTGACGTGATGCCAAAGAGCGTGAAAAAAATAGCCGTTCTTGACCGCACAAAAGAGCCTGGCAGCCTTGGCGAGCCGCTATATCTTGATATAAAAGCTGCATTTTACGGCCAAAAGGACGCTCCAGTTATCGTTGGCGGTAGATACGGCCTAAGCTCAAAGGACGTCGATCCTGCGCAAATGCTAGCTGTATTTGAAAATTTAAACCAAAGCGAGCCAAAAGATGGCTTTACGGTGGGTATCGTTGATGACGTCACTTTTACGTCGCTACCAACTGGAGAGAAAATTTCACTAAGCGATGAGAGCGTTAAAGAGTGCTTATTTTACGGCCTTGGTGCTGATGGCACCGTGGGTGCAAACAAAAACTCTATTAAGATCATCGGCGATAAGACTGATCTTTACGCGCAGGCATATTTTGCCTACGATAGTAAAAAATCAGGCGGCTACACGCGCTCGCACCTTCGCTTTGGCAAAAAGCCGATCCGCTCGACCTATCTCGTCTCAAACCCGCACTTTGTAGCATGCTCAGTCGCAGCATATCTTGAAATTTACGACGTGATTGATGGCATCAGAGAAAACGGTACATTTTTACTAAACTCTATCTGGGACGCGGAGCAGACGATCGCCAAACTGCCAAATAAAGTTAAGAAAATTTTAGCTAGCAAAAATATAAATTTCTACATCATAAACGCAACAAAGCTAGCACACGACATCGGCCTTAAAAACCGCACAAACACCATAATGCAGTCGGCATTTTTCAAGCTTGCCAACATCATACCATTTGAAGATGCGCAAAAATATATGAAAGAGTACGCGCACAAAGCCTATGCTAAAAAAGGCGAGGCGATCGTGCAGATGAACTACAACGCTATCGACGTTGGCGCAAACGGCCTTATCAAGGTACCAGTCGATCCTGCATGGGCAAATTTAGCAGACGATGAGCAAAAAGATGAAAAATATATCGGCAACAGCTTCATCGAAAACGTCGTAAAACCGATAAATGCGGCTCGCGGTGACAGCCTACCAGTCTCAGCCTTCATAGGCTACGAAGACGGCCACTTCGAAGCTGGCACGACGGCTTATGAAAAGCGCGGCGTTGGTGTCATGGTGCCAAAATGGATCGAGCAAAACTGCATCCAGTGCAACCAGTGCGCATTTGTCTGCCCACACGCTGTAATCAGGCCATTTTTGATAGACGAAAACGAGCTTAGTGCAGCCCCAGATGGCGTAAAAGAGCACAATTTAGAAGCCAAAGGCAAAGAGGTAAAAGGACTAAAATATAAAATCCAAGTAAGCCCGCTAGACTGCACCGGCTGCGAGCTATGCGCGCAAAACTGCCCAAGTAAGGAAAAATCGCTCGTAATGGTGCCGTTAGAAGAAGAGCTAGGCAAAAACGAGCAAGAAAATGCTGATTATCTATTTAAAAAGGTCGCTTATAAAGACGATCTCATGAACAAAGAGAGCGTTAAGGGCGTTGGCTTTGCTAAGCCGCTCTTTGAATTCCACGGCGCTTGCCCGGGATGTGGCGAAACTCCGTATATCACGCTTATTACAAGGCTCTTTGGCGAGCGCATGATCGTGGCAAACGCGACTGGTTGTAGCTCGATATATGGCGGCTCTGCCCCATCTACTCCATACACCACAAATGACGAAGGCAAGGGCGTTGCTTGGGCAAATTCGCTATTTGAAGATAACGCAGAGTTTGGCATGGGTATGAACGTAGCGATGGAGACCATGCGCCACCGCATCGAAGATATAATGAGAAATAACATAGATAGCGTGCCAAACGCACTTTCAGCGCTTTACAACGACTGGATAAATTTCAAAAATGACGGCGAAAAAACGCAAGAGATCACGAAAAATTTATTGCCTATTTTAGAGCAAAATTTAAGCGCACCAGGCGTTAAAGAAATTTTAGAGCTTAAGAAATTTCTCGTCAAGAAGTCGCAATGGATTATCGGTGGCGACGGCTGGGCGTATGACATCGGCTTTGGCGGACTTGACCACGTGCTAGCAAGCGGTGAGAACGTAAATGTGCTAGTGCTTGACACCGAAGTTTATTCAAACACTGGCGGTCAAAGCTCAAAATCAAGCCGCGCAGGCTCGATAGCGCAATTTACGGCTAGTGGTAAGCCAGCTCAGAAAAAGGACCTTGGCTACATCGCGATGACTTACGGTAACATTTTCGTAGCGCAGATCAACTCAAACGCGAGCCAAGCAAACGTGATAAAAGCGATCGCAGCGGCCGAAGCGTATGATGGCCCAAGCCTCATCATCGCCTACTCTCCGTGCATCGCTCACGGCATCAAAGGCGGCTTATCGCAGTCAGGCGGCCAAGGCGAGCTCGCCACAAAATGCGGATACTGGCCGACATATCTATACGATCCGCGCCTTTTAAAAGAGGGGCAAAATCCGCTCAAAATCACCTCAAAAGAGCCTGACTGGTCGCTTTATGAAGAGTTTTTGCTAAACGAAGTTCGCTACAACTCGCTTAAGAAGACCAACCCTGAGCACGCAGACGAGTTACTAGCTAAAAACAAAGCTGACGCGCAAAGACGCTACCGCCAGCTAAAACGCCTAAGCCTAGCAGACTTTAGCGACGAAATCAATTAAATTTTAGGTGCTTTTGCACCTAAAATTTACTCTAGCAGCTAGAATACATCTTGCTTGAAATTTTTTTAAATTTAATACTGCATATCTCGTCAAAGGCAGAATGACGCTCCTTAAGATCACTCATCATATATGAAAAATAAAATTCCTTCTCCGCAAAAGCCACTTCACTGGCTATGATCTCTCCAAGAGCGCTATCATCTATATGAAAATTTTTAAAAATGACGCTTAGCTCGTAGTAGCCATTTTGCAAGTCTCCGATGTAAAATTTAACCCTAGCGCCACTTTTCATAAAGACAAAAGATACTATCTTTGCATCACTAAAATTTAGATCTACAAAAACTCTCTCAAGCGTCTTTAGCTCGCCATAAAAAGACTTTATATACGAGCTATAATCCTCTATCCTCTTTTCAAACTCATTATCGCCTAGATCACCGCTTATCCAGCTCTTATCAAAAAACCTCATCTTGCGCCAAGGCACTGCAGCTCCTTAAATTTAACTTCTAAAGCAAATTTTATATATCATTATCTAAAATTATTCATAAATTTAAAAGGCAAAAATATGAGCCAAACGCACCCTTTTAAGCCAATCTTTGATAAAAACTCTAAAATTTTAATCCTAGGCTCTTTTCCCTCTGTCATCTCTCGTAAATTTGGCTTTTACTATACAAATCCGCAAAACCGCTTTTGGCGGGTGCTGGCTAGGATTTTAAACGCTGATACGCCAGAAAGCACGGATGAAAAGATAAAATTTCTACTCTCTCATCACATCGCGATATATGACGCTGCGATATCATGCGAGATAGAGGGCTCAAGCGATGCCAAGATGAGCAAGATCGTGCCTGTAAATTTGAAGCCTTTATTTAAAGAGGCAAATATCACACAAGTCTATGCAAATGGCGGCAAAGCTTACGAAATTTGCAAAAAATACTTAGAAGGTGAGATCATAAAAGCGACAAAAAATGAAGTGATAAAACTACCATCAACCAGCCCTGCGAATGCTAAATTTAGCCTTGAAAAGCTTGCAAACGAGTGGTCGGTGATAGCTAGAGCGCTAGAATAACAAAAATCAAAATGACTTTACCTTCGGATTATTTTTGCCTTGCTCCCCTTTGCATTACAAAATTTATAAATTTATCTCTTTAACTTTCGCTTTTTATTTCTAGGCTTTGATCTAAACAGCGGCTCGGTCTTTGGTTTTGGCCTTGTTTCATAGTGTGTGTTATAACATTTTAGTAGCTCTTGTCCGCACTTTTCACATGTAGTTTCACCTATATTATAAAATTTCATGCAGTCAGGACACCACATGCCCTCTAGCCTTTGTACGACTGGCGGCTCTTTTCTAAAAGCCATCCAAAAACCATAAATGCTTAGCACCAAAAATCCAAATGCTGGTAGCAAGTATAAATAACCAGTATCATCAAATTTAAAAAACTTCTCACCAACTTTTATATTTTTGTTAGCTAGCATAGAGATACAGTAAAGTAAGCACATAAATCCTATAAAAAAGCCACCTATACGGTTAAACATATTTTCTACTTTCTAGCATTATTTTTCAAATTTTCTTTACGCCTTTTTGATCGAGACATTCTAAAAAAGTTTAGTTTGGCTTCTATGGTTTCACTTGGCTTTTGTTTTATAGGTCTGATAGCCAGCAAGAATACAACAAGGGTAGAGATATAACTAAAAACACAAGGATAGACAAGATAGCCGTTTGATTTTGTAAAAGTAAATTTTATAAGTAAGTAAAATGGGAATAATGAAACTACTACAAAAAATAACCTAAGTGCTATATCTTTTATGGGATTATTTTTGCTAATGGCAATACCGCCATGCAAGAAAATAGCTGTAGCCTTCCATATATAAAACATCAGTGGTAGTCCAAAGATATTATAAATAACCCAGTGCAGCAATGGGTGATCTCCCATCATAAGCTGCAAGATTAGCTCACTCCAAACTTTATCCATTATTTTTTCAAATTTTCCTTACGTCTTTTTAAGCGAGACATTCTAAAGAATTTTGGTTTGGCTTTTATAGTATTGCTTCGTGGTTTTACCAAATGTCTAATTGTCCCAACGATAGCATAAATGCAAACTGCAACAACAAGAAAGAGTGATAAATTCGCTATAAGAGACAAAATGCCCTCTACTCTAGTGGCGCTAAAATATAGCCTATAAAATAAAAAAGCGATCAAAAATATAATCACTAGGTCAAACAAGATATATAAAATAGACTGGATATTGCCCCTTGTATTAAATTTGAAATAATATAAACTTGAAATGACATCCTCTATCAGCATCTTTAAAAATAGTAATCCTACAGTGTCAAATACCAGCCAATATAGCCACGAAGCGTTTGGCATAAAACCAATATCAATTATTCTGCTAATAAAACTACCCATTAAAATATCTCACAACTCACTATTGCTAAATTTACTAGGTATTATTTATATTCATACATCAATTTGTTTATCTTTACGAAAAAAAGCACAAATAACATAGCAAATATCAACTATTAGCTGAAGACATAAACAAGCAAATGCGATATAGAGTAAATTTCTATCACCTAGGTCGTATGCAAAAAATTGAGGAATGTTTATAAAATTTGTCAGGATGATCATTATAGCACCAAGAAAAACGAAAAAATACCTAAAAATAAACTTTCGTCCCTTGTTTTTAGACTCTTTTAGCCAAA
>CAUUZE010000002.1:0-61873 GCA_963549665.1 Campylobacter concisus | reverse complement strand
CGTTTCCAAGCTCGTCAAATGTAACACCAAGATCGACGCCACGCTCTGTTAAAATCTGCTCGTTTCTTGAGTTTGTATAAAATTCATCATTATTTGTATCGTTTTCGTTATGAACTTCGTTAGCATTTAAAATTCCATCGTTATTGTAGTCGCGTCCGCCTGCAACTGAGTCAAGAGCATATATAGGTGTGCTTCTTTGACCGATGCTGTTACCTGAGTCGAGGTTGCCTTTTATCTTAACTTCTGTTGTTGCTCTTGCTGGAGTTGTAAGACCTTCTTTAATGACGATGTTGCTTATCGGACCAGTTGAGTCGATAGTGCCAGTCTCGTCATCTCTAGTCCAGCCTTGAACGATGTAGCCGCTATTATTTACAAAGTTACCAGCCTTATCACGGACGAAATCGCCGTTTCTTGTATAGTATCTTGTCGTTCCGCCATCTGGAGAGACGACAAAGAAGCCATTTCCTTGAAGAGCAAGGTCGGTTTGCTTATCAGTGGCTGTTAGTGTGCCTTGTGAGAAAATTCTTGTAGTTGAGTTTATAGTCGTTCCTAGACCTATTTGCATAGCGTTTTGACCGCCTAGCTGACCTTGTGGAGCGGTAGCAACTCTTGGAGTTTGGCTTAGTATATCAGCAAAATTTGCGCGGTTGTATTTAAAACCATAGGTATTGACGTTTGCGATATTGTTGCCTTCTACGTCCATGGCTATCTGGTGGGCTTGTAGGCCTGAAACACCAGACCAAAGTGATCTCATCATGAGCTTATCCTTTTTCTCGTTTTAAAATTTTTTATGATCTTTCTAAAGCAAAAGATGTTCCAAAATTTATATCGGCAAAAAGAGAAAAATTTGAAAATTTTTGTGTGATCGTATTTTTTAGTATGCTTTTTCTCGTGATGAAATTTCTATTATCTCAATAGTTAAAATTTCATCTTGCTTAAGCCCTATTATGCGGTAATGTATGCCAACTCTCCAACGCCAGCGATCATCATAGCCTTGCATCTTTTCTGCGTTATTTGTCGCAAAAGGATTTTCTACTTTTTCAAGCTCTTTTAAAAAGGTGTGTATTTTTAGAGCCGCTCTTAGATCACCTTTTGAAATTTTATCTAGTTGCTTGTCAGCAGAACGTTTAATGACTATTTTATACACTAAACACCCATTTCGGTTTTAACTTCAGCTATTAGTGCTTCTTGCTCCGCTTTTGAGAGTTTTTTAAATTCTATATCGAGTTTTTTTATGCTTGGAGACTTTAAAAGTTCATAATCTTTTGGCTCATCAAGTTTGCTTTTTATCTTTTTTTTAAGATAAAGGATTAGTTCTGATTGTTTTTTTAAAGTATCTTGCAATGAATTTAGTTTTTTTTCTTCTTTTTCAAGTGAATTAAATAAAGCTTTACGTGTCATCGTCTCGTATTTTGCATAATCAATATTTGTTTGCATCGCATTTTCCTTTAAATTTTTAATGATTTTAACACATTTATCCAAGTATCATGGCTCCTACGATGCCACCGATGATAAGTGGGATGTTGAAAAATATAAATGTAGGCACGCAAGTATCATATATGTGGTTGTGCTCACCATCAGCATTTAGACCGCTTGTCGGCCCAAGTGTGCTGTCGCTTGCCGGGCTTCCAGCGTCGCCTAGAGCCGCTGCTATACCAACTAGCAAGATGATAGCTGGCACGCCAAAGCCAAGGCTAAGACAAAGTGGCACGTAGATAGAGGCTAAGATAGGGATAGTTCCAAAGCTAGTGCCTATGCCCATCGTGACTAAAAGTCCGATAAGTAGCATCAAAAATGCTCCGCCTATCTTGCCGCCAGATACCAAGCTAGCGTATTTTACAAGCTCGTCTATACCGCCACTCTCTCTTAAAATAGTGCCATATCCCGCAGCAACAAGCATGATAAATGCGATAAAGCCCATCATAGCAAGGCCATTATCCATGATCTTATCTACTTTTTTGTATTCGATACCTCCAAAAACAACCATTACCAAAAGTCCAAGTAGCGCGCCAAGTGGCAAGAGCGAAGTATAAATTTGCACGACAAAGGCGACAACCGCACCAGCTAAGACCGCCCACTCTTTTTTAGTCATCTCAAGGCTTTTTGCGCGCTCGATCTCGTCAAGCTCGGCTTTTTCAAATTTAGATGTTTTATAAATTCTCTTTCTGCCGTAGACAAAAATGGCGATGATAAGACCAACTAACATCGACGCACCGCCGATCCACATGACTGATGAGATGTCTGAGATAGTTGTGTTTATGCCGTTGTTTGCTAGCTCTTTTTTAAGGATATTGTGAAAAAGCAGACCAAAGCCAACGCTAAGGCTCACATAAGGCGCTTGCAGGCCAAATGTAAGAGCGCAAGCCACCGCGCGTCTATCTATACCCATTTTATTCATAAGGGCAAGAAGTGGCGGGATCAAGATAGGTATGAAGGCTATGTGAACTGGGATCAAGTTTTGAGACAAACAAGCGATAAATGCGATAGTTAGCGTAAAAATGACCTTGTTTGAGCTAAGAAATTTACTCATTGCATTTATCAAAATGGCTGTTAAATTTGTATTTGCGATGGCTGCTGCAAGAGCACCTAGCAAGATGTAGCTAAGAGAGGTCTCAAGGTTGCCTTGCATGCCGCTTATGAGGCTTTGCGTGGTCTCTTTTAGAGCCGTAAAAAAGCTCTCAAAACCGCTTGCCAAACCACTTTCAAATCCGCTAAAGCCATGCTTATACATAACCCCAGCAACAAGGGCTGAAACGAGGATAGAAAGCAGGATGTTAAAGCGCAGCAAACATAGCACCGTCATCACCAAAATGCTAAAAACAACAGGGTTAAAGAGAAGCATGAGTGTCCTTTTTGTATGAGTGCAAGAATTATACAAGCGCAGGGCTTATTAAATTTTAAAAAGAGTGGCTTAAGTGGGTATGTGTTAAGATTTTTGGCAAATTTTAAAAGGAAAAAGCGATGGATTTAGAGAAAATTTATAAAGACGCTGGGGCGTATTTGGAGGGGCACTTTTTGCTAAGTAGTGGCAACCACTCGCAGTTTTATCTGCAAAGTGCAAAGGTGCTTGAAGACCCTGCACTTGCGGCAAAACTAGCAGATGAGCTTGCCGCTGTGATAGAGAAATTTGGCATTAAATTTGATAGCGTTTGCTCGCCAGCACTTGGAGGAATTTTAGCTGGCTATGAGCTAGCTCGTGCGGCGAAAAAGCGCTTTATATTTACAGAGCGCGTTGATAGGGTGATGAGCTTAAGGCGCGGCTTTGAAGTGAAAAAGGGCGAGAAATTTATAGTTTGTGAGGATATCATCACAACTGGTGGCTCAGCACTTGAAGCAGCGCACGTGATAGAGAGCCTTGGTGGCGAGGTGGTTGGTTTTGCGGCACTTGCAAACCGCGGATTTTGTAAGGTTGCAAATTTAGACAATGAAGCTAAGGCAAATGCAAAACTGCCAAGCGATAAGCCATTTTTTGCTTTGGGGAATTTTGAATTTGAAATTTATGAGCCAGAGCACTGTCCGCTTTGTAAGAGTGGTAGCAAGGCGATTAAGCCTGGAAGCAGAGGCAACTAAAGGCTACTAAATTTTACGTATTTTTTACGCTCAAAGCTTAAGATAATAATATTTGTAACTTATTCGTTATTTTGGGCTTTGAGTAAATTCTCTCAGCAAATTTCTTCTTTTTTCTTAAATTTCAAAAGTTAATTTATAATTAAGATTTGAATGTATAAAATGGCACGTAAATTTTTAGGAGATCCCAAAATGCAAGGATGTGTGCTATGAAAATATCTACAAAGATAATTCTCACTTTTGTTTTCTCAGTTTTGCTTGTTAGTTGTTTGCTCATCTTTTTAAATAGCAAATTTTCAAGCGATCTAACTCAGTTTTTCACCCATAAGTCCTACGACGAGCTGGTAAATGCCAGAAAAGAAAATTTAAGAGATGACGTCGAGACGATCAATCAAATGATGCGTGAAATTTATAATGGCGGCAAAGAAAAAGGGCTAAGCGACGATGAGATAAAAAAAGAAATTTTTAGAGTCGTCTCAAAGCTAAAATTCTTTAGCGATAAAACTGGCTATATCTTCATCTATGACTACGACGGCGTTGTTTTGATGCACCCTGAAAAGCCATCGCTTGTTGGTAAAAATTTAATCGGCTTAAAAGATCCAAAAGGGCTATTTCTTATAAAAGAGCTCATCGAAAAGGCTAAACAAGGCGGCGGCTTTGTCACATTTGGCTGGGCGAAAAAAGAGGGCGAGGAGCCAGTGGAGAAGCTTGGCTATGCTGCAAATTTTGAGCCATATAAGTGGATGCTAGGAAGTGGCGTATATGTCGATGACTTGGCAGATGAGATAGAAAAGACAAAGGTCGTGCTAAACGAGCAAAATAGCCAAAATACAAAAACCTTTATCATCGCTTGCGCCTTGATCACGGTTGTTTTGATAGCTGTCGTGCTATTTATCTTAAGTAGAGCGATCATCAAACCTATAAAAAATATCGTTGCGAATTTAACCGAGATGTCAGATGAGATAAAAAGTGGCAGAGGTGATCTTACTAAAAAGCTTGAAGTTAGTGGTAAAGATGAAATTTCAAACATCAAAAGCTCGATAAATGATCTAACAAGCGAGCTAAGATCTGTTATAGAGAGTGTTAAAGGCTTAGCGCATGAGAACTCTTCTATCGCCGAGCAGCTCTCTTCAACATCAGCTCAAACTACAAATTTAACCAACAAATCTTCGCTAATCGTCACAGATACGACAAACATGGCAAAAACCATGTCAGAAGAGATAAAGAGCTCATTTGAAGAGGCTAAGAAGAGTAAAGAAAATCTCGAAAGAACCTGTCTATATATAAATGAAGTTTCAAACGATGTTTTGGGGCTTAGTAAAAATGTAGATGAGGCTGCAAATAGCGAAATTTCACTCGCTAGCTCGATGAAAAGCCTAGCTGATCAAGCTAAAAATGTAAAAGATGTCTTAAATATCATCGACGACATCGCTGATCAGACAAATTTACTTGCCCTTAATGCCGCCATAGAAGCTGCTCGTGCAGGAGAGCATGGACGTGGCTTTGCAGTCGTGGCTGATGAGGTTAGGCAGCTAGCTGAACGCACGCAAAATAGCCTAAGCGAGATAAATGCGACTATAAATTTAATCGTTGAAGCGATCTCAAACTCAAGCCAAACTATCGGCGATAACGCTAAAAAAGCTGGCGAACTTTGCAAAAAATCAGCCCAGATAAATGAAAAAATAGAAAATATGAACCAGCTAATGAACGAGAGCGTTAGCTTAAATGAGACCTCTACGAAGGACTATCTAGAAACTGGACATAAGGTCGAAGAGCTGATAAAAGGCATCGTAAATATCGATGAAATTTCAAAACAAAACTCAAAAAGTATGGATGAAATTTCACTTGCAGCCGCTCATCTTTCAAAGATGACTGATAATCTAAACACTAGCCTTTCAAAATTTAGAACCTGATAAATTTAGCCAAATCTTTGGCTAAATTTAACTTTTTCTTTTAAATTTATCGCTTAAGTAGTGAGCTGTTTTTTTACTTTAAGCTTACGATCATGATGTAAATTTATGAAATAGTTTTTATTTTGTGTTATTTAAGTCGGTATTTTGGCTTAAGAGATGAGATGACGTATGCAAGAGTATGATATTTTAGATGTTTTATCAAACAAAAAGGTCCTTTGCTTAGAAGATGAAGAGGCGATTTTGCGAAATATCTGCGCCTCGCTGGAGCTCTTTTTTGCAGAAGTTAAAGGCGTCACAGACGGCTTTGATGCGCTTGAGCTTGCAATGAGTGGGGCGTATGACGTGCTAGTGCTTGATATCAGCGTGCCAAATATCGATGGTCTTGAGATCGCTAAAAAAGTAAGAGCTATCAATCAAAAAATCCCTATCGTGATCTTATCTAGCCACGTCGAGCAAGAGTATCTGTGGCGCGCGGTTGAGCTAAAGATCACAAGATATCTTGCAAAACCATACGATAAAAAATCTTTTGTTAAAGCGCTTGAAGATGTGGCTATGGAGCTTGTGGGACGCACACCAACTATCAGGCTAAATGACGAGCTTGAGTATGATTTTGGCAAAAAAGCGCTTTATGTAAATGGCGAAATTTCTCATCTAAGCAAGAGCGAGAGCAAGCTTTTGGAGTATTTTTTAAACAACAAAAACAAAACTATCACTTATGAGCAAATTTTTGACTACATCTGGGACTACGAGCAGCCGACAAAAGAGGCGATAAAGACGATCGTAAAAGAGCTTAGAAGAAAGCTTGGCAAAGATGTGATCAAAAATTTATACGGCGTGGGCTATCTTTGTGAGATATAAATTTCAGCTAATAGTCGGTGCTTTTATCTTTGTCTATCTGCTAGTTTCGGCACTTGTTTTAAATTTCTACAACGATCTTGCGATGAAGGACGCTAAAAAAGAGGCGTATTATGTTTTGGAGGGCATAAATTCTGTAAGAGAGTATATCGCTGGAGTTCAGCGCCCGCTAATCGAGCAGTTAAAAGAGCAGGGCATCTTAAAAGAGGACTTTTTTGACGAGAGACTTCTGTCATCTTCATATATAAGCCGCGAAATTTACAACATCCAAAAGAAAAAATACAACCTTGAATTTGACTACAAGCTAGTTGCCATCGCTCCGCTAAATAAGGCTCACCAGCCAAATGAATTTGAAGCTGGCGTCTTGCACGGCTTTAAAGAGAATAAATTTCAAGAATTTGTAAAAGTAATAAAAGATGAAAATGGATCACAGCTCTTTGTGGGTCTGCCTATAAAAAACCAAAGTCCAAGCTGTCTAGCCTGTCATAGCAGTGCAAATGCCCCACAACAAATGCTAGAAAAATACGGCATGGAGGGCATAGAGATCCCAGACGTGAACGAAACGGTCGCGATGATCTCGTTTAAGATACCAATCCGCGCCATTTTTACCTACCACTTGCAAGAGGTCATCGTCATAATGAGCGCCATAACGCTTATCTTTGGGCTATTTTTGCTACTTGTTTATAAGATGCATAGGCGAGGCGAAGAGAGCAAAAAGCAGACTGAGCAGCTGATGATACATCAAAGCCGCCTAGCCTCGATGGGCGAGATGATAGGCAATATCTCGCATCAGTGGAAGCAGCCGCTTGCTCAGATAAGCTCAGCTTTGATAAATTTAGAACTCTATCAAGAGAGAAAAAAGCTTGATGAGGCGAAAATTTATGAGTTTATAGAAGAGACAAGCAAGCAGATAAATTTCATGTCAGAAACTGTTGATGACTTTAAAAATTTCTTTAGTCCAAATACCTTGAGAAAAGAGTTTAAGGTGCTTGAAGTGATAAATCAAACGATAAAAATTTTAAATGCAACGCTTAAAAAGTATCAGATCGAAGTGCAGCTTGACGTGAGAGAAAATTTTGAGGTATTTGCAAATTTTAATGAGATAATCCAAATTTTAATAAACATCATAAACAACGCAAAAGACGCATTTAAGCAGAGCTACACAAAGCCAAGAGTGATAAAGATAAGCGCCTTTTTAAAAGATGATCGCAAGAATTTATGCGTGCAAAATAACGCAGGAGCGATAAAAAATTCATTTTTAAAGGTCATCTTTGAGCCACACTTTAGCACAAAAGAGAGCGGTAGCGGGCTTGGGCTATATATGAGCCGCCTTATCGCTCGCAAAAATAACGCCCTAATCTTTGCTAAAAATGTGGATGAAAACCACGTTGCATTTACAATTAGTTTCGAAAATTTATAATTTGTTAATTTTCCCCCTTTTCTGCCCTTTTTTGGTGTTAAGATTATCAGTATGAAATCATTTTGATTTTAGGATAAAAATTCAAAGGAGGAGACGTGAGAAACTTACACAAAGCCTTAGCAGGCTTACTCATGGGTGTTAGTATCTTTGCTTCACAAGCCTGTTGCGAAGAGCATAATATGCAGATGTCCGATAAAGCACGTGATGTTATCGCAAATCCTAAAGGCACACTGCAAAGTAGAGGTGTTGTCTCCTTGCAAGACTACGTCGTAGAAGAGCAAGAGATGTATAACTGGCTATTTAAAAACCACCCTATTTTTACAAAGTATGGTGGCAAAACCGTCGGCAAAATGGTCGTTCATGACCGTGGCTTAGAGTGGCTTGCCGAGGGACATGGCTTTGATATGTCAAAGCTTAGTAAAAGAGATGGTGGTAAGGGCTATAGTTCTATGATGTATAGAATTCCAGCCACTTCATCGCTTCAGTTTCCTAATAAATTTGTAGGTCCAGAAAAGTGCGGTGAGTGTCACCCAGCTCAGTATGAGGTCTGGAGCAGATCTCGCCACGCAACTACTATGCGCTTCCCTGGCGAGCACCCAGAGGTTAATAACAACCTAACTGAGCCAGTATTTGACAAAGATACCGCTTCTATCCTTCCAAAAGGTATCACTCCAGATGTCATCTACGCAACCGTTGGTCACTTAAGAACTAAGATGGGCTACGTCGATGCATGGCTACTTCGTGGTACTTACTACGTTGAGGGTGGTTTGCTAAGAGATGGCACAGGTCAGATCGTAGCTGGCGGTAACCAATGGCAAAGAACATGGGCGTTAAATTTAGACGACGCAACTGTTAAAAAGATAAAAGAGCTTGTCCCAGAATTTCCTGGCACGCTTGAAGAGTATGGCGATAATGGCGGATATGTTAGAGGTCTTGCCTCATACGCCGCAAAACATAAAAAATCGATGTTTTTCCAAGCAAACTCATCATATTGTGAGGTTTGCCACCCAGTTAAATTTGACTTTAAGTCAAAAGCAGAATTTTACGCAGCACTTGGTAACGCCAAAGAGCTTCAAAAACACACTATCTCAAAAGGCGTAAGCTGTGAGGAGTGCCACGGAGCTGGCGGTCACCTTGATGGAGCTACAAATTTTAGAACATCAAACTGCGAACGCTGTCACCAAAGATTTAACTTTAGCCCAGATCTGATGCGAGCTAACCCGCTTAACAACGGCAAGCTTGATCTCTCACTTAGCTCTAAATTTAAATCAATGGGACCAGGATGCGGTTCAGAAGGCTCACAATCATACTTTACCGCTCACTACGATAAAGGCATGAGATGCGTCACTTGCCACGATCCACACGACAACACAGGTAACGTCGTAGGCGATAAGAGCGTAACTGGCATGAACTACAACCCAGATCAAGGCTATCTAAGTGCGTTCTACACTAAACCAAAGATCAAAAAAGATTGTAAGGATTGTCACGAGACTCAAGCATATATCGCATCAAAAGCAGATACTCACAAAAACAACACTTGTGCATCTTGCCACATGCCATTTATGATGAGCTGCGAGAATTTCTACGCTGTTCAGTTCCAAGACAACGCTGGCTTTGATACTCAAAGACGTTCTCACATCTGGAAGATCATGGTCGATCCAAAAGAGAAATCTCTTGTCCCAGGCGCTGCTTCTGAAAAACCAAGAGATGGAAAAGATTGGCACTTTGAGAGAGATAAAAATGGCCACAACTATGTTGATTTGATGTGGGCATGCGCTAGAACATCTTGGGCTGATAAAGATATGAAAGATAACAAAGGCTGCCATAGCCCAGTGCTATCTGAGCTAAAACCAACACTTCACTTCAAAAACCAAAAACAAGTTTATGATGAGGTTATGGGATGGCAAACTCCAGTTAAAAATGAATTCTCAGAGGTCAAAATAGGCATCGAGGGAATTTACTCACTACTAGAGACTAAAAAGCTAGATCCAAGTGATAAAGCAAGAGTTTATGAGCTTGTCCAAAACGCTCAAGAGATCATCGATATGGTCGAAAAAGATGGTTCGTGGGGTATGCACGGATTTAAATTTACTAAACAAAGACTAGATGCATCTAAAGAGTATATAAAAGAAGCTCAGAGAATTCTAAACAAAAATTTATAGCATTTAGGGGCTAGTTTTAGCCCCTTTAATCTTAAGGGTTTGAAATGAAAAATGCGTTTTTAAAATGTTCGCTACTTCTTAGCCTAAGCGTGGCTAGCATCTTGGCAAATGTCGATACAAACGACTCTTACGCCATAGGCGCAACAAGCGGCGGATATGTTTTAAAAGGACTGCTAGATCAAAAGCAACTAGGTGTTGGCTATGACGCTGATGCAGTGATAAAAGGCTTTAGCGATGCGATAAAGAGCGAGCTAAAACTAAGTGATGATGAGATAGCAAAGCTACTAAACAAAAGGGCTGAAAGCTTAGATAAGATAGTAAAAGAAAAAGAGGCTGCCAAGCTAAAAGAGAATTTAGCCCAAGGCAAAGCCTATATGGAAAAAAATGCAAAAAACAAAAATGTAAAAACAACAAAATCAAATTTACAATATGAGATCATAAAAAGTAGCTCAAAAGGGGCTACACCAAAGCCTGAGAGTATCATCATAGTAAATTATAAAGCAAGCTTTGTCGATGGAAAGGTCTTTGACGAGACAAAAGAGGCTCCAGCTCATCTTTCGATGCTAAATTTGATCCCTGGACTTGAAGAGGGGTTGATGCTTATGAAAGAGGGCGAGAAGTTTAAATTTGTCATCCCGCCTGAGCTTGCATACGGCGATAGCGGCATGGAGGGGATACCTGGTGGCGAGACTATCGTTTTTGAGATAGAGCTTATTAAGGTCTTAAAGCCTGGCGAACTAGCTGAGGCGGCAAGAAAAATTCATGAAAAAGAGCAAAATGAGGGCATTAAAAAGCCTCATTAAGGCATAAATGGAGTTAAAAATGCAAAATCAAAATAGCAGAAGAGCCTTCTTTAAACGCATGGCAGTTGTGGCTGCTGGTGCTAGCGTGGCAAGTAGTGGTTTTGCTTTTAAGAGTGAAGAGAGTGCGAAAAAACCACATTTTGGCATGATATTTGACCAAAACAAATGCGTCGGCTGCACGGACTGTGAAGTGGCATGCAAAAAGGTAAATTTAGTTCCAAAAGGACAGATGAGACTTTTTGTAGAGGATAAGACTGATCCAAAAAATTTGCTTGATAAAAGATATGTAAGAGTATCTTGTCAGCAGTGTGAGGATGCGCCTTGCGTGGCTGTTTGCCCAACAAAAGCCTGTCATAAGGACATAAAAACTGGCATCCAAACTACAAACATAGATGACTGTATCGCCTGTAAATACTGCATCGTAGCCTGTCCTTACGACGTGAGATATATCGATAAGTTTAGTCACTCAGCCCAAAGCTGTAACTTCTGCATAGATACAAATTTAAAGGATAAAAAAGATCCAGCCTGCGTCGAGGCGTGCAGATATGAGGCTTTGGTATTTGGCGATTTAAACAATGAGGGCTCGCACATTAGCAAGCTTTTAGCTGTCAAAGATAGCATAAGGCTAAGAGCAGAACTTGGCACAAAACCAAGCCTTAGATATATTCCTAAAGTAAAAGCGGGGGTGTAAGATGGATGGTGCATTAAATTTCACTGCGACATTTTCGCACGCAGTTGAGTGGGGCTGGCCGATCGCTGTTTATCTTCTGCTAGCTGGTATGAGTGGCGGAGCGCTAATAGCCGCCATACTTCTAAAGCGCTACAAAAGACAAGAGAGCTTTAGCCCATTTTTCAAGGCTGCTTCGCTTCTAGCCTTTGTTAGCATCATGCTTGGTATGGTTTGCTTGATAGCTGACCTTGAAAAACCACTTTTGTTTTGGAAAATTTTGATTAATTACAACTTCACATCAGTTATGTCTATCGGTGTAGCCGCACTTTGCGTGTTTATACCGCTTAGCTTTTTGATGTGTCTATACGCTTTTAATGCGGAGCTAAAGTCATTTTGTGGCTTTTTTGATGGCGTGATGAAAATTTTATCGCCACTTTATCCGCTCTTAAGCGCGCTTTGCCTGATTTTTGCGGTTATCATTTGCGCATATACAGGCTTTTTGATCTCGGTGCTCATTAGATTTCCACTTTTAAACACCGCCGTTTTACCAGCGCTTTTCATAGCTTCAGGGCTTAGTGCTGGCATAAGTGGTAGCAGCTTGATAGCGGCACTATTTTTCAAAGAAGATCCACACTCAAGCGACCTTAGCTCGCTTCACGGCGTGGAGTTTTACGTCTTATGCGCTGAAATTTTACTCATTTTAATGCTTTTTGTCTCACTTTTGCTTGGCTCAAGCTATCAGCAAGAAGCAGCAGTTGCATTTTATAGTGGCGTTTGGGCTAAATTCTTTTGGCTTGGGGTTGTTTTAGTTGGCTTTGTCTTGCCTCTTGTTTTAAATTTCGCACTTGGCAAGATGAAATTTAGCTTCTACCTTGGCTCATTTGCAGCAGTCGTTGGCGTTTTATTGCTTAGGGTTTTTATACTTTATGCAGGACAGACTTATAGCATTTAAGGCTTAAGGGCAAGTGATGAAAATTTTAAACATTTATCGCTTGTCTTTAATATTATTATTTATCCTTGCTTTTGGTGCAGGGGTGGCGACCTTTTTGGAAAATTTTTATGACACACAAACGGCTAGAGTGCTTGTTTATGAAGCGCTCTGGTACGAGTGCGTCATGGCAGCTTGTGCCATTTGCTTAGCCATTAGCATCGTAAAAACCAAGATGTATAAGAAATTTGGCGCATTTTTGATACATCTTGCTTTTATCGTGATCTTCATCGGTGCTGCGCTTACAAGATACTTTGGCGAAGAGGGCGTATTGCACTTAAGAGTTGGCGAGAGCGGCAACTATATGCAAAGCACAAAGCCATATTTGAGAGTGCAAATTTCAAATGAAAGCTTTGAGTATCCACTAAAACTTAGCCTGCTTGGCAAAAACGACTTTCGCTTTAAAAAAGATATAAATGGCAAAGAATTTGAGATAAAGATAACTGGCTACAAAAAAGATGAAAAAAACGCTCCAGCTACGCTTAGCATAGAGGCTGGCTTTGCTAATGAAAAGAGTAAAACCGCCAAGCTAAAAGGTGGCGCTGGATATGATCTTGAGCCAAGCATTTTGAGCTTTGACGGGCAAGAGGCAAAATTTTACTTTAGCTCAAGGGCGATAAATTTACCATTTTCACTAAGGCTTGATAAATTTATCCTAGAGCGCTACGCAGGGCTAAATAGCCCATCATCTTACACGAGCAAAGTAAGCATCGCAGGCAGCGAGCATGAAATTTCGCTAAATCACCCACTCAGCATCATGGGCTATAAAATTTTTCAGTCATCATACGACGCTGACGAGCTTGGAAGCGCCTTTGAGATCAGCTTTGATCCTGGCAAAGTGCCAACTTACATCGGATATTTTCTGCTTTGCCTTGGCTTTGTGGGAAATTTATTTAGCAAAAAGAGCCGATTTTTTAGACTTTGTAACTTCATAAAAGGCACGCAGTTTGCATTTTTAGCCCTGCTTTTACTAAATGCCACGCCAAATTTTGCAAGCGATGAAGCCATAAATTTTAAAGCTCATGCAGATAAATTTGCCAAAATTTTAGTTCAAACTGATAGCAGGATCGCACCAGCTGGCTCTTACACAAGGGCAGTAATAAGCAAAATTTCAACCAAAACCACGCTTTTTGGGCTTAGTAGCGATGAGCTGATGCTCTCTTTTGCCATCTCGCCACAAGAGTGGATGGATAAAAGGATAGTAAAGATCACGAGCGAGCGTGTGGGCGAGCTTCTTGGAGTTAGTGAGAAATTTGCTAGCTTTAATGACGTTTTTAACGAAAATGGCGAGTATAAGCTGGCTAAATTTGTAGAAGCTGCAAATGAAAAATCCGCCTCAAAAAGAGATAAATTTGATAACGATGTCATTAAATTTGACGAGAGGCTAAATGTCTTATACCTTGCGCTAAAGGGCGAAATTTTAAAATTTATCCCTGCTAAAAATGGTGAAGCGATCACGTGGCTAGGCGTAAATGAAGCCTTTAGCAAAGATGAAATTTCAAACGAGTTTAAAAGCGTTTTAGGCGCTTACATAGAAAATTTAAGCCTTTGCGTAAAAAGTGGTGAGTGCGCGGGCGCCAATAAATGCTTGGAGCAAATTTCAAGCTATCAAAGAAACACTCTAGGCTCTCTTGCGCCAAGCGAGGCAAAGGCCAGCATTGAAGTGCTTTACAATCAAATGGAGATATTTAAATTTCTTATCTATTTTTACATGATCCTAGCTCTTGCTTCGCTCGCCCTTGGCTTTTATAGGCTATTTTTTGGGAGGAAATTTAGATTTGAAAGAGCGCTTAGCCTTGCATTTTTCACTGCCTTTGCGGTGCATGCTCTAAATTTAGCCCTACGCGCTTATATCTCAGGTCACGCGCCTTGGAGCGATGCTTATGAGAGTTTGGTCTATATCTCGTTTATAAGCGTGCTAGCTGGAGTGCTATTTTTCAAGCATCAAAGCTTCGCACTAGGCGCTGCTTCGCTCTTTGCAAGTGTTAGCTTGCTGGTAGCTCATCTAAATTTTATAAACCCTCAGATAACAAATTTAGTCCCAGTTTTAAAGTCATTTTGGCTTAGCGTGCATGTAAGCGTCATCACTGCAAGCTACGGCTTTTTGGGCTTTGGCTTTGTGCTGGGGCTTGTGGGACTTATATTAATGGCTCTAAAAAATGACAAAAACGAGCAAAAGCTTAGCGAACAGATAAGATACCTAGCCGCCACCGACGAGCTAAGTCTCATCATAGGTCTTAGCCTGCTAACTGTAGGGAATTTCTTAGGCGGCGTCTGGGCGAATGAGAGCTGGGGCAGATACTGGGGCTGGGACAGCAAAGAGAGCTGGTCATACATCACGATCATCGTATATGCCATAGTGCTTCATTTAAGGTTTATACCAAAGCTAAGGGGCGTTTTTGCCTTTTTAACAGCTAGCGTGCTATCATTTGCTTCAGTGCTTTTTACATATTTTGGAGTAAATTTCTACCTTAGCGGGCTTCACTCATACGCAAATGGCGAGAGCTTTGGCGTTTCTGGGCTGATATACTTGATCTTAGCGGCTCTTGCCTTGCTGATCGCCCTAGCCTACCGCGGCAGAGATATAAAAGTAGTTTAGGAGATATGATGAAGAGTTTGATTTTACTGGCTGCTAGTTTGTGCGTTTTAAATGCTGGCTACATCAAAGAGGCCTTAAGCGCAAAAGATGATCACAACAAACTAGCGCAAATTTATGAAGATGCTTGCGATAAAGAGAAAAAGGCATCAGGCTGCTACAACCTAGCTGTGCTTTACAGCAGAGGGGATGGCAACGTCAAAAAGGACGAGGCAAAGGCGGCAATGCTCTATGAAAAGGCTTGCGACCAAAATTTCTCTATGGCTTGCAGCAACCTTGGCTATGTCTATGAAAAGGGCAAAGGCGTAGAAAAAGACCTAGCAAAAGCAGTTAAATTTTATGAAAAGGCATGCAGCGACAACGAGGGTTGCACGGAGCTTGGCTTGCTTTATGCAAATGGCACTGGTGTGGCAAAAGACCTAAAAAAAGCAAAAGAGCTCTATGAAAAGGCTTGCAAAGCAGGGGATGGCATGGGATGTAGCAACCTTGGCTATTTGTATGCTCAGAGCGAAGGCGCCGAGAGGGACTACGCTAAAGCTAAATCATACTATGAAATGGCCTGCGCAAACGAAGCTGGCATAGGGTGTGATAATCTTGGCTTTTTATATGTCTATGGCCAAGGGGTTGATCAAAACCTTACAAAAGCGACAAAACTTTACGAGCAAGCGTGCATATACGCCTATGAAAAGGGCTGCAACAACTACGCTATCATGCTAGCTGAGGGCAAAGGCGTGAAAGAGGACGTAGAAAAAGCACGTGAAATTTTCACTAAAAGCTGCAAAAATGGCTTAAAAGAGGCGTGTGAGAATTTAGAAATTTTAGGAAAGAATTGATGAGTTTTAAAAACTGGGGCAATAAAGAGGCAAGCCTAGAGGCGCTTTATCTGCTAGATAGTGCTTTTTTAGAGCCAGATGAAGAGTATCTACGGCTCATTTCTAAAAGAGAGGATAAAAATAGCCTAAGATACGTGGTAGATAATGGGCAGGGTGATCTACTCGATGTGATATTTACGCGCGAGGCGGTGCTGGTTAGAGGGTTTGATCACGAAAATGAGCTAAATGCGCTTAGCACAGCAGACAAAAGCGTGGTAGAGCAAATTTATAGTGGCGAGGCTGCTAAATTTCGCTCTTACTTCTTGCTAGATGAGATAGAGCAGACGACCTTTTTTATCTGGTATGACGGGACGGAGCATCAAAATTTAGTAGGTGGCAATAACGGCGGACGCTGGCTGCTTGGATACGCCTTTGATGATCTTGCTAAATTTAGCGAGTTTGTAAAGGGCTACTACGAGATAGAATTTGATGATGAGATGTTAAAAAAGCTCTATGAAAAGGGCGAGTTAGAAAAAGAGAAACTAAAGGAGATAAGATGAAATTTATAGCTTTATTGCTTAGTGCGGTTTTTGTCTTGTGGGCTGGAAATTTGACGAGTGAAGCAAATATAAACGCCTATAAAGGGGCAAAAGAGCGTATCGAGCTACCAAAGGATGCAAGATGTGCGGTGTGTGGCATGCCTATAAAAAACAAGCAGTGGGCGACGCTTATAAAGGCTAGTGGCAAGGATTATTACTTTGATGGCGTAAAAGATATGGCGCACTTTTACTTTGCTGATGAGGTGGCGAAAGAGGCTTATGTGAGTGATTATTACACGCTTGAAAAGCTTGATGCAAAAGATGCGTTTTACGTTCATGGTTCAAACGTTTTTGGACCGATGGGCGAGGAGTTTATCCCGTTTAAAGACGAAGCAAAGGCAAATAGCTTTATGAAAGATCACGCTGGCAAAGGTGTCATAAAATTTGACGAGATAAAGACTTATATCGGTAAATAAAGTGAAATTTCTAGCATTTTTGGCGTTATTTTTTGGGCTCTCATACACGCTCTTAGCGGCGCACTACCTTAGCTTTGACCACAAAGCAAAGCAAGATGAGCTAAGAGAAATTTCAAAGATAACAAGGGCAAATTTAGCTTCTAGCTTTAGCCTAAAAGAGCAAAAAGGCTTTGTCTATGATAAGTAGAAATTTCATAAACTACGCCGTGATCTTGCTCTTTAAAGACAAAAAGGATCATCTCTTTAGCTTTTGTCTCTTTGCGCTCATCATCTTTGTGCTAAGCTCGGTGCTTTTTATCTCTGGCTCGATCCAGCATGATCTTATAAGCTTAGTAAAAGATAGATCAAGCATCGTTGTTAGCGCGTTTCGTGCTGGTAAAAACGACCTCATGCACCCTGGCTACATCTACGACATCTCAAAGATCGATGGCGTGGCTGACGTTAGGGGCGTGGCGGAGGGAGAGTACTACTTCGTGCAAAAGCGAGTTTGGTTTCATCTATATGAGGATGATAGCCTAAAAGAAGATGAGATGATCGTTGGCGAGGGCGTAAAAGCGGCTATGAACGAGCTTTACTATGAGGGGAGCTTTAACTTCCTAACAGAAGAGCGTATGATACCGGTAAAGATAGTAAAAACCATGCCAAAACAAAGCGCTCTTATCTCAAATAATGCGATATTTTTGCACCCAAATACCTTGCGAGCTATCTTAAATTTAAAAGACGAAGAGTACACAAAGCTCTATGTCGATGTGCCAAATAGCGAAGAGATCAGCCAAGTGGCTTTGAAGATAGAGAATTTATATCCAAACTCATTTGCCATTAGCATAGAAGACGAGGTGGCAAACATTAGGCACCTTTACTACTATAAGGGCGGAATTTTTATGAGCATTTATGTTAGCGTCATGCTCATATTTTTCGTGCTACTTAAAAATCAAATTTCACTTGCTTATGGCAACAAAAAGCGCGAGATAGCCATTTTGCGAAGTATTGGCTTTTGTATAAAAGACATCATCTTTTTAAAATTTATACAAAATTTCATCGTTAACGTTAGTGCCTTTTTACTTGGCGTTATGTTAGCTTATCTCTTTGTATTTGTTTTAAATGCTCCGTTTTTAAAGGGGATATTTTTAGGCGATGAGCTTTTAAATTTTACAAATTTCACGCCTATTTTAGAGTTTGATAAGCTCTTTTTGATCTTTGTCTTTGGCGTCATACCATTTTTAGCATTTGTACTTATCCCATCGTGGCGTGTGGCGTGTGGCGACATAAATGAGGGGCTAAAATGATAAACATAAGAGGCGTTAGCCTAGTCTATAACCAAGGCAAACAAAACGAGTTTTGCGCTCTAAAAAATATAAATTTAGATGTTAATAACGGCGAGTTAGTCATACTAAAAGGCGTTAGTGGAAGTGGCAAAAGCACCCTGCTCTCGCTCATAGCCCTACTTCAAAAGCCAACTAGCGGAGAAATTTTGATAGACGGCACTAACATAGCAAAACTGCCTGACGCATTTTGCTCTGAGCTTAGACATAAAAGGCTTGGGCTTGTTTTTCAAAATTTTAACCTCATAGAGGGTTTAAGCGTCTACGAAAATTTGTTAGCTCCGTTTGCTCTAACAAATTTTAAGGCAAATGTGCGTGAGGAAATGATAAAAAAGGCTCTTGAGCTTGCAAACATCTCTCACAAAAGAGATGAAAATGTATCAAATTTAAGCGGTGGCGAGCGCCAAAGATGTGCGGTAGCTAGAGCTTTATCAATGGATGCGGATATCATTTTGGCTGATGAGCCAACAGCAAATTTAGATAGAGATAACGCACGTGCGTTTTTAGGCCTACTTAAGTCATTTAAGGCGCTTAAAAAAAGCGTTATAGTTGCCACTCACGATAGCATTTTTGACGAGCTGGGCGCCACAGATAGAGTTGTTAGCCTACAAAATGGAGAGATAGTATGAGTGTATTTTTATCAAACGCCGTTATCGCCTTTTTGTTAGCGGAGTTTGTGCTGTTAGTTTTGATGAGTATTTCGCTATTTTACGTCGTTAGGATCATGAAGTCGTGGGACTATAACGCGCTAACATCGCTTCAATACTCACTTGAGAAGCAAAACTACCTTGTAAATACGATCTTGCTCTTTAGCGTATGCACAAAGATCGTTTTGTTTATATTTTTCGCACTTTGTCTAAATGAGCTCTCTGACATCGTGCCAGGGGCTATGTGCTCAGCTGGCGTGATCGGCTCAAATAAATTTGGTGGCATCTTGATGCTCACTAAAATTTTGCTGATATTTGGGCTTGGTATCTGGCTAGTTATAAATAAACTTGACTTGCAGGCTCTAAATTTCCCATATCTAAAGAAAAAATACGCCATTTTCATCTGCCTTTTTGTGATGATACTAATAGAGCTTGGCATAGAAATTTCGTTTTTTTATAACATCCCGCTAAAAGTGCCAGTCTTTTGCTGCTCGGTCACTTTTCAAGCTCCAAAGCTGCCATTTGGCTATACAAATTTTGGCTTAGTGAGTGCATTTTTCGTGCTATTTTTTGTCATTTTGGTGCTAAATTTCTTAAAGCAGAGCATGGCAAGCTTTGTGGCAAATTTGCTATTTTTAGTGCTTAGCTACTATGCTATCACCTACTTTTTTGGCCTTTATGTTTATGAGCAGCCAAATCACAAGTGCCCATACTGCATGCTAAGAAGCGACTATTTTTACGTTGGCTACCTCATCTGGGGCAGTTTATTTTTGGGCATTTTTTACGGCCTCATGCCATATCTTGTGGAGATCATTACAAAGACAAACTACTCGCACAAGCTTAAATTTTCATCGATCTGGCTAAGTGTTTGCGTGCTGATCTGCTCGCTTTACGTGCTTAAATACTATTTGTTAAGAGGATTTTTATTTTGATAAAGCAAATTTTTTCTCTTTGTTTGCTAACTCTAGTTTTAGCTGTGCTCGCCTATAATGCCGACATAAGCGATGATAAAATTTTAGTACTAAATAACGGCAAGTCTGAGCCCATAGAGCAGCTAACGCCAAATAAATTTATATGTTATGAGAGCAGGACGCTCATCGCTGATAACAACGACACAGCCCAGGCGATCATGCCAAATGGCGACATCTACTTCTTTAACGACGTCACAAATTCTTTCATCTGGTATATGGCGCAAAAGAGCAAAGATAAGATCAAGCTGTTTGTCTATTCAAGAGATACAAACCGCTACATCCTAGCGCAAGATGCATGGTACTCGAGGGTCGATATCACACCGATGGGATACGGCATAGGGGCGTATGAGTTTCACACTTACGGCATAAACGACAACTACTTTAAAGAGGTCTTGCTCTACGCAGCACGCGGCGAAACGCTGCTAAATCCATACATAAACATCCTACTTTCAGAAAATAAGATATAAATTTGCGAAGCTCTAAATTTGTTAGAGCTTACTAGGTTGTTTTTGGTATCAAGGCGCTATTCGTTTAATTTTTTGTAAAAATCGCATCCTGATTGAAACCTTAATTTGCAAGCCTTATCAAAATATTCTTTTGCTATGTGATAGTCTTGTTTTGCGCCTTTGCCTTTTAGATAAAAAGCTCCTAAATTAAAACAACCGCGATTGTATCCACCATTGCAAGCTTTTTTATACAATTCTACTGATTTACTGTAGTCTTGTTTTACACCTTGACCGTTTTCATATAAAATTCCTAAACTAGAACAGCTATCACTAACTCCATCATCACAAGCTTGTTTGTATAGATCGGCTGCTTTATAATAGTCTTGTTTTACACCTTGACCAATATTGTATAAAATCCCTAAATTGTAACAGCTAGTGCTATATTTGTCACTGCAAGCTTTTTGCCATAATTGAGCTGCTTTATAATAGTCTTTCTCTACGCCATGACCGTTTATATATAAAACTCCCAAATTATGGTAGGCTTGGGCAACATTGCCATCACAAGCTTTTTTGTATAGTTTGACAGCTTTGGTATAGTCTTGCTCTACTCCTTGTCCTCTTTCATAAAAACCACCTAGATTATAGCAACCAGTAGCATCTTTACTATCACAAGCGTGTTTATACAAGGCGGCTGCTTTATTATAGTCCTGTGCCACACCTTGACCGTTTTCATATAAAGTTCCTAAATTAGTGCAACTATCAATATCCCCACCATTACAACCTCTTTGCCATTGCTTGGCAGCTTTATCAAACTCGCCTTTATTATAAGCTTCAAGCCCAAGCTCAAAAAGATCTTCGCAAAAGCCAGTGGTTAACAATATCACAGATAAAAGAACAGCCTTTTTCATTTTTTCTCCATTTTGCAAATTCGCAGTTATTGCGGTCTGGCTTGCCTCTTTGTTATAGAAACAAGCCTAATGTTAGTATCTAACGTTATTAACTTTCAAAAAGTCTCTTAGGTCTTCGTATTCGCTATTTTCAAAGTAGCGCCATTTGCCAGGCTTTAGCATATCAAGGCTAACACGCCCAAAGCTAACACGTTTTAGGTCCATCACTTCAAGGTCAAAGTAGCCAAAGAAACGGCGTAGCTCTCTGTTTTGACCCTCGTTGATGATGACCTTTAGTTTTGTGTAGCCACCGCTTGAGCCAAAGACTTTATAGGCTAGAAATGGCTTAAATTCCATTGATTTTATAGTGGTTTTTGCGTGCGCGCCTTTGGTGGCGTCCTTGGCGAAAAAGCCATTTGTCATCGCCTCTATCACCTCTTTTGAAATTTCGCCCTTTACTTTTAGGTAGTATTCGCGCTCTAAGTCGCTATTCATGAGTGCTGTGGCGATCGCTGGAGCGTCAGTTAGCAAAAGTAGCCCTTCGCTTGCGTAGTCTAAGCGTCCCACACTAACAAATTTTGCAAATTTCTTATCTAACGTGTCATATATCGTCTTTCGTCCGCGGTCATCTTTCTTGCTAACTAGCTCGCCCTTTTGTTTGTGATAAACGATAACAGTAAATTCTTTTTTTAGCTTTATCAAACGGCCATTTATACGCACTTTGTCATCTTCATCCACGCTTGTAGCAAGGTCGCTAACCACACGCCCTGCTATGCTAACCTTGCCAGCTTTTATCAGCTCATCTGCCTCACGGCGTGAGTAGTTTGTGTTATGTGAGATAAATTTATTTAGTCTTGTTTTTTCCATTTTATAGTCCTAAATTTGCAAGGTCGTGGATGTGTAAAACACCCACAGGCACGCCATTTTCTACGACAGCTAGAAGCTGAATTTTGTATTTTTCTATCAAAGCTAACGCATCTACGGCTAACATCTCTTTGTCATTTATCTCTTTTGGATGCAAGGTTGCAAATTTCATCGCTGGCTCGTCTAAGTCAAAGTCCTCTCTCATAAGCGCACGCCTAAGATCGCCGTCACTTAAAAGAGCGTCTAGCACGCCATCTTTATCGACGATGAGAACCGTGCCAAGCTTGCCATGTGTCATAGTATCGATCGCGCTTTTTAGGCTTGCATTCCAGCGAACTATCGGCAAATTTTCGCTTCTCATCACATCTTTGACCTTCAAAAATAGCCTCTTGCCAAGGCTGCCACCTGGATGAAAATTTGCAAAGTCCTCTTTTTTAAAGCCGCGCTTTTGCATCAAGCAAACAGCTAACGCATCGCCAAGAGCTAACGTTAGCGTGGTTGATGCTGTTGGGGCGGCATTTAGCGGGCACGCCTCTTTCTCTACATTTATATCTATAAAAGCGTCGCTAAATTTACCAAGTGAGCTTGTTTTGCTTCTTGCCATGGCGACGATTTTTACGCCAAAGCGCTTTACGTGAGGCAAAATTTTGATAAGCTCATCGCTCTCGCCACTAAAACTAATGGCTAACAAGATGTCATCTTTTTCTATCATGCCAAGGTCGCCATGCATGGCCTCTGTCGGATGCAAGAAAAAGCTTGGCGTGCCAGTGCTTGCAAGCGTTGCAGCGATCTTTGCGCCTACATGACCGCTCTTGCCCACGCCTGTTACTATGACTTTGCCCTTTGCGTTATATATCAAATTTACGGCATCTTCTATCTCTACGCTTTTAGCGTGTCTTAAAAGTTCGTTTGCTTCTATCTCTAAGACTTCAGCGGCGATTTGGTTGGCTTTTTGCATAAATTTTCCTTACATTAGATAGATGATCGGCACTATAGTTGGGTACTTTTTGACCTTTCTAAAGATGTGCTTTCTGATCACTTGGCGCACTTGTGACTCGAGTAGTCTGCTATCTTTCAAAAGCTCCTCTTTGACGTTGCTTAGGTACTGCTCTAGCACGCCCTCCATCTCTTTTCTAAACTCGGCGTCTTGCTTGTCGCCCACAAGGCCGTAGCTGATGACGCGAGGTTTGTTGATGAGTTTTGCACCGTGACGTGAAATTTGAGCGATTATCATGACGACGCCTGCTTCAGCGAGGTTTTGTCTGTCGATGACGACGTCGTCTGCGATTTGTTTATTTATTTGATTATCTATGAAAACTTTGCCAGTTTTTACAGTTTTTACACGTTTTAGGTACTTTTGACAAACCTCCATCTGATCGCCGTCGCTCATTAGATAGATATTTCTCTCATCCACACCACAGCTAATGGCCGTCTCTTTGTGCTTTGCGATGTGGTTGTACTCGCCATGCACTGGCAAGAAAAATTTTGGCTTTATCAGGCGAAGCATTAGCTTTTGCTCTTCTTGCGCTGCGTGACCGCTGACGTGGATCTCGCTAAAGTCTTGATAAGCGACGCTCGCACCTGATTTTAGTAAGAAATTTAGCACCGTTGAGACGCTATTTTCGTTGCCAGGGATCGCTTTTGAGCTGATTATGATCTGATCGGTCGGCTTTATCTTTATATATTTATGCTCGTCTGTCGCCATGCGGTAAAGCGCACTCATGGTCTCGCCCTGGCTGCCAGTAGTTACGATAAGTACCTCATCATCTTTAAATTTACCAACCTCGTTTGCGTCGATAAAAATTTTCTTATCAAGTTTGATGTAGCCAAGCTCCATCGCAGTGTATAAATTTCGCTCCATTGATCTGCCGATGACACAGACTTTGCGGTTGTATTTTAAGCCCCACTCGATCGCTTGATAGACGCGGTGGATGTTTGAGCTAAATGTGCTCATTATGACGCGGCCTTTTGCTTTTGAAAATATCGCGTCAAAGGTCTTGCCAACGCTGCTTTCACTCTTTGTAAAGCCCTCTTTGTAGCTGTTTGTGCTATCGCTTAATAGACAAAGCACGCCACGCTCGCCATAATACGCTAGTCTGCCAAGGTCTGTTGGGTAGCCATCTATCGGCGTGTGGTCTATCTTAAAATCGCCTGTGTGGATGATCGTGCCAGCCTTTGTCGTGATCGCAAGTGCTGAGGCGTCGATGATAGAGTGAGTTATATGTATCCACTCGACCTCAAAGTCACCTATGAGATATGGCTTTCTCTTTTCAACCGATCTAAAGAGTGAGCGCTCTTGTTTTAGTCCGTGCTCTTCAAATTTATTATTTATCATGCCAAGCGGTAACGGTGTGGCGTAGATAGGAAATTTAAACTCTTTGTAAAAGTAAGGCACCGCGCCGATGTGATCTTCGTGTGCGTGAGTGATGATGACGCCTTTTATCTTATCTTTTATCTTTCTAACGTAGTCAAAGTCTGGGATGAGGATATCCACGCCGTGCATGCTCTCGCTTGGAAAGCTCATGCCGATATCAACGATGATGGCGCTAGTTTCTGTCTCAAAGACCGTCATATTACCGCCGATCTCACCAAGACCGCCAAGTGGAGTTATACGAATTTTATGCTCGCTTGAGTTTAGATACTTTAGTGGCTCAAGTCTTAGCTCGTGAGTGGCTTTGTTTGCCTCCATCGCGCTTGCGATATCTTGCTGCCACTGCTCGTTGCCATTTAGCTTTGCAGGCAAATTTTTCTTTGGTTTTTTAGCCTTTTTTGGCTTCTCTTTTTGCTCTTTTGCCTCGTTTTTAGCTTCAGCTTTTTGCTCTTGTTTTGGCTTTTCTTTTTGCTGTTTTTGCTCTTTTGGCTTATTATTTTCGCCATTTTTGTTTTGATTTTTGTTATTTCTTTGCTTTTTTGGGCGAGGATTTTGATTCTTTGGCTCGGCATGCGCTTCATTTTCGGCTTGCTCTGCTGCAAAGAAGTTATCTATCACGCTTTTACTTGCTAGTGAGGTTTGCTCGGTAGTTTCGCCCTCTTGTTTTGGCTTGTTTTTTGGTCTAAATCTTCGTCTTTTGTTGTTTTTGCTTTGGTTAGTTACAACTTTCTCTTCGTTTTTGTCGTTCATTATCTTCCTTTAATCTTTCAAATACTTTTAGATAAGAATCGACATCTAGTTCGTGTGGACGTAAATTTTGAGCTAAGCCTAGGTCTTCAAAAATTTCTTCTAACGCCTTTTTGTCAAAATTTGTGGATAAATTTTTCAAAAGTGTCTTTCTTGGCGAAGCAAACGCAGCTCTTAAAAATGCTTTAAAAGCCTCGTATTGTTTTGCATCTTTGAAAATCCAGTCTTTGCCAAAAATCTTTTTTATTTTTTGTAGTTTGATGACTGAAGATGTAACCTTTGGGGGTGGGTTGAAAAGCTTTGCATCCACGTCAAACAAAAGCTCACACCTGCCTTGAAGTGAAGCGAGGATCGATAAAGCGCTAAATTCTTTATCCTTGCTCTTTGCACTAAATTTAAGAGCAACCTCTTTTTGTATCATCACAATAAGCCCAAGGCATTTTTCATCATCTATCGCATTTAGGATCATCTTTGTAGCAACGTAATAGGGCAAATTTGCGACCAAAAAGTAGTTCTTGCTACTTAGTCCGCCCTCTTCTTGCCACTGCTCTAAAGCATCTTTACAAAAAAGTTTTAATTGTCCATTTTGGATCTCATTTGCAAATTTGACCTTTAAAATTTGAAACAGCTCACAATCTATCTCAAAAGAGGTCGTCTTGTAAATTTGCAAAAGTCTAAATGTCAAATCACCTAAGCCAGGCCCAATCTCAACGACGTTTTCTATGTCATTGGGTATCGCTTGGATGATCTTATCTAGTGTCGCTTTGTCTTGTAAAAAATTCTGTCCAAAGTGCTTTTTTGCCTTTATCATAGCCGCGATATTAGCCAAAAATTACTTATACAATGATTACAAGTTTAGTTTAATCATATATAAAATGGACTATAATCACTAAATAACAACAAAATGAGGCACAAATTTGAGTAGGGCAAATACCTTAAAATACTTTTTATTATCACAATATTTAGAGCCAAAAACCTTAGACGAGCCAAAAAAGACAAATAGTAAATTTAAAAAATCAATGGACCTTGAGATCGCAAATTTCGATGAGAAATTTATGCAAATTTTAAGGGCGTTTGACAGGTCGCTTTTAAAAAATGGTGTAGAAATTTCGATTTATGGTGGCATTTTTGAGACTGACTTGCTCGCCCTTGCGATATCAAAGCTAGCAAAGGTGAAATTTGAAAAAGAGCAAATTTTAGAGGAGCTGCGCTCTGAGCAAACGAGCTTTGAAAAGGCATTTTGTTATAAGCTTAAGCTCTCTGGCGATCTACTCTTTTGCAAAAATGAGCAAAATTTTGCTCTAAAAGATGCAAATTTAGATGATGAGCTAAGTCCATTTTTTACGCCAAACTCAACAAATGATCTTTTCATCCCAACGGCTCCTTGGGCGATGGTGCGCCTAAACCGCCTAAAAGAGATCAGCCAAAACGACTTTAACAAAGAGTGCGAACACATCAAGGATAAAATTTCTATCCACAAAGAGAAAATGCGGCTGAGCGACTATGTAAAAGCGGTGCACGAGGAGCTAAAAAGCTCGCTAAAGACACCGTTTTGCAAAGACGCGATCAGGCTTGAAGTAAGGATAGCTGATCCAAATTTTAAAGATACGGACAGCCTTTTAAATAGCTTTTTTATAGATGATATAAATTTACTTATCAAATTTTATGAGTCAGGCAGGACGCACGAGCTAACGGATCAGTTTTTAGGCGAGGGTGGTGAGAATAAATTTGAGCGGCTTGACGTTAGAGACGAGCTAAATCAAAGGGCGGTTAGAGACTTTTTTAAGGCTGAGCGCTATCCAAGATCGGCTTTTGCGAGTGATTTTGCACTAAATTTCTCACAGCAAATGGCGCTAAACAATATAATTGAGAAATTTAAAGATGGAAATGGTGGAATTTACAGCGTAAATGGCGCTCCAGGCACGGGTAAAACGACGCTTTTAAAGGACGTGATGGCTGAAGTGGTGACGCTTAGAGCGATGAAGCTCGCGCAAATGAGCAGACACGATATCTTTAAGCCAGTCTATGACAGCGACGAAAAGGCGCTTTATTTTAGGCTAAATGACGAGCTTCAAGGCTACGAGATGGTCGTTAGCTCTTGTAACAACGGTGCGGTTGAGATTTTGAGCAAGGAGCTAAGCCAGTTAAAGAGCATAGGGGATTATGCGGGCGAGATTGATTATTTTAAATTTATAGCTACAAGGCTGCTCTCGGCTGACGAAAAGAGCAAATTTGGCGAGAAGTCCTTTATCTCAAAGCCAGCTTGGGGGCTTTTTTGCGTGGCACTTGGATCAAAGCAAAATAAGTCAAATTTTGTTTTTAATGCAATTAACGGCGTAAAGATCGAGCCAACTCACAGCCAGTTTGACAAGATCGCAAGTGAGTACGGCGAGTTTTTGGAGCAAGATGGCTTTTTGATGGGGCTTGGCAAATATCTGGCAGTGGGCGAGGGAGTAGATGACTTTGACGAGGCAAAGGAGAAATTTAACCTTGCACTTCACGAGGTAAATTTACTTTTTAGCGAGATCAGGATCAAAGAAGAGGAGCTAAAGAGCCTAAAAAGTGAGCTGGCTGATGTAGATAGGAGGCTTGAGAGCTACTACTCAGCCAAGCAGATAGAGGAGCTTTTAGAGCCTTTAGAGAACGAGCATGATGAAATTTTGGCTAAGCTGGGGGACAAAAAGGCGGAGGCAGAGGAGCTAACAAGGCTTGTTAGTCAAAATGAGGCCTTGCAGGAGTATCTAAATTTACCGCAAAAGCCAGCCTTTTTTGCCTTTCAGCAAATTTTTAAGACAGAGGCCTTTGAAAAGTATAATGACGAGGCGCTAAAGGTCGGCGAGATAAACCGCCAGATAGCCGAGCAAAATTTAAAAGCTAGCAGGCAAAATGGCGAGAGTAAAGAGAAAAACGAGACAAGGCTAAATGAGCTAAAAAGCGAGATAGCAGAGCTTGAGAGCAGGACAGCAGAGCTTGGCACTAAGATAAATCTTTACAAAAGGCTGCAAAGCGACTTTGCTAGACGCCAAAAGATACTTGGTAGGAGCGAAGAGCTGGATATCTTTTTAAATGGCAGCTTTAGCGAACGTAATGACGAAATGCAAAAGAGTATGCCATTTATGATGGAATTTGGCATAGACAAAAAATTTCACAAGACAAAGCTTTTTAGGGCTAGGATAGAGCTTTTTAAAGAGGCGCTAAATTTACACAAGGCAGCGATATTTGCTTGCAAAGAGGCTGTAAGGACAAATTTACGTGCCCTTAGCATTATTTTTAACGATGAGAAGATGGCTGAGAAAAACGGCTTAGAGGCAAAACATAGACGTGAGATCATCAAAGGGCTATTTTTGCTAACGCCAGTTGTTAGCTCGACTTTTGCTTCGTTTAATAATACCTTTAAAGAGCTTTTAAATGGCGATATAGGCATGCTTTTGATAGATGAAGCAGGGCAGGCAAATTTAACTAACGCGTTAGGTGCCTTGCTTCGCTCAAAGATGGCTGTGGTGGTTGGCGATCCGCTTCAGCTTGAACCGGTCGTAACACTGCCAGTTAGTTTAAATAACGCTATCCTTAGCTACTGCGAGGCAAAAGAGGAGTTTAACTTGCTTAAATCCTCTGTGCAACTAAGAGCAGACAAGGCGCAGAATATCGGCACATATATAAAAGGTAGCGGCGAGAGTATCTGGGTCGGCTCACCACTCATTGTGCATAGAAGGTGCGCTAACCCTATGTTTGAGATCTCAAACGAGACAACATACGACGATATGATGATACTTGGTAGAAGCGCAGCTAGTAAATTTGCAAACACTAATGTACAAACAAAATGGATAGACGTTAGCTCTGGGGAGTGGATAGGTAACTACAACAAAGCCGAGGGCGAGGTGGTTAAAGAGCTCTTGGCAGGCGAGCTTGCTAGCCAAAATTATAACATCAGGATAATAACGCCATTTAAAGATGTTTGTAGAAATTTAAAAGGTGCTGGCACTATCCACACTATGCAGGGCAAAGAGGCTGACATTATCGTATTTGTGTTAGGGGGAGCGACAAAGGGTGCTAGAGCGTGGGCTGCTAGCAAGCCAAACCTGCTAAATGTGGCGCTAACAAGAGCAAAAGAGGTTATTTATATAGTTGGAAACCGAGAAAATTGGGCTAGTTTGCCATATTTTGAGGTGGCGGCTAGAAAGATAGACAAAGGATAAATTTGAATCATTTTGCAAAACGCATAATCCCATGCCTCGACGTAAAAGACGGCAGGGTCGTAAAAGGTGTAAATTTTGTTGGACTTGTCGATGCTGGAGACCCAGTCGAGATAGCTAAAAGATACAACGACGAGGGTGCTGACGAGCTGTGCTTTTTGGATATCACAGCCTCTCACCTTGGCCGTGATACGATAGTTGATGTGGTAAAAAAGGTCGCAAGCAAGCTTTTTATACCACTAACCGTTGGCGGTGGCATACGTACGATAGATGATATCTCGCGCCTTTTAAATGCGGGTTGCGACAAGGTGAGCCTAAACTCATCTGCGATAAAAGATCCAAATTTGATCGATGAGGCGGCTAAGAAATTTGGCTCGCAATGTGTCGTCGTAGCGATCGATGCCAAAAAGATCAAAAATGGTTATAGCGTTTTTATAAATGGCGGCAGGATCGATACCAAAAAAGATGCCTTTGCTTGGGCAAAAGAGGTCGAGTCGCGCGGAGCAGGGGAGATATTGCTAACGTCTATGGATAACGACGGCGTCAAGCAGGGCTTTAGTCTGGAGCTAACAAAGATCTTTAGTGCGCTTTCTATACCGACTATCGCAAGCGGTGGCGCTGGCAAGATGGAGCATTTTAAAGAGGCTTTTGAAGCTGGGGCTGATGCATGTTTGGCGGCTTCGATATTTCACTTTGGCGAGATAGAGATAAAAAAGCTAAAAGAGTATCTCAAGGCAAATGGCGTTGAGGTTAGGCTTTGATGTTAGTTATCTCAGCTGGAAAAAATGAAATTTTTGACTTTGCCTTGCCGATGGGGGTGGGGCTAGTCGATATGGCGATAAATTTGACAAAGTTTTTGCAAAAAAGATCGTGCGTGGGAGCGGATGAAAAGGGTATAAATTTAAAGAATATTGATCCACACTATCTTGCAAAGATCGAGGCTAAATTTGCAAACTCATCAAATCCAGAGCTGCAAAATCTAAGCCAAAATTTGTCAAAAAATCCTGAGCGAAATTTATACCAGATGCCAGAAAAGATAGTTTTTGTAGGTTCAGCTGGTCTTTATAAAGATGGTGAAATTTTGCAAATTTATGAAAGTTCGATCGGATCAAATGTTGAAATTTCTAGCATAGAAAATAGATCTTATTCGCCTATCGAGTGTGAAATTTCTTCTATCGTTTCACGTGGAACCATCAAAACAAATTCATCAAATTTCATAACGACAGACAAAAATTTGGCTCATAAGATGTTTGAAAAGGGATATTTTTTGGAAAATATGGAGTTTTTTTCTGTTCTAAAAGTGGCTCAAATTTTTAAAATTCCAGCTTATGGAATTTTCGTAGCGACAAATTTTTGTGATGAAAATGCGCATGCTGATTTTATAAAAAATCACGCAAAAGCCAAAGAGCTACTAACAAAATATGTAAAGGAAAATATGTGAAAAATTTGCTTGATCTTAGCATCGAAGAGTTAAAAGAGCTTGTCTCTCCCTCGTTCAGAGCGACGCAAATTTATGAGTGGGTGTACAAAAAAAATGCGACAGAATTTAGCCAAATGCTTAATTTACCAAAGGATATGCGTCAGGATCTGGCCGAGAAATTTTATCTTGATCCTCTAAAATGTGTGAAATTTGAGCAAAGTAGCGACGGCTCGATCAAGTATCTTTTCGAACTAAAAGATGGGCTGAAAATAGAGAGCGTTTTGCTACCGATGAAAGAGGAGATCAGCGACGAAGATGGCAAGGTTAGTCGCCATGCTCGTTATACTGTTTGTGTTAGTTCGCAGGTTGGCTGCAAAATGGGCTGTGCTTTTTGCCTAACAGCAAAGGGTGGGCTTGTTAGAAATTTGACTGCTGGCGAGATTGTAGGACAAATTTTATGGATAAAAAGAGAGAATAACATACCATACGAGAGGCGCATAAACGTTGTCTATATGGGTATGGGCGAACCGCTTGATAACCTTGCTAACGTTAGTAAAGCGATTAAAATTTTAGCTCTAAATGAGGGTCTAGCCATATCGCCACGCCGTCAAACCGTTTCAACTAGCGGCCTTGGTAGTCAGATAAAAAAGCTTGGTGAGATGGACCTTGGTGTCTTGCTGGCCATATCGCTACATGCTGTTACTAACGAGCTTAGAAGCCGCTTGATGCCGATAAATAAGGCGTATAATATCGAGGTTGTTATGGATGCTGTTAGGGGATTTCCTATCGATATGCGAAAGCGTGTGATGTTTGAATATCTTGTTATCAAGGACTTAAACGACAGCGTTAGTGATGCGAAAAAACTGGTTAAACTGCTACATGGTATCAAGGCAAAGGTAAATTTGATCTACTTTAATCCGCATGAAGGTAGTGAATTTGGACGGCCTGAGCTTGCTAATATGCTAAAATTTCAAGAATATCTAAGGGATCATGGCGTCACTTGTACGATCAGACAGAGCAAAGGGCTTGATATAAGTGCGGCTTGCGGACAACTAAAACAGCGAAATGAAAATCCAAAATTCAGAGCTAACGTTAGCGGTAAGAGTGCAGCTAAAGCAGAAGAAAAACCGACTAACGATAAAACTAACGTGAGTAAAAAATGACAGCTCTTGATATCGCTGAGATAATTTTTATAGTAATAGTTGCTGGTGTTGGACTTGGGCTGATCCTAAAAGTTTTAAAAGAGGAAAATAAAACTTCAAAATAAATTCTAAAAATTTGGCATGAAATTTTGTGGGTGAAAAACAAAAACACAAAGTTGATTGCCAAAATTTAAATCACAATATAGGACACTAAAAAATCTAATTCTATTTTTTAATAAAAATTCTGTTTCAAAATTAAAAGCAAAATTATGAAAAATTTTTGTAGATTATTTTTACTAGAAAGACTTTTTAAAATTTAAATAGTTCGATTATTTGCTTCTTTTGCAAATTTATAAAACTCACTCTCTGCATCAAATTTGCTCTTTATTTTGTAAAAAATTTCATCAAATTTAAATGAAATTTCGTCCGAGTGAAGTAGGAGCCTTTTTGCTCCAGTTAAATTTATCCGTTCACACTCGCTCACCTCTTTGTCTAAAATTTTCTCGATCTGCGGACGTGACAAACCATAAAGTGGTTCGCCAAGGATCTTATGTTTCACATGAAACAAATGCAACCGAATTTGATGCTGCCTGCCAGTGAGTGGGATAGCTCGAATCAAAGTCGTATCGATATCTTCAAAATATTTGATCGGCAAAATTTTAGTCACCGCACTTTTGCCGTTCTCACAAATTTGCATTCGCATTTTCACATCGTCGTAGTTGTTCGCTAGATCCATCTTGGCATCGATCGTAAATTCTCGCTCGATCTTGCCTTGCACCATTGCGACATAGCTTTTAGAAACCTCTCTGTTTTCAAAAATCTTCTTTAGCTTTATCGTAGAATTTCTATCTTTGCCCACGACTATCACGCCACTTGTTTCGCAGTCCAGCCTATGTGCCACGCTCGCATCTCGCCCAAAAAGTGTGTAAATTTCATCGTTTAGCGAGTAGTCGCAGTGTCTGCCATTTGGGTGGCTGAGCACCCCGCTTGGCTTGTCAAATACCGCAAAGCTCTCGCACTCAAAGATCGGCTTTAGTCCCTTTGGTTTGGCCTCATAGTCGATCAAAAAGACATCGCCACACAAAATGGCATTTTTCTCGCTCACGACACTGCCTTCGCATATCAGCCTGCCTTTATCGATGAGGCGTTGAGTTTGGCTCATGTTAAAGCCATTTTTCAGTAAAATTTCGTAAGCTTTTTGATGATCTGCAGTGGCGATAAATTTATTTACATAGGGCAAAAATGATCCTTTGAAAAACGAGCGAGCTATCTTAAGCCCAAATTTATAAGCGTATAACCGACATTTCAGCCCGGATTTTATATAATCAAAACTTAAATTTAGAGAAATTGCACGACGTGATTTCTGGCTCAAAAAGCCAAATTTATACTTTCAGGACAAAAGCAAACTAACACAAAAGGTTCAACAATGGTCGAAAGATACTCACGCAAAGAGATGGCTGAAAAGTGGAGCATACAAGCAAAATACGACGCTTGGCTCAAGGTAGAAAAAGCTGCCGTTAAAGCTTGGAATAAGCTTGGCTTCATAAGTGACAGCGACTGCGAGAAAATTTGCAAAAACGCTAAATTTGAAGTGGCTCGCATCGACGAGATAGAAAAGACGACAAAGCACGACGTCATCGCATTTTTAACAAGCGTCAGCGAGAGTCTTGGCGAGGAGAGCAGGTTCGTACACTACGGCATGACCTCAAGCGACTGTATCGACACAGCCGTCGCACTTCAGATGAAAGAGAGCTTAGAGCTCATCATCAGCGACATAGAGGAGTTCATGCAGGCGGTCAAAAACAGAGCAAACGAGCACAAGCACACACTCATGGTCGGCAGAAGCCACGGCATCCACGGCGAGCCGATAACTTTTGGCCTTGTGCTTGCCATCTGGTATGATGAGATCGCAAGGGCGCTAAAGCTCATCAAAGACGCAAAAGATACGATCAGCTATGGCAAACTCTCAGGCGCTATGGGAAATTTAGCCCACGCTCCGATGGAATTTGAAGAGCTAACATGCGAGGAGCTAGGTCTGAAAGCCGCTCCAGCGTCAAATCAAGTGATCCAGCGCGACCGCTACGCCCATGTTGTAAGCGCCATCGCTATCTTGGCTTCTACTTGCGAGAAGATCGCAGTTGCTATTAGGCACTACCAAAGGACTGAGGTTTATGAGGCGGAGGAGTACTTTAGCCCAGGACAAAAGGGTTCAAGCGCGATGCCACACAAGCGCAACCCAGTCCTTAGCGAAAATATCACTGGCCTTTGCAGGGTGCTACGCTCATACGTCACGCCTTCTCTTGAAAATGTCGCCCTTTGGCACGAGCGCGACATCAGCCACAGCTCGGTTGAGAGATTTATCCTGCCAGATATGTTTATCACGGCTGATTTTATGCTGGTTCGCATCAAAAATTTGATAGCAAATTTAGTCGTCTATCCAGAAAATATGATGAAAAATTTAAATTTAACAGGCGGTCTAGTCTTTTCGCAGCGCGTGCTTTTACAGCTGCCACAGCGTGGAATTTCTAGAGAGGATGCCTACAAGATCGTTCAGCGCAACGCCATGAAGGTCTGGGCGGACTTGCAAGAGGGCAAAAAAGCGATAGACGAGCAAGGTCACAGTCTATTTTTACAAAATTTGCTAAACGACGAGGACCTAACTAAGAGCCTTAGCAAAGATGAGATCAAAGAGTGCTTTGACTACAACTACTACACCAAAAATGTAGATAGAATTTTCGCCAGAGTTTTTGGCAAATAAATTTAAACGCAAGGGGTAAATTTAGCCCCTTGCAAAATACCCTAATACAAAACCACATTAAATTTAGCTCGCAAAATTTATAAGCCAAGGGTGGCACTTTTCAAGTAGCTTTTACAAGCGCCAGTAAAATTTAGTGGCAATGTTGGCGAATTTAAATTTTGATCTCCAAAACTAACACAAAAGCTCATCACGTTTAACGTTTTTTGTCGCTCTCGCGCTAGAAAAATAAGAGTTTTTGGCAAGCCTTTATCTTTCTTATTTTGGCGGTAAATTTTATATTTATTGAGTAGTTTTTGGCAAAGAGAGTTTTTATATTTTTTTGGATAAAATCTCAAATTAAAATTTAACACGGAGAGATATTTTTGAAAGTTATAAAACGTAATGGCAGAACAGAAGAGCTTGATATCAGCAAGATCAAAAAATACACAAACGAAGCCGTCCTAGGTCTTAGCAACGTAAGCCTTAGCGAGCTTGAGGTAGATGCGAAAATTCAGTTTAGAGATATGATAACGACTGAGGAAATTCAGCAAACTCTTATAAAAACAGCAGTTGATAAGATCGACATCGACCGCCCAAACTGGACATTTGTCGCTGCGAGGCTATTTTTGTTCGACCTTTATCACAAAGTGACTGGCTTTAATGGCTACAACCACCTAAAAGACTACCTAGCAAAGGGTGAAAAGGTAGGCCGCATCATCCCTGGGCTAAAAGAGAAGTACGATCTTGAGGATCTAAACGCATACATCAAGCCTGAGCGTGACCTCCAGTTTGCATACCTTGGTATCAAAACGCTTTATGATCGCTACCTCATCAAAGACAAGAGCGGTATGCCAATCGAGCTACCACAGCACATGTTTATGGCGATTGCGATGTTTCTTGCGCAAAACGAGCTAGATAGTCAAGGCTGGGCAAAGAAATTTTACGACCTCATCTCTAAATTTGAAGTGATGCTAGCCACGCCAACGCTCTCAAACGCAAGGACTACACGCCACCAGCTAAGCAGCTGTTACGTAGGCAGCACGCCTGATAATATCGAGGGCATTTTTGATAGCTACAAAGAGATGGCGCTACTTTCAAAATTTGGCGGCGGTATCGGTTGGGACTGGAGCAAGGTGCGTGCGATGGGTGGTAGTATAGACGGACACAAAAACGCAGCCGGCGGTATCATACCATTTTTAAAAGTGACAAACGACATCGCAGTAGCGGTCGATCAGCTAGGCACTAGAAAGGGCGCGATCGCTGTTTATATCGAGCCTTGGCACATGGACGTGAGCGATTTTCTCGATCTTCGTAAAAACTCAGGCGAAGAGAGACGCCGTGCACACGAGCTTTTCCCTGCGCTTTGGATAAACGACCTATTTATGAAGCGTGTCAAAGAAAATGGTCGCTGGAGTCTTTTTGACCCAGCTCAAGTAAGCGACCTTTGCGACCTTTATGGCGAGGCGTTTGAGAAGAGATATTTAGAGTATGAAAACGACGAAAATATCCAGAAAAACACCATCCTTGCAAAAGAGCTTTGGAAGAAAATTTTAACTAGCTATTTTGAAACGGGCATGCCATTTTTATGCTTCAAAGATAACGCCAACAAAGCAAATCCAAACGACCACGATGGCATCATTAGAAGCTCAAATTTATGCACCGAAATTTTCCAAAACACAGCGCCAAACTACTATAAGATCAAGATCACTTATGAAGACGGCGGCGAGGAGCTATTTGACGAAGAAGAGGACATCACGGTCGATAGTGGCATAACCAAAAAAGCCAAAAAGCTTAGCGCGCTTGATAGCCTAAAAGGTAAGCAAATTTTCATCGTAGAAAAAGAGAGTATCGAGGGCAAAACGGCAGTTTGCAACCTTGCAAGTATAAATTTAAGCAAGATAAACAGCAAAGAGGACATCGAGCGTGTCGTGCCGATAGCTATTAGAATGCTTGATAACGTTATAGACCTAAATTTCTACCCGCACAAAAAGGTAAAACACTCCAACCTATCATCTCGCTCGATCGGACTTGGCGTCATGGGCGAGGCGCAAATGCTAGCTGAGAAAAACGTAAAATGGGGCAGCTATGAGCATTTGGCGCTGATTGATAGCATAATGGAAAACATAAGCTACAACGCGATCTACGCTAGCTCAAATTTAGCCGTAGAAAAGGGCATATATCCAAAATTTGAAGGCTCAAAATGGAGCAAAGGCATCATGCCGATAGACACCGCAAACGAGAACGCAAAAGCTCTTTTAAACGACAAAGGCGGGCTATTTGACGAAAATGTCTGCGACTGGGATAAGCTAAGAGAGAAGGTCAAGCGCGACGGCATGAGAAACGGCTACCTAATGGCGATCGCTCCAACTAGCTCGATCTCGATCCTTGTTGGCACTACTCAGACCATCGAGCCAGTCTATAAGCGCAAGTGGTTCGAGCACAACCTAAGCGGTATGATCCCAAATGTCGTGCCAAATTTAAGCCCCGATACTTGGCAGTTTTACACACCAGCTTATGAGCTTGATCAAAGAATTCTTATAAAAGCAGGCGCGATCCGCCAAAAATGGATCGATCAAGGTCAAAGTCTAAATATATTTATGAGCTTAGACAAAGCAAGTGGCGGATATCTAAGTGAAATTTACACGCTTGCATGGGAGCTTGGACTAAAATCAACCTACTATCTACGCTCTGAGTCACCAGATAGCGAAAAACTAAACGACGTAGCTGACCGCTCGATCGAATGCGAAGGATGTCAGTAGATGAACCAGATGTATACTATCGGACACTCTACTCACGATGTAAATTTTTTTATAGAAATATTAAAAAAATTTAATATTAATGCGTTAGTCGATGTTCGTAGTATGCCATATAGTAATTTTTCAAGCCAGTTTAATCAAGAATATATATCAAAAGAATTAAAGCAAAACGGCATATATTATATTTTTATGGGTGATTTGCTTGGAGCAAGGTATGATAGTAGCAAGGTTTTGGATGAAAAAGGCATAGTTGATTTCAATAAAGTTTTTTTGGAAAAAACATTTTTAAAGGGTATAGAAAGATTGGAGGATGGTATAGTTAAAGGCTTTAACCTTACTTTGATGTGCTCTGAGCTAAATCCTTTTGATTGCCATAGATTTGGAATGATATCGCAATATTTAAGCTTGAACGATAAAAATTTGCAAATCAATCACATTACAAAGACAATAAAAGAAAATAGCGAACTTAATGCATATAACATTATAAGCCAAAAAGAATTGGAGGACCATTTGCTCAAAAAATATTTAAAAAATGATGGGCACAATTTGCAGTTATATGATATACAAGACGAGTTAAAAGAAGCATATAATTTTCATAATCATAAAATAGGATACAATGCAATTACAAAGATGGGTGACGACATTGGAAACTAAAATTTATAATATTGGTTTTACAGGGAAAACCGCTGAAGAGTTTTTTACTATCTTGCTAAAAAATAAAATAGAAATTTTATTTGATATAAGGCTTAATACAACATCTCAACTTGCAGGCTTTGCAAATTCTAGACATTTGCCATATTTGCTAAAGGTGCACAATATAAAGTATCAATACATTGCAGATTTTGCCCCAACAAAAGAAATTTTAGATGGATATAAAAAAGGAATTATAAGTTGGCAAGAATATGAGATTAGATACAACAAGCTATTGGATATTAGATTAAATAAAACAAAACTTGATGCTATAAATTTTAATAACTCTGTCCTACTGTGTAGTGAACAAACTGATGAATTTTGTCATCGTAGGTTGGCTTGTGAATTTTTAAAAAAATTTTATCCGAATATGATTATTAAGGGAATTTAAATGTTTAGCATGGATTTGATTGTATTTGCAAAATCAATTAAGCACCATAACTTTTGCGTTGCAGGTAAAAATAAAGCTGACAATAAATGGGTAAGACCGGTAAGTTCTATGAATGGTGATGCTCTAACAGCAAGTCAGTGTAAAATCCAAAATGTTTATGGAATTTATGATCTTAAGCCACTAAAAATCGCAACATTTTTATTTGAGAAAGAAGCTCCAATTGACGGGCAGCCTGAAAATTGTCTAATTAAATGCGATTACATCCCGCAGCAAAAATATAAAATACAATTTCAAGATATAAAAAATTATCTTGATTACCCTCAAATATTATGGCAAAGTAGTTTGGACTATGTTGTTCATGATAATGGGTTAAAAGATAAAGTAAATAGTTCACTTTATTTGATAGAAGCTTTTGATTTACAACTTTATTTAAATAGTTTTAATAAACGTAGGGCAAATTTTATTTATAACAATATTAAATATGATTTTGCAGTAACAGATCCAGAATTTGACAGATTAACTCATACGGTTGGAAATTATTTTTCAAGTGCATTTTTGTGTGTTAGCCTCGGTGAAAATTTTAATGGAAATCACTATAAAATTGTAGCGGCAATTTTTGTTAATGAAGGCTGTGGAAGGTTTATATCGATCAATAATAATATCGGGGTTGCCACTGTAGATGATATAGATTTTTGATAATAAGAATATACTTTTTTTAAAATAATATTATTAAATAAAATAAATAATATTATTATTTAAGTAAAAGTAATCAAATTTCATTTTAAAACACTTAAAATAGGCAAAAATATACTTAATAAAACTCTCTAAAATTTTATATTTTTTGATAAATATTATTAAACAAAATAAAATAGTTATCTATCTTTTAAGCTTTCTTGTCCTATACTTTTAAACTCCATATCAAAAAAACAATCAGAAAAGAGCAAGTGATGCGTGAAATTTTAAAACGAGATGGCACAAGGCAAGAATTTGTAGCATATAAGATAGTAGATGCGATAAAAAAGGCATTTGCAAGCGAAAATAAAGCTTATGACGAGCAAGTTTTTACAAATGTAGTCCAAGATATCTTTCAAAAATCAAGTGCGATAACGGTCGAAGACATCCAAGATGCGATAGAGAAAGAGCTATTTGACGGCGGACATTTTGAAGTTCTAAAGAGCTTCATGCTCTACCGCCATACGCATAAGCTCCAACGCGAGCAAATTTTAGGGCTAAACGAAGATACTACCTATATAAACTCAACCCAAACGATAAATGAGTACATAAACGGCACCGACTGGAGAATTTCTGCAAACTCAAACACAAGCTACTCAAACGCAGGCCTTATCAACAACACCGCCGGCAAAGTCATAGCAAACTACTGGCTAGACGCTGTTTATAGCAAAGAAGAAGGTCTTGCTCACAGAAATGGCGACTACCACATCCACGACCTTGACTGCCTTACAGGATACTGCGCTGGCTGGAGTTTGCGGGCTTTGCTAAACGAGGGCTTTAATGGCGTTCGTGGCAGGGTCGAGAGCAAGGCACCAAAGCACTTTAGAGAGGCGCTTTATCAGATGGCAAATTTCTTAGGAATTTTGCAAAGCGAGTGGGCGGGCGCTCAGGCGTTTTCTAGCTTTGACACCTACCTTGCGCCTTATGTTTTTAAAGATGATCTAAGTGACGCCGAGATCAAAAAGGCGATCACTAGCTTTATTTTTAACCTAAACGTGCCTGCGCGCTGGGGACAAAGCCCATTTACAAACGTAACCATAGATATCACCTGCCCAAGCGATCTAAGAGATCAGATACCAACGAGCGATGATATACACCTTTTTACGAACGTAAAAGATGAGAAAATTTTGAAAAAAGCAAACGAGCGTGGCAGAAAAAATTTGATCGATATGACCTACAAGGACTTCGAGCCTGAGATGGCACGCATAGACAAGGCATTTTACGAGGTATTAACAGCTGGCGACAAGTGCTCGCAGCCTTTTACATTCCCTATACCGACGGTAAATATCACAGAGGATTTTAACTGGGATAGCGAAGTAGCAGACGTGCTCTTTGAAAATACCGCAAAAATGGGCTCAAGCTACTTTCAAAATTTCATCGGCTCACAATACACTTATGACGAAAATGGCAACAAGATAGAAAACGAAAACGCCTACAAACCAGGTCACGTGCGCTCTATGTGCTGCCGCTTGCAGCTTGATCTAAGAGAGCTTTTAAAGCGCGGTGGCGGTCTTTTTGGAAGTGCTGAGATGACTGGCTCGATAGGCGTCGTCACTATAAATTTAGCCCGCCTAGGCTATAACTTCAAAGGCGATAAGGTCGCACTTTATAATAGACTAAGCTACCTTTTAGACCTAGCTAAATCAACCCTAGAGAAGAAGCGTAAATTTATCCAAGAGATGTATGACAGAGGGCTTTATCCTTACACAGCTAGGTATCTAAAGCACTTTAATAACCACTTTAGCACGATCGGCATAAATGGCATGAACGAGCTACTTAGAAATTTTACTGGCGACAAAGAGAATATCTCAACTAAATTTGGGCGAGAATTTGCCCTTGAGATGGTTGGATTTTTACGCGATAAGATAAGAACATTTCAAGAAGAGAGTGGAAATTTATATAACCTTGAGGCAACTCCAGCTGAGGGCACGACCTACCGCTTTGCCAAAGAGGATAAGAAGCGCTACCCAGACATCATCCAAGCAGGCGAGGGGGACAATATCTACTACACAAACTCAACCCAGCTACCTGCAAATTTCACAGACGACGCTTACGAAGCGCTTGATCTGCAAGATGAGCTACAAAGCGCCTATACTGGCGGCACCGTCTTTCACCTATATATGAAAGAGCGCATAAGCTCGGCTAAAGCTTGCAAAGAGCTTGTAAAGAGTATAATCTCAAACTACAAACTCCCATACATCACGATAACGCCAGTCTTTAGCGTCTGCGCAAAGCATGGCTACATAGCTGGCGAGCATGAGTTTTGCCCACTTTGTGATGCAGAGCTTATAGAAAAAGAGAAGAAAAAATCCAAATAAGGAGAGGAAATGACAGAAAAAGAAATTTTAGAAAAAGTGCAAGATAAACGCACAAGATGCGTGGTTTATACTCGTGTTATGGGCTATCACAGACCAGTTGAGAGCTTTAATCTCGGCAAAAAAGGTGAGCACAAAGAGCGAATAAAATTTGACGAATACGCGAGTTGTTGCAAAAGATAAATTTTTGCCTAAAAACAAGAATAAATTTAAAAAAATAAACTAAAATGCAAACCAAAGGCACGCCATTGTGCCTTTTAGTTTAAAAAAGGGTCAAAACTTGCAAAAAGTCTTTAGTATAACGCCATTTACGACGCTTGACTACCCAGACAAAGTGGCAGCTGTCATTTGGTTTGCAGGGTGTAATATGCGCTGTGGATACTGCTACAACATCGAGGTTGTAAAGTCAAATGGCACTATAAGCTTTAGCGAAGTTTGCGACTTTTTAGACCGCAGGGTCGGCAAGCTAAATGGCATCGTCTTTAGCGGTGGCGAATGCACAGCAAATCCTCTTTTTTTAAGGCTAGCACGCGAGGTCAAAGCGCGCGGCTTTAGCTTAAAAGTTGATACCAACGGCTCGTATTGTGACGTCTTAAAAGATGCGATAGATGAGGGGCTTATCGACTACATCGCGCTTGATTTTAAAGCCCCAAAAGAGAAATTTATCGGTATCACTGGCTCAAATTTATATGAGAAATTTGCTGCCACGCTAAAATATCTCATAGAGATAAATTTCAAATTTGAAGTTAGAACGACCGTGCATGCGGACTTGCTAAGCGAAAAGGATATCAGCGAAATGTCTGAGCTACTTTACGAGCTTGGATACAGAGGCGACTACTTTTTACAAAAATTCTTTAACACTGGCGAAAATTTTGGAGGCTTAGGCGATCCAAAAAACAGCTTCGATCCAGATAAGATCACATCAAAACTACCTATCAGACTAAGAAATTTCTAAATTTAGCTCAGATAAAAATAGCTAAAAATAAGAAAATTTAACTAAAATTTATCCCAAACCATAAAAACAAACAAGGAGAAAAATATGCAAAATTTCAGCTTTTTAAACCCTACTAAAATAGAATTTGGCAAAGACAAAGAGCAAAACATCGGCAAATACATGAAAGAATTTGGTGTAAAAAAGACGCTCATAATATACGGCAGCGAGAGGATCATGAAAAACGGACTTTTTGACGTTGCCACAAAGAGCCTAAGCGCAAATGGCATCGAGTTTTGCAAGATGGGTGGTGTGAAGTCAAACCCAGTGCTAAGCAAGGTAAATGAGGCTATAAATTTAGCTAAAAAAGAGGGCGTCGATAGCGTGCTAGCCATAGGCGGTGGCTCGGTGCTTGATAGTGCCAAAGCCGTGGCTGCTGGAGTTAGATATAACGGCGACGTTTGGGACTTTTTTACTGGCAAATGCCCAAAAGAGGCGCTTATGATCTTTGACATCATAACTCTTGCTGCAACTGGCTCAGAGATGAACGGCGGCGCAGTCGTCACAAATGAAGCCACAAAAGAGAAATTTGCCATGCACGGCGCTTGTCTTTACCCAAAAGTATCGGTGGTAAATCCGCTTCTTCAAGCAAGTGTTAGTAAGGAGTATTTGGTCTATTCAGCCTCTGACATCATCGCTCACAGCATTGAGGGCTACTTTACGGCGAGCGTTCAGCCTGAGATTATAAATTTATACATCGAAGCAAACATCAAAACGGTTATGAAAACGACTGAAATTTTACTAAAAGAGCCAGAAAACTATGACGCTAGAGGCGAGTTTGCCTGGGCTGCGACGATGGCGCTAAATGGTCTAACTTACGTTGGCACGGCTGGCTACTCTTATCCAAACCACATGATCGAGCACGCCATAGGTGCGGTGGTTGATTGCGCGCACGGGGCTGGGCTAAGTGTAGTGATGCCAGCATGGATGAAGTGGTATAAGAGTAGAAATTTAAAGGCATTTAAGCGCTTTGGCAAAGAAATTTTTGGCGTAGATGACGCAGACGAGGCTATTAAAAAGCTAAAAGAGTGGTTTAGCAAGATCGGCACGCCAACAAGCCTAATTGAAATCGGCGTCGATGAGTCAAATTTAGACGAGATCATGGCGCTAGTTTATGACTACGCCAAGGGCAGGGGCTTGGAGCAAATTTATACAAAAGAGGCCATAAGCGAAATTTTTGCCTTAGCGAGATAGAATTTATCCAAAATTTACAAAGGATAAACATGAAAAAAGTCGCCCTTATCGCAGGAGCCAGCGGCGCTGTGGGAAGTGAAATTTTAAAAGATTTATGCGAGAGTGAGCACTACAACAAGGTGGTCGCCCTTGTTAGGCATGAGCTAGAATTTACCCATGAAAAGCTTGAAGTAAAGATAGTAAATTTTGATGATTTTAAAGATGAGGTGCCATTTATCGCTGATGACGTTTTTTGCGCGCTTGGCACGACGATGAAAGCGGCAAAGCACAAAGAGCAGTTTTACAAAGTCGATGTGACCTATCCGATAAATTTCGCCAAATTTGGCTTGGAGTGTGGTGCAAAACGCTTTGTTTTACTCTCGGCTGCAGGCGCAAACAGAAAGTCAGGCTCATTTTACCTAAAGGCAAAAGGTCAAGCAGAAGCAAAGATAAAAGAGCTTGGATATAGCTCATTTCACATCGCTAGGCTGCCACTTATCGAGGCTGAGAGAAAGGACTTTAGACTTGGCGAGTATCTAGCGATAAAGGCGTTTAAATTTATCCCAAAAGGCTTTTTTGACGAGTATCGTCCGATGAAGGCAGCTGATATCGCTAAAGTGATCGTGCAAGTAACGCAAGATGACCACAGCGAAGGCGTCAAAATTTATAGCCCAGTGGAGTATGCGAAGTGAAAAGATACATCGCCATCACTGGAGCAAGCTCAGGCATAGGAGCAGCTGTGGCAAAGGCATTTGCAAGGCGCGGGGAGAATTTGATCCTAGTTGCAAGACGCAGGGAGCTTTTAGAGGAGCTAAAAAGCGAGATAGCTAAATTTGCAGACGTAGAGGTTTTGATAGAGCTTTGCGACCTTTCAAAGCAAGAAAATGTCCTAGCTCTTTGGCGTAATTTAGAAAAATTTGAGCTAAAAGCGCTTATAAACAATGCTGGCTTTGGCGACTATAACAAGGTTGGCGAGCAAAATTTAGACAAGATCACGCAGATGATAAATTTAAACATCATCTCTCTTGTGACGCTCTCAACGCTCTTTACGAAAAAGTATAAAGACAAAGATACACAGCTTATAAACATCTCTTCAATAGGCGGCTACAAGATCGTGCCAAACGCCGTCACATACTGCGCTAGCAAATTTTTCGTAAGCGCCTTTAGTGAGGGACTTTACCACGAGCTAGCACAAGACAAGCAGGCAAAGATGCAAGCAAAAGTGCTAGCCCCAGCTGCCACAAAGACAGAATTTGGCATGGTGGCAACTAGCAAAGAGAGCTACGACTACGACAAGGCGTTTAAAAAGTACCACACGAGTGAGCAGATGGCGGAGTTTTTGCTTCGCCTTTATGATAGCCATTACTGCGTTGGCTCGGTCGATAGAGATAGCTTTGAGTTTAGTCTAAGTAAGCCAAAATTTGACTATGCGGTCAAGTATGATGCAAAAAATATAGACAAATAAAGCCAAATCAAGGAAGCAAAATGGCACTACAAAAAGTTGATCTAAACAAGGCCTACCGCCTAATCAACCACGGCCCAACGCTCATCATCTGCGCAAGCCACGAGGGCGTCGTAGACGCGATGAGCGCCTCTTGGGTCTGCCCGCTAGACTACGACAAGGTAACAGCAGTCGTAGCCTCTGGCTCATTTACACGCACGCTTTTTGAAAAGAGCGGTAAATTTGGCCTTTGCGTGCCATTTTTCAAAGATACTGCCCTTATCGCAAGACTTGGCACGACCAGCATGCACAGCGACAAAAACAAGCTTGCTGGTGTGGAGATGTTTTACGAAAATGGCGTGCCTTTGCTAAAAGAGTGCGCAGCCTACATGGTTTGCGAGATCATCAAAGACGCCAAAAACGAGAGTGAGTTTGACCTCTTTAAGGCCAAAGTCATGGCAGCCTACGCCGATACGCGCGTTTTCGAGGGCGGTCACTGAAAATTTGAAAATTTAGATGATGGGCTAAGGACGCCTCACTACATAGCTGGCGGGCAGTTTTATGCTGACGGAGCGGCGAAATTTGAGGAAAAGGCAGCCATTATCGGTTAAAGGACGAAGTATGAAAAGTGCAAAATGCCTAGTTTTGGCGGTTTGTTTGGTAGGTGCTTGCTTTGGAAATGAACTTAAATTTGATGAGAGTAAATTTGAGCTAAAAAGCGTGCAAGTTGGCGAGAGGACGCTTAAATTTAGAGCCTACGAGGGCATAGTCTATGTGGCAAAGCCAACGAGCGACTATGAGGTCTTAAATTTCTACGTGCCAGAGGGTAAATTTAGCGATCAAAAGAGCGCTATCTTTATGCCAAACGCTATCGGTGGCTACATGCCAGCCAAACCTCAAAGGCCAGAAACCAAAAACGAAAAGCCAAATGCCACTCTTGAAGCGCTTCTTAGAGGCTACGTCGTGGCAAGCATTGGCGCTAGGGGCAGGACGCTAAAAGATGGCGAGTGCTTCATCGGCAAAGCCCCAGCTGCGATAGTCGATCTAAAAGCGGCCGTTAGATACCTTAAATTTAACGATAAATTTATGCCAGGCGACGCAAACAAGATCATCTCAAATGGCACGAGTGCAGGCGGAGCGATGTCAGCACTTCTAGGCACTAGCGCAAACGCAAAAGAGTACGAGCCATATCTTAGCGAGCTAGGCGCTGCGAAGGCGGACGATCAAATTTATGCCGTCTCAGCCTACTGTCCTGTTACAAATTTAGAGCATGAGGACGAGGCGTATGAGTGGATGTTTGGGGATTTGGATAAATTTGAAAGGATTGATTTTGCAAGTCTTGACGCGGCTAGCTTTAACGACAGAAGCAAAAAGCCAAAGATGATAGTAGGCGAGCTAAACGCCACGCAAAAAGAGCTCTCACGTGAGTTAAAAGTCAAATTCCCAGCCTATCTAAACTCGCTAAATTTAAAAGACGCCAAAGGCCATACGCTAAGCCTTGATGAAAATGGCGAGGGCAGCTTCAAAGAGTATATAAACGCCCTCATCTCAAAGGCATTTACCGCTACAAAAAGCAGCGATAAAAGCACGCTTACGCCTAAATTTATAACTCTTGACACGCAGGGTTGCTCGCTTGGATATACATTTAAGCTAGAAGACTTCATCGCCTCGCTAAAGCGTGCCAAAGCACCAGTTGCCTTTGACGGCCTAGCTCTTGAAAATGCTGAAAACGACCTTTTTGGCGACAGCAAAACGCCTGCAAAGCACTTTACTAAATTTGCAAAAGAGCGCAGCGTGGGCGAGATGGCGGAGGCTAGCGTCATAAAGATGATGAATGCGATGAACTACACTAAAAACAAAGAGGCGGCGAAATTTTACCGCATAAGGCAGGGCACAAACGACACCGACCTAGCCCTTGCCGTGCCTGCTATGCTCGCACTCTCGCTTAAAAATGCTGGCAAGGAGGTTGATTTTGAAGCGGTCTGGGGGCAAGGACACGGTGGCGACTACGATTTAGACGAGCTTTTTGCTTGGATAAAAAGAGTGGTTGAGAGATAAATTTAAAGGAGAAAGTATGAGAAATTTAAAAATTTTCAAGGAGAGTAAAGATGAGAAATAAAGCATTAATTGCAGCAGTTGTTGTAGGTTTTCTTGGTTGCATAAATTTAAATGCCTATGATGGATCTGATGTTTTTAATAAACATTTAAGAGGAGAAGCTAAAGAAGAAGTAGTTGATTGTGATGATCCAAAAAATTTACCGCTTGATATAGGTGGAAGATTAATTGGTGGAAAAGAAGAGTGTTTTGTCAATCGTGGAACTGCTGCTAGAGCTAAACGCGAACTAGATAGGACTATCGGTAGAAACCCAGTAACTGGTAAGGTCACCTCAAAGGCTGAACTACTAGGTGGCAATAAAGCTACAAACAACCTTGAAAAAGCACAAAAGAACTATGGCAAAAAGGAATTTGAGCTTGAAGAGGCAGAAAAAGCCTATGCTGATAACCCAAGTGTCAAAAACTCTAACCGCTTAGAAAAAGCACGTAAAGCCTTTAAAAAAGCACAGATCGATCTAAAAGGCGCAGAAGAGATAAAAGCTAAGGCTGATATGAAAAAGGCGAAGTGATAAGGGGAATTTGATGTTTAAAAAGCTATTTTTACTAGCGGTTTTGGCGGCTTTTGCCTTTGGGGCGGAGGCTAAGATAAGTTTTTACGAGCTACTTGTGACGCCAAATAATAAGACCTTGTTAAAGCGGCTTGGTAGGGAAAATATACTAAGCTCAAAGAGCGAGCCAGACACGCAGGCTATATTTTTTATGAGCTCAAAGAGCAAGCCAGAGCTATTTTATCTGATCGAGTTTTACAAGGACGAGGCGGCTTATAAAAAGCATGTAGCTTCAGCGCACTATAAGAAATTTGTAAGTGCGAGCGCTGAAATTTTGGCTAGTAAAAAGGCTATAAGCTTGAAAAAACGGGCTACTTTTTCTAAAAATTTAACCCCAGAGCGCCTAAAAGATGCCTACTTTCACATCACAAATTTAAGCCTTAAGGCAAAGAGCGATGCGAAATTTGAAAAGCTAGTGAAAAAATATATGCAAAAAAGCGTAGATGATGGCGCACTTGCCCAGTTTGCCTTTAGTCAAAAAGACGCACCTAACAAGTGGGTGTTGGTTGAAATTTACAAAGACGAAGCTAGCTTTGAAAGCTACCGCCACAGCGCAAACTACAAGGCTTACGCCAAAGAGCGAGCGGGGCTGATAGATGAATTTGACGGCTTTGGTTTAAAAAACGAGACCTCATTTAGCAAGGTAAAATTTTAGGAGATGTCATGAAGAAAATTTCACTTTTTTGCGCCTTGGCACTTTTTAGCACTGCGGCTTTTGCTCTTGATAAGGCAGGATGCGAGAGTTTAAAAGATGTGAAAATTTTAAATAGTGAGATGAAAGATGTGGAGTGAGAGCGGCAACGGCATAGACGTGGGTCCGCTTGGTGCGCTTGAGGTGTGGCATGAAATGGGCGAAGCGCCAAAGAGCATGCTGGCACAAAGCAAGAGCTGCGCCGGCAAGGAGTTTTTAGTGTGTGCGTATCCAAAGGTGGCTACATACGTGGGCGGTGACGCGAGCAAGGCAAGTAGCTTTGTTTGTAAATAAATTTAGGTGGAAATTTGATACCAGTAAAATTTTATAGATATGTCTTTACCTTTATAATGTCGGCAATTATGGCGTTTATCATCTCTTTTGCGATGACATATTTGCACTTTGGTTTTGTTGATGGCTTTGTGCAAATTTGGATAGTAGAATATTCAAAAGCCTTTATAGTCGCCTATCCTGCGATATTTTTCGTAGCGCCACTGGCTGCAAAGCTAGCAAATTTGATATGTAAAAGCGAGAAGTAAAATTTAATAGAAAGAGTGGCTAGAGAGCCTAGCCACGTGAAGGTTTATTTTAAAAGACCTTGTTTTTTCATTTGGTCCATTACTTGAGCAAACATCTCTTTAGCTTGTTTGCAAGTAGCGTCTTGTTGCTCTTTTGGTAAAGAAGCTAGTTGATCCATTGATTGTTTCTTTTGATCCTCATACATTTTTACTTGTTGTTCTTGGCCAGCTTGTTTGTAAGCTTCGACCATCTTATCGATGTCTGAGAAGTAAGACTTGCAAGTATCTGTAAGATCTGCAGCGTTTAGGCTTAGTGCAAAGCCAAGAGTAGTTAAAACTAAAAGTGATTTTTTCATCTCTTTCTCCTTGTGAAAATTTAAGGAGATTATATAACTTTTTTATTTTAAATAGATTTAAATTTATTAAATTTAGCCAAGACAAGCGCCTTGGCTAAATTTTTTGGCTTTTTAGCCTAAGAATTCGCGCTTAAAATACTCTTTTGGAGCTTTGCAAAGTGGGCAAGCGCCTGGAGCTTTTTTACCTCTGTGAACGTGTCCGCACACCTCGCAAACCCAAATATCTTCTTCGTCGCTCTCAAAAAAGCCCTCTTCATCAAGCATCTTTTTAAGCTCTAAATACTCCCTCTCATGCTCTACTTCAACCTTGCCGATCGCGTTAAATAGCCTTTCAACATCTCTTAGCTCTTCTTCTTTTGCGATCTTTGCAAAGTCTGGATACATCGTTGTATGCTCGTAGTTTTCGCCAGCTGCAGCGTCAAGTAAATTTTTATCCATCTTATCGATCGGATCGTTCATCATCTCGTGATATTTTTTAAATTCAGCCCTTGCGTGCCATTTCTCGTTTTCAGCTGCCTCATAAAAGTGTCTAGCTATCGCGTGATAGCCTGCTTCTTTAGCTAGGTCGCCGTAAAGCTCATACTTGTTTCTAGCTTGTGACTCGCCAGCAAATGCCTTCATTAAATTTACCGCTGTTAAATTTTCAGTGATGCACTTCATCTCTTCGCCGCAACAGGTTAGTGTGCCGCCGCCAACTTTTTGAACTTCGATCTCGTTGCCGCATTTCTCGCATTTGTATGTTTCATACTGTCTCATTTTGACTCCTATTTTGATAAAATTTGAGGCGATTATAACCAAATAATTAAAATATGTAAATAATAATTTTTATTGATAACGTATATTATTTTTATAAATTTAACAAAATACAAAATCACCAAATCCATCATAACAAATTTAAAATAAATAAATTTCAGCCAAAATTTATTCTAGCGTTAAAAGTGCGGTTGAGCTTGGTTGTAGAATAACTCAAAATAAATCATCCAAAGGAGATCATCATGAGTTTTCTATCTAAATTTAGTAAGGCTATCTTTGCCGTTGCAGTTGCTGGTGCGATAAGTGCTAGTGCATTTAGCGAGGGCGAGGACTACGTCAAGCTTGAAAAGCCACTAAGTGTGGGACAAAACACGCTAGTTAAAATTTTTAGCTACGCTTGCCCATTTTGCTACAAATACGACAAGAGCGTCACTCCGAAGGTAGTTGAGAAAATCCCTGGACTAAAATACGAGCCATTTCACCTAAAGACAAAGGGCGATTACGGCGAGGTTGCGAGCAAGGTCTTTGCCGTGCTTATCACTATGGACGAGGCAAAAGGTGTTAGCTTGTTTGATGAAAATTCGCTATTTAAAAAGGCTAAATTTGCCTACTACAAAGCTTATCATGACAAAAAAGAGCGCTGGAGCGATGGCAAAGACGCTGAGGGCTTTTTAAAGACTGGACTTGATGCAGCTGGCGTTAGCAAAGCAGACTACGAAAAAGAGCTGGCTAATCCAAAAGTGACTGAGCTACTTAAAAAGTGGGATGAGAGCTATGATGTGGCTAAAATTCAAGGCGTGCCAGCATTTGTCGTAAATGGCAAATATCTCATCATGACAAAATCAATCAGCTCGCTTGACGGCATGGCAGCACTCATCGAAGAGCTTCTTAAAAAATAAGGCGCCACATGAGCTTTTTTAAAAAAATGGCTAAATTTCAAGACTCACGCATCTCTTGGGCGATCCTAGTCTTTGTAAGCGTCGTGCTTGTCGTTATAGCGCACTCGCTCTTTCAAAACTACGCTTATATGCCTCCTTGCGAGCAGTGCGTCTATATACGTTTTGCCTTTTTGTGTATGGCGCTTGGCGGCGTGATCGCTATCATAAACCCTAAAAATTTACTCTTTGCTCTAGTTGGCTACGTCTTTGCCTTTTGGGGAGCGGTGCAGGGCATAATGTATAGCGTAAAGCTAGCCAAAATCCACGACGCAGTGCATGGCGATGATCCATTTGGCGTGCAGGGCTGCTCGACTGAGCCGCACTATCCATTTGGTTTGCCACTTGAGAAGTGGGCGCCAGACTGGTTTATGCCAACGGGCGACTGCGGCTATGACAGCCCTATGGTGCCTGATGGCGCGGTGCTAAGCGATTTGCAAAAGAGCATAGTGGATCTTTACGCAGATGGCTGGTATCTTGTGCCGTCTTCTAAATTTATGTCGATGGCGGATTGCACGCTGCTTGGTTTTGGTATTTGCTTTGTTGTGCTTGCACTTATGCTTGTTTCAAAGCTCTTATCTTTTATGAAATAAATTTTAGTTAGCCCTATTTTTGGGCTAACTTAGGATATACTGCGCGCATGGGTATTAATTTAAAATCACAAAATATTAAAATTTATGCGATCATCTTGCTAGCAAGTCTCTTTGTCGTGTTTCTTGGGCTAAATAGCTACAACAATGCAAAAGAAAAGATCATCGAGCTATCTGATAAAAACAATATCGCAGTTAGTAAAAATATCGTTAGCAACTTTCAAATTTGGCTTGATGAGCGCTTAAATTCACTCATCCGTGCGTCAAAATTTATCCAAAACTCTAATATCATAGATGACGATACTAGAGTGGCAAATTTCATAAAGCTCTTTAAAGAAAATGCGAAAGAATTTGATCTCATGCAGCTTCTAAGAGAGGATGGCGAGATCTTTGTAGATGGGCAAAAGATCTCAGAAGAGGTAATGTCAAAGCGTGAGCGAGCGGGGCTTATCTGGTATGTCGAGACAAAAAATACAAATGCCCCAAGCGTAAATTTCATGCAAAATCACAAAATTTTAAAAGACTCAACTTTAAATTTATGCGTGCCAGTTGAAAAAGACGCGAAATTTGAAGCAGCACTTTGCGGCGTCGTGCGCATAGGCACTATCTTTGATAGCATCAAAAACTTTAGTCTTGCGCCAAATTCTTACTCATTTTTAGTAACTCACAGCGGCGAGATCCTCACATCGATGGCTGATGCGACGCTAAAAAGAGAGATCGAGGAGAAATTTAAAGAGCTATTTTTAAAAGATGAGGACATCACTAGCCTAAAGATAGGGCAAAATTTGATCCAAGTAGCCGAGATACCGACGATGAACTGGTTTATCGGAGCTGGCACGAACAACGAAGAAGAAATTTTAGCCATGACAAGAGAGGCGCTAAAAAACGCCCTAAATTTACTCTTTGCCTTCGTCGCACTTGCATTTTTGGCAAACAGCCTGCACAACTTCATGTATAACAAGATAAAAAAGGTGCAAGATGAGTATGAGACCTTGCTAGCGCACAGAGCCAAGATGAGCGAGGCTGGGGAGCTGATAAGCGGCATAAGTCATCAGTTTATCCAGCCAGTAAATTCGCTAAAACTTATGCTAAGCTCGGCGATAATGCTAAAAAAAGAGGACAAGCTAAGTGATGAGGAGCTTTTAAATTTATTAAAAAAAGGGCAAAGCTCGATCGAGCTTCTTTCAAAAACAATCGAAATTTTTAGAAATTTTTACAAAAGCGCTGAAAATGTGAGTGAATTTGACATTCAAACAAGCGTTAGAAATTTAATAACGCTTATGCACACAGAGCTTAGCCGTGCAAATGTGAGCGTGAAATTTAGCGGTTTTGAAGAGATGAAGGTTTGCCAGATAGAAAACATCATCCAGCAAATTTTGCTAATCCTAATCCACAACGCAAAAGACTCACTAGTTGAAAGCTACAAAGATGAGCCGCTAAAACGCGTGATAGAGCTTAAATTTAGAAGCTTTGAAGATAAGTGCTACATCGGCGTTTATGATAATGGCGGCGGCGTGAGCTACGAGATGAGTAAGAAAATTTTTACATGGCTAAACACGACTAAAAAGCAAGGAAATGGCATAGGACTTTACTTTGCTAAAAAGCTCGCGCGTGAGAAGCTAAATGGCGACATCACGCTTGCGCACAACCTAAAGCCAACGATTTTTGAGCTAAGCTTTGATAAGAATTTAAAGGGTTAAAAGATGCAAGAGGCGCTAGAAATTTTAAAAAAAGTATCTATCTTAGTAGCTGAGGATGACGAGATGGCAAGGGAGCTCATCATCACTGGGCTTAAGCCATACTGTGGTCAGGTCGTAGGCGCAAAAGATGGGCAAGATGGGCTGGAGAAATTTAAAAAACAGGGCTTTGACATCGTGATGAGCGACATTCACATGCCAGTGCTAAATGGCTTTGAGATGATGAATGAGATAAAAAAGCTAAAACCTCATCAGAAATTTATCGTCTTTACCTCGTATGATAGCGATGAAAATTTGATCAAGAGCTATGAGCAGGGCGCGACCTTGTTTTTGAAAAAACCTATCGATATAAAGGATCTTAGATCGATGCTGATAAGCCTAAGCTTCGAGCGAGATGAGAAGCTGGTGCGCCTAAGCGATAAGGTAAGTATAAATTTAAAAAGAGAGAAAATTTATAAAAACGGCAGCGAGCTATACCTTAGCTTCTTGCAAAATAAGATATTTTGGCTATTTGCTTACAACCTAAACAAGCTTGTCACCTACGAGATGATAGAGGAATTTGTCTATGATAGCACCGAGGTGAGCAAGGCCGCCATACAAAATGTCGTGCTTCGCCTAAAACGCGAGCTTGGCGTGAAATTTAAAAACATCAGCGAGAGTGGGTATATCTTAGTAGCTGAGTGTGAAAAAGCATAAATTCAAAATAGTAAAATTAATATTTTTATCTAATAATATCTTAAAGGTAGTGATAAATTTATGTCACTACTAGCTAAAATTTATAGAAAAAGAGATGAAAATTTGCAAAATTTGATAGATAAACTTAAGAAAATTTATGTCACAAGTGGGTATAAATTTATGATAGTTATAAATAAAAAACATTTTGATATAAAAAGGCTAAATTTAGCGGTAATAAGGCTAGATAAAGGCTTTTTTGATTAAGAATTTATGCGTTTAAAATGAAAAAAATTTTGTGACATTTTTGGGTTATTTTATCAACTACTATGCCATTTTGATGAACAAAAACTTAAAATTTTAAAATTTATATAGATAAATATAAAAATTTTCACACATTTGTAAAAAATTTACACATTATTAACCCCTAAACTTAGGCTTTTCTTAAGTGTATTGTACCAAAGTACAATATAACTAAATTTTTTTCTTAGCTAAAATCTTGATATAGATCAATAAAATCCAAAGGGAGGCACTAAGATGCAAAAGTTAGGCGTTATCAAAAATATCCTAGGCGGTGAAGTCGTAGCTGTTGATAAAAGCGGCAACGAAAGAGTCTTGAAGGTGGGCGATAGCATTTTTGAAGGCGAAACGATAAAGGCTAATGGCTCTGCAAAAGCAGTGATCGCAGCAAATGACGGTAAAGAAGTCAGCTTGCAAAACGGCGAAAGTCTGAGCCTAGATAAAGAAGCAAACGCACTTAGTGACAACCCAGAGATAGCCTCTATCCAAAAAGCCTTACTAAACGGCGCAAACATCACAGACCTTGAAGAGACTGCAGCTGGTGGTAACCAAGGCGGTGGTAACGCTACTGGAGATGGCGTGAGCTTGGGAGCTGCAAGCTTTGCTGAGGGCGGCCACTACTCAAATATCAATGAAAACTATAGAAATTTAACCGACGCAAATAGAGCTTTTCAAACTCCAGAAAACTCAATAGGCGGCTATAACGATGCAGGCACAGATGTGGATACGACAACTCCTATCTCACCAGTTACACCTGTCACGCCGAGTACCCCAGTAACGCCACCAACTCCGAGTACTCCAAGCACTCCTGGCGTCACCGTAACTCCAGGCACTCCTTCACCTGCTAATCCTCCAGTCATCACGCCTCGTCCTGGCGCAGTAGAGATCACTACTAGCATCGATCCTGCTGCTAGCGAGGTAAGAGAGAGCGGCGCAGGGGCAAACGGCGAGGGCGGACACTACCTTGTTTATAAACTAGGTCTATCAGGCACTCCAGTAAGCCCAAGTGGCGAGACAACAGACCTAGGTTTAAATTTCCTTGGTGGCACTAGAGGAGAGGATTATTCAAGCGTAGTTGAGTACTCGACTGACAATGGTGCGACATTTCATCCACTAGCAGGCTACACGATAACTGGCGTAAATATAGAAGATATCTCAAAAGTGCAAGTAAGGATAAAGGTGCTTGACGATAACGGTCAAGACACTACAAAAGGTCCTTTACATCACAACCAAAACGAGGGTGAGAACACTGGCCCTCAAATTATGACTATCGATAATGTGCCAAAAACTGATATGGTTGATAACTTTGCAGTATTTAAAGAGAGTGTAAAACTAAGCGTTACGCCAAGCAGTAGATATTTGCTACCAACAACTAATGCAAATATGGCTGAAGGCAAAATCATAGATAACGATGACAACATCGAGCTAAATAAAGATATCAAAGGCAATATCGCAAACCATACAAATTTAAACACAAATGATGGTGATGATACGGTTAGTATAAAAGCAAATTTAGAGAATTTACACTTAAATACCGGCTCTGGTAACGACGTGGTAAATTTTGATAAAGAGGTTACTATTAGTGGCACAGCAAATAGCGGCTCAAACGCTAATAGTACAAGTATAGATCTTTATAGTGGCGATGATGTGGTAAATATCAATGCTGATCTAACCATGAACAAAGCTTCAATTAATCTTGGTGCAACAACAAATGATCCAAGCTACAACGCACATGATGCCTCGGGTACTAATGAGCTAAATATAAATGCAAATATTACCGGTGTAGGCTCTGACTGGAGAAATAAAAATACTGTTTCTATGGGTGATGGCGACGACACTGTAAATTTTAAAGATGGCGTAAAAGTTGAAAAAGTGTTTATAAATATGAATGCTGGTGAAAATACCGCCAAGGGAAGCTATGTGACCTTAGAAGATGTTCGCTTAGATACTGCAACTAGCTACACAAAAGCTGGCGAAACTAGTAATGTAGAATTTTCAGACTCTACATTTAGAAATGTAGAGATAAATTTTGGCGTAAATACCGCTGCAGATGTTAATCTTGGCGTGCAAAATGTCAAACTTACTAATATCATAGGAGATCACGTTACAGCTAATGCACAAGATCATCTTGAAGTAAAAGGCGGATCATATACTGGGGGCGCTAACTACTTTTCATCTAAAGATATCGTTATAGATGATATTACAGTAGATCAAGCTAGTATTGGTTCATTTAGCGGCGTCTCATCAGTTGCAAACATATCAAATTTAACCGCTACAAATAGGGTTGGTTTAAGGTACGGAGACGGCGACGATACGATAAATTTAAATGGTGGTAATATTCTAAGCAAGGCTGACGCTTCAAGCTATGCCGATATAGATACAGGAAAGGGCAATGACACCATAAATTTCAATGGCGAAAACAAATCTGGTGGCTTAAGCATAAATACTGATGATGGCAACGATACTATAACATTTGGCGCAGGCACTACACTTGGTGGTACTTATACGAGTAGCGATAATAACCTAGTTAGCCACTATGTTGGCGTAAGAATGGGTGCAGGAGACGATACACTAAATATCGACAAGGGTGCTGTTCTTAAAAATGCTGGCATAGAAATGGGTGATGGTAATGACGTTGTAAATTTAAATGGCGGTCTAGAAAAAGCAGGGGGCGGTATGTATAGCCCTGGCGTAAGTGCTATTAACCTAGGTAGTGGCGATGACATCATACATATCGGCAAAGATGCCGTGGTTAATGATGATGCTATGACTTTTCAGGGTGGTCCTGGCAAGTTGGAGCATGGCGGCATCATCATTCAAGGTGGAGCAGGTACTGATACGCTAGATATTGCTGGAAATATCGACTTTAGCAAGGTAGCTGGCTTTGAGAAACTTACTCTTGGTGGCAGTGAAAACAATGTAACACTAAATTTAACTATAAATGACGTACTAAATATCACAAATGGCAACGGCACTAACCGCACTCTTAGGATAGATGGCGAAAATGGCGATCAAGTAGATATGTCAGCCTTTAGCAAAGGTGGGGTAAATTCTGAAGGATATACAGAGTACTCAGCTACGTCTAATGGTACGACATTTACCATCGAGATAAAAGACGAAATAGTCTTACACTCTTAAATTTCATGCCCTAGTCTCCCAAAACTAGGGCAAATTCTTACAAAATTTCAAATTTTAGTACCATAGTACAATTTACAAAGCTTTCTCAAGATATTAAAATACATTCAAAATTTTTAAATAAGGAAACAATATGGCAACAAGGATAGGCGTAATCAAAAGCATCTCACAAGGATCAAGCGTAATCGCAACTGCAAAGGACGGCACACAAAGAGTGTTAAAAGTAGGCGATGAAATTTTTCTTGGTGAGACTATACAAACAACTGATTTTGACTCAAAAGTAGTCATAACTGCAAACGATGGCAAAGATATCGCGATCATCGGAAAAGATACCCTAAATTTAGACAAGAGCGTAGCTCATAACGATAGCTTTGGCGACGATAGCGTAGCTGATGTAAGCGCTATCCAAAAAGCACTTCTTGATGGTGCAAACATCACTGATCTTGAAGAGACTGCAGCTGGTGGTAACCAAGGTGGCAACGCTGGCGGAGACGGCGTAAGTTTAGGTGCAGCTAGCTTTGAAGAGGGTGGTCACTACTCAAACATTACTGATGATTATAGAAATTTACCTGATTCAAACAGAGTCTTTCAAACTCCAGAAAACTCAATCGGCGGCTACAATGACGGCAATGACGCAGGCAATGCAACTCCTGTTGCGCCAGTCATACCTCCAATAAGCGTTGATATCAAAACTTTAACTGATGATTTTGGCACTATAACTGGCGATTATAGCTTAGATGCGCCAAGCGTACCTCGCACAAATGACGCTACTCCAACTATAAGCGGCACAGTTGAGCCTACAGCTGTAAGAGCGGTTGTTAGCGTGCTTGACAAGGACGGACACGAAGTCTTTACAAAAACTCTAAATCCAAACGACTATGCTGATGGTAAATTTAAATTTACAACTAACGAGTTAAGCGTAGATGGCAATCATGATGGCAATTATGAAGTAAAAATAGTAGCAACTGGAAGAGACGGCAATATTGCAACCGATACTGGTAATTTCGTGCTTGATACAGTTGCAAAAATAACTATAAACGTTGAAACTGAGATGAGCCTTGTTAAAGAGTCTGAGATGAGCGAGGGACTAAAAGGAAATTTCTGGTTTAACCACATCTACGAGCCAGGCGTAAGCGGTACTGAGCTAAGACCTTATGCTTTTAATAATACAGAATACGCTCATAACGGTAAGAAGCAAAATGATTTTGTAGAATACTATATGAATAATACCAAACCTTGGGCAAGCTTTAAAGCAAAAGAGCTAAATTTCCAACAAGGCAAAGGTGGCGATAGAGATAACACTGATAATGATGCTGGAACAGTCTCTGGACTTGACGGCGCTCATAATATGATAGGCAAGGTCGATCTTGATGGTAATGTAGTAACTCCAAATAATGAATGGGTAGCTCCAAATTTCAAAGCGCTTGAGTACTTCATTGACAACGCAAAAGGTAGCGATATTCATATCGTAAGAGATGCTCCTAATGGCAAAAACACAACAGCTGGTGCGATGGTAAATTTAAAAGGCACTATGTATCTTGAGCCAGGGGATTATAAATTTGACGCAAAAGGTACTGATGATAGCGTAAGATTTAAGGTTGATGGCGTTACTATGGTTGATTATGACACTATTCACTCAGAAAATAGAGCCACAGTTACAACTTTACACGTTGATAAAGCAGGTTACTATGACTTTGATATGAGCTATGCAAACTACATCTATTGGGGCAAGCTAAAACTAACAGTTTCAAAAGATGGAGGACCTGAGAGCATACTTGGCTCAGAGGCAAGTGGTATAAAACTAAATTCAACCGACTTTGACAGCTATGTAGATACAGTAACAAGAAATGTCTATAAAGTAACTCAAAAGATCACAGGAACTGTGGATAATGTAGAAGACGGACAGATCGTAACTGTCACATCAAGCACCGGCGAGAGCCATACAGCTAAAGTGGTAGATGGCAAATATGAAGTTGAGTTTAAAACAAGCGATCCAAAAGCAACATATACAGCAAAAGTTAGTGACCTTGTAGGCAACGAGGCGCAGGCATCATCAACTAAGCTAAATGTCGCTAATACAGACCTAATAGACGCTACCGATGATGACGCAAGCGTTGTAAGTGCAAATACAAATACAGGTATAAACGACGCAACTAAATATTATAAATACACAACTGATGACATCGCTCAAACTGATAAATTTTCATCTAATGCGCCACTACCAGTTCTAAGCGACAAGACTCCGACATTTACAGGTAGTATAGACAGTAGCGCAACTAAAGCGATCATCACTGTTCTTGATAAAAATGGACATAAAGTCTTTACAAAAGAGCTTAGCCAAAGCGAATTTGCAAATGGTAAATTTGAAGTCACATCTGATAACTTAGAGGAAGGCAACTATAACATCAAAGCAACAGCTGTCTTTGCAAATGGCGACAAGAGCACGATAGTTAGCGAATTTGTAGTTGATAAGACACCAGTTACTATAGAAAACATCAAGATCATCGAAAATGACAACGAGGGTCAACACCATACGATCAATTTTAACCTCAAAAACTATGAGGATGGCGATAAGATCGAGAGTATAAAAATCGTAACAGCTGATGGAAATACTAACGTAATCTCTGTTGGCACAACTAAACCAACCAATGGTGTGCTAAGCTTTGAGTACGATCACAAGATAAAACTAGGCGATAAGATAGAAGTTGAGATGACCGATAAAGCTGGTACAAAATATACTCATGTAAATGAAATTTTAGTTCCAACTATGACGCAGTTTGAAAATGGCAACGATACAACTACAAACGCAAATAACCGCTCAGCTGAGAAGTTGTGGGGCACTATGGATATGAGCGAGAGTGGCCTTAGAGCTGATGGCTCAAGGATCGTTTCAAATGACGCTATCCCATATCTAAGAGCTGTTATCCCAGAGGACACAACAGCTGGTAATGCTAGCCAAAATCAAACTGTAAGCGAGTTTTTAAATAGCGGTAGAGGCATAACATGGGGCACTGGTGATGTTAGATTTGTAGCAACTAACGTTGATAAAGGTGTTTCAAAAGATCTATTATCTCAAGCGATAGAAAAACCAATAGGCAATGTAACGCCTGATCACTACAATAGACTTACAGGCTATAACAACAGACTTGATGCCGCTGGCAAAATGGCTGATGGCGTTTATAAAATTTCTATCGATGGTAAATATCAAGGTGGAGATGAGCTGCTTTACAACTCTATTAAATTTACGATCGATGCAACAGCTGCAACGATAAATGAGTCAAAATTACACTACGATGCAGCTGCAAATAAAACCACATGGAGTGGAAATTTAAGTGAAAATGGAGTTGGTGCAAGCTACACATTAAGAGAACACTTTGAAGAGGCAGTAAAAGGCATAGCTCTAAAAGATAGCATCACACTAAGAGGTGCTGATGGACACATCATAACTGCAAATTCTGTAACGCTTGATGATAATGGAAATTTCGAAGCAGTATTTAACGGCGATGTAAAAGCAAGTGATGTCTATCTACAAATTTCTGATATCGCTAAAAATACAATAGTAGATGCAAAAAATAACAACAATAACAATGTCATCACAACAAGTGAAGGCAATGACATCATCAATGTTGGAAACGGCGATAACGTCATACATGCAGGACGCGGTGAAAATGAAATTCGCACAGGCAATGGCAACAACGTAATCATCACTGGCGATAACAACGACGTCATAACCACAGGAAGTGGCAACGACTACATCGACGCTGGCAGAAGTGGCTATACTGGCATGAACAAAGGCGATCTAGTAAATGCTGGCGCTGGCGATGATAAGGTTGTATTTACCTTTGATAATCCAAGAGCAGCTCTATCTCAAAGCCTAGATGGCGGCACTGGTACAGATACACTTATCATGCGTCCAGTGGCAAAGGATGGCACTATCGACTTTGATAAGATAGATAATAAGTCTTTAACTAATGCGATCAAGAATTTTGAAGAGATCCAGCTTGGCATGGATGAGCATGGCAATGACAACCAAGATGTTAAGCTACTAAATTTAAAAGCAGATAATGTATTTAGCATCACTGATGATGTAAATACTATCTTAAAAATAAGCGGCGACAACAAAGATAGCGTTTCATTAAAAGGATTTACTGAGGCTACAAATCAAAGTGGTGTTGAGCATGGATATACAAGATATGAGGGTCAAACAAGCTCAGACACTCCAAAAACTATCTATATAGATGTCGATAACGATATAAACAAACAACTTGTATAAAATTTGGGCTTTTTAGCCCAAATTCTTCTTTTAAATTCCTATTTTTACTCCTAAAAAACGCCTTTAAAACCATCTTTGTACCAAAGTACAATATACAAATTTAATAAAAAACACTAGAATAAATCAAAAAATAAAAGTAAGGAATAAAGATGGCAGCTGTAGCCGGCAAGGTAAAAAGCGTCACATCTGATGTTGTAGCGATAGATAAAAACGACCGTGTAAGAGTTCTAAACGTAGATGATGAGGTTTATAT
>CAUUZE010000001.1:0-67013 GCA_963549665.1 Campylobacter concisus | reverse complement strand
ACGGCGCTACTTTAAATTTAAACGCAGCGCAATGCCTAAAAGTCTATCCAAAAAGTGGCGAAGAGCTTGGACTTAGGCTAGAAAACGCTAAAATCTTATTTAGTGGAGCAGTGAAACACTGCTTTGATACGAGTATTGAAATTTAGCTTTTAGAGTGAGTTTTTAGCCTATTCTTGGCTAGTCGCGGTAAGTAAGTTTTCAAATTTATATCACTAAATTTGTGCTCAACAGTCGAACTAAATTTACAGCGGTGCTGATTAAAATTTAAATACAAACCATTTAAGAGTTTAGCTACTTAAATATCTCAAGAATTAATTTATATGAAATTTTGTGGGGTAAATCTCCGCCGAAATTTTATTTACTGAAGCTTTTAAACACTGCTTTTATACGAGTATCAAAATTTAGCTATTTTGGCTGCTAGTAGTTAAATTTGGCTAGTAGTTTGTAAAAGTCGCGGGTAGTAAATTAAAACAAAGAGTTTTATAGAAATTTTGTTATTAAAATTTAAAGTGTATAAAAAAAGATCTCCGCCGAAGCGGAGAAAAGGTGTTATTTCAAAGCATCTTTTGCTTGTTTTGCAAGTGCCGCAAATGCCTTCGCGTCATTCATAGCTAGATCAGCTAAAATTTTTCTATCAAGTTCTATGTTAGCTTTGTTTAAGCCGTTGATAAATCTTGAATAGCTAATGTCGTTTAGCCTGCAAGCTGCGTTGATACGAACGATCCATAAACGTCTGAAATCACGTTTTTTCTGGCGTCTGTCGCGGTATGCGTAAACTAAACTTCTCTCTAGTTGCTCTTTAGCTTTTCTAAAGTGTTTATGTCTAGCACTGAAAAAGCCACGTGCTAGCTTTAAAACTTTCTTATGGCGTCTTCTTCTAACTACGCCTGTTTTTACTCTTGCCATATTTATCCTTTTACAAATTGGCGCTCACGAAGTGAGTCTTGCCCCTAAATTTGGGGGAGTTTGAATGACTTTTTTGTCAAAAACTTAAATCTACGCTGCTTTATACGCCGAGCATTTTGCGAACGGCTGGGACATTTGTGCTGTCCACGTAGTGTGGGCCACGAAGGTCTCTCATACGCTTAGTAGGTTTTTTTGTTAAGATGTGGCTTCTAAAAGCAGAGCCTCTTTTTATCTTATTTTTACCTACTTTAAAGCGCTTAGCAGCACCGCGAACGGTTTTCATCTTTGGCATGCTAATCCTTTTTGAAATTTTATACGCAAGTGCGTAAGATTTGGATTATAGCGAAAATACCTTTAGAAAATTTAAATTTCACTTAGACAAAATTTGCAATAAATTTACATTAAACTTAAAAGAATTTTAAAATTTAGAACTAAATTATTAAATTTGGCATATAATTACATATAAGAAATTTATTTTACTAAAGGAGTAAAAATGAAAGGGAAAATTCTCGCATCAATCGTCGCTATGAGTGCGATTTTAGGCACAAGTAGCTTGGCATGCACTACCATTTTAGTAGGAGATAAAGCCTCAAACGACGGCTCTATGCTAGTAGCTAGAAGCGCTGATAGCAAGGCTATAAAGGCACAAGTTTTTTTGATACATCCAGCTACGAAAAACCAAACTGGCATGCACAGCTCAAAGGCACATGATGGCGCAAATGACTTTACTTATCCGCTCCCAAAAGATGGCATGAGATATACAACCATCGCAAACTCACACACAAAACTTCACGGTGCAGTCGGTTACAACGAGGCTGGCGTAGGACTTAGTGGCACTGAGACCATCTACGCAAAAGATGAGCTTTTAAAAGTTGATCCATACAACGAAGAGAGTGGCATCACAGAAGATGACATCCCAGACGTGCTTTTGCCGCGCATCAAAAGTGCAAAAGAGGGCGTTAAGCTTCTTGGCGAGATAGTTGAGACAAAAGGCGCTGGAGAGGGCTTTGGCGTGGTATTTATCGATGCAAACGAGCTTTGGTACTTTGAAACAGGCACAGGTCATAAATGGATCGCTTCAAAGATCCCACAAGATGAATACTTCGTCACTGCAAACCAAGGCAGACTTCACGCTTACAAAGAAAATGATCCAAATTTCATGGGCGCAAAAGATGTGATCAAATTTGCGATCGATAACAAGACTTATGACCCTGCAAAAGACGGCGAATTTAACTTCACAAAGGCCTATACAAGGGACGATGAGAGAGATGTGACTTACAACTACCCACGTGTTTGCTGGGTTCAAAGCATGTTTAATCCAAGTCTAAAACAAGACTTCGCCGATGGTCAGAAATTCCCAGTATTTTTAAAACCAGAGAAAAAACTAAGTGTTGAAGATCTAAAAGCTGCAATGAGAGCTCACTACGACGGCACTGCGTTTGACAACTACGCTAGCAAAGATGAAGACAAGAAAAACATCTACCGCGCTATAAGCGTCTTTAGAACATACGAGTCTCACGTCATGCAGGTGCGCCCGTGGCTACCAAAAGAGATCGGCCGCGTGACCTACGTCGCTCTTGGCATGGCTGATCTTAGCGTTTATTTGCCGTATTACGAGGGGCTTGATGGCTTTATAAAAGGCTACTCAGACGGCTCATACGACGCTGATGATACTTCGATATACTGGGTTTATAGAAAGCTTCAAACCCTTGTAATGACTGACTATGAGAAGTATTCGCCAGTGGTAAAAGAGGCCTACGCTAAATTTGAAAAAGAGTTGGCGGTAAAACAGGCTAAATTTGAAGATGAGTACGTAAAGCTTTATAAAAAAGATAAGAAAAAAGCGGACAAACTCTTAAATGAATTTAGTAAAAAGACTATGCAAGAAGCTAAAGATCTCACAATGGAGCTTACAAACAAGGTCTTTACTATGCTTACAGCCGACATGGACGCTAAGCTAAAATCCCTAAACAAAGGCAAAAAAGACTAAAAGTTTTGGGCGTGAAATTTAGTAGCGCCCAAATTTAAACAAAAATTTGGCAAAGAGCGTTTATAATGCGGCAAAAATTCACTACAAAGGAAAAACGCTGATGCCTTGTCCCATGCATAAAGCTCGTTAATCTCGGCAAAAAACATATCAGCGATTTTCAAAAAACACGCAAATTTTTAAATAATTTTACATTTTTTCACATTGATATAAATCCATTTTTGCTAGCAGGTCCGCTGCATTGTAACTGCATTTTTAATAGCAAAGCTAAGCAGTGCCTGAAATTTGGCAAGGACCTTTTTAGTAGGGTTTTTTATAAATTTTACTTTAGTTTAAGAAGAAGCGGGTGTCATCCACCATGTTTGGGGTGACCCAGACTTGTGCGCAGCGCAACAACATTGAACGTGCTGGGGGTTTGGGGCGCAGGGATATACCTGCATAAAAATATTCAAGGTTGCTGTGCAGAGCACAGATTTAATTTAAAAAATAGAAATTTATAAAGGATAAAAATGATAAAAAGTTATGTTTTAGGTTTTCCAAGAATCGGAGAGAAAAGAGAGTTAAAGCGCGCATTAGAGGGCTTTTGGGCTGGCAAAGAGGGCTTTAGTGAAGAGAATTTGCAAGAGACTGCAAAGACGCTTCGCCAAAGACACTGGAAATATCAACAAGATGCTGGCATTTCGGCTATTAGCGTTAATGATTTTTCATTTTACGACCTAATGCTTGATAACATCATCGCTTTTGGCGCTACGCCTCCAAGATTTGCAAATTTAAGCGGCTTGGAGCAATATTTTGCTTGCTCAAGAGGCAACAAAAGTGGCGTTGCGATGGAGATGACAAAGTGGTTTAACACAAACTACCACTACATCGTGCCAGAGCTTAGCAACGAGAGTAAATTTAGCCTAAAAGCGGATAAAATTTTAAATGAATACAAAGAGGCGAAGGCTAACGGCGTAAAAGGCAAGGTAAATTTGATCGGCCCTATCACGTTCTTGGCTCTTTCAAAGACGACTGACGGCAGCTGCCCATTTAAGCACCTTAACGCACTTGTAGGCGAATACAAAAAGCTACTTGAGCAAATTTCTAAGCTTGATGATGAAATTTTAGTGCAGTTTGACGAGCCGATCTTCGTAACTGACAAAAACGAAGAGCTACTCTTACCACTTATCACAAAGGTTTATAACGAGCTAACAGGCGTTGCTAGCAACATCAAGATCGTGTTTGCGACATATTTTGAGCATGCGATCAAGGCAGTTAGCGAAGTGGCTAAAACTAAAATTTACGGCATCGCACTTGACTTCATCCACGGCAAGAGAAATTTCGAAGCACTTGAGACTATCAAAAATAGCCACTTGACGCTATTTGCAGGCGTGATCGACGGCAGAAATATCTGGAAAAGCAACATCGATGATAAGGTAAAACTTGTTCGTGAAATTTCAGAAAAAATAGGCGGCAAAGACTTTTACATAGGCACTTCATGCTCGCTTCTACATGTGCCATACACTCTAAAATATGAAGAGAATTTAAACCCAGAGATCAAAAGCTGGCTAAGCTTTGCGGTTGAGAAGCTTGATGAGATCAAGATCATCACAAAACTAGCAAATGGCGAGAAGCTTGATGAGAGCGAAACAAAAATTTACGAAGAGAATAAAAATGCAGTTAAAACTCGCGCTACTTCAAAGCTCATCCACTCTGAAAGTGTTCAAAAACGTATCAAAAATTTAAGCAAATTTGAACGTGATGAGAAATTTGAAGACCGCATCAAAATTCAACGTGAAACGCTAAAATACGGCATCTTACCAACAACAACGATAGGTAGCTTCCCTCAAACGGTTGATCTTCGCGTACTTCGCCAAAATTTCAAAAAAGGCGAGATCGACGCGGCCGCTTATGAAGCAGGCATCAAAAAATATATCGATCACTGCGTGAAATTCCAAGAAGATATCGGCCTAGATGTGCTAGTACACGGCGAGCCAGAGAGAAACGACATGGTTGAGTACTTTGGCGAGCAGATCAGCGGATATGCATTTAGCCAAAATGGCTGGGTACAAAGCTACGGCAGCCGTTGCGTCAAGCCACCACTCCTCTTTGGTGACGTAAGCCGCCCAGAGCCGATGACTGTTAAGTGGATGAAATACGCTCAAAGTATCACAAAACACGTAATGAAGGGCATGCTAACAGGTCCTGTGACTATGCTAAACTGGAGCTTTGTGCGTGACGATCTTCCAAGAAGCGAGGTAGCAAAACAGCTCGCACTTTGTATCTATGACGAGATCGCAGACCTTCAAAATGCGGGCATCAGAGTGATCCAAGTCGATGAGGCAGCGTTTAAAGAGGGCTATCCGCTAAGAGCTGAAAATATCCCAGCTTATGAGAAATTTGCGGTTGATTGCTTTAAGCTTTCAGTAAGCTCAGCTGAGGCAAAAACTCAGATCCACACGCATATGTGCTACTCTGAATTTAACGATATCATCAAGACTATCGAGGCAATGGATGCTGATGTTATCAGTATCGAGACGGCAAGAAGTGGCAACGAGCTACTTAAAATTTTCAAAGCCGTTGGCTACAAACAAGAGGTCGGACCTGGCGTTTACGACATCCACAGCCCACGCGTGCCAAGTGTCGAGGAGATCGTCGCTCAGATCAAAGCTCTGCTTGAGGTCTTGCCAAAAGAGCAACTTTGGATCAATCCAGACTGCGGCCTAAAAACTAGAAAATGGGAAGAGGTCGAGCCAAGCCTTAAAAACATGGTAGAAGCCGTCAAGATCGTAAGAGGTCTATAAAATTTAATTAAAAAGGAATTGAAAAATGAAAAGGATTTTTTTATTTGTAATATTAGTTATATTTGCGTCCGGATGTAGTTCTGGACGCCACTCTATACCACTCAACAAAGGTGCGTACAAGCAAACAAATATCTATAGTATCAGCGAGGCTTTAAATTTAGAAGCTGCCAAAAAAGAGCTAGCAGGCTTTGAAAATGTGAGGCTTGAGTTTGGCTCAAACGACCAAAATAAAAGCGTAATAAAGGCAAATGTAAAGGTTCAAAGATTTATCACTGATAGCGGAGATATAAAGGGCTATTGCCAAGAGGCTTTTGTCGCTGTCATAAAAAGATATATGATAGCTGCTAAAAAGCAAAATGCCGACGTGGCAAATATCGTAAGCTTTTGGCGAGCCGATGCGAAATACCTAAAAGACGAGTTTGTCTGCATGTCATCAAAAAGTTCTGTTGGCGTGGTGATGAGGGCTGATCTAGTTCAAAAGTGAGAAAATGCTAAAAGAGAAAATTTTAAATAAAGAAAAAGGGCTCGTGCTATATGGCCTTACGCCGCCAAAGGCTGAATTTGAAGAGGCAAAGCTGCGTGAGATCTCAGAGCGCTGGAGCGGGCGGATAAATGATATCAAGGCCGATGGGCTCGTGCTTTACGAGGTGCAAGACGAGAGCGAGAGAAATGATAGCGAGAGGACATTTGAGTTTAGTGGGACGCTAAGCCCAGAAATTTACTACAAAAAGTACCTAAATGTCGCTACTCCTAGTATATTTTACCGCGTGGCTAGCGGATACGGCGAGGATGAATTTCGCGCAGCGCTTAAGGCTCAAAGCTCAAATTTAAACGTGCTAGTGGGGGCAACTTCAAGCACGCAAAAAGTGAGGCTAAATTTAGCTCGCGCCTATGAAATCGCTAGCGAATTTAAAGAGTTGGCAGTAGGCGGTGTCTGTATCGCAGAGCGCCACGGAAAAAAGGGCGATGAGCCACAAAGGATGCGTGAAAAGATCGCAGCTGGAGCTAAATTTTTCATATCGCAAGCGATATTTGACGCACAGCTAGCGCGTAAATTTTTAGAGGATTGCGCGGCTGCAAAGATAAGCGAGCCGATATTTCTTACATTTAGCACAGCTGGCAATGCAAAAACGCTTGAATTTATCAAATGGCTCGGAGTGAGCGTGCCAAGCTCGGTTGAGGAGAGGCTAAATTTAAGCTCTGACTACCTAGCTAGTAGCTGCGAGATCATCAAAGAAATTTGGTGCGAGCTAAAGAAATTTGGCGACGAAAATGGGCTAAATTTAAGCATAAATATAGAAAGCGTCATGGCAAAACGCGCCGAGATCGAAGCGAGCCTGGAGCTAACGCATAAGATGAGAGAGGTGCTTTAATCTAGCGAGTGAAGGTCATTAAATTTATCTATTTAAAAGTGAGTTTTTGGTTAAATTAAATAGATTTTTTAATATTAATTTAAAGTTGAAATAAATTATGACTAATATATTATTATGCGGTGGTTCTGGTACGAGGTTATGGCCTATTAGCAGGACTTTGATGCCAAAACAATTTATTAAATTATTTGATGATAGGTCTCTTTTTCAGCTAACAGCACTGCGAAATAGTGAAATTTGTGATAGGACATTTGTTATAACAAACATTGATCATTACTACTTAGCAATGGATCAGATAGAAAATTTAAATATCACAAATTTCAAATATCTGCTTGAGCCAGTTGGTAGAAATACTGCTCCAGCGATCACATTGGCTTGTCTCGCACTTGATCCAAATGAAGTGGTTTTAGTAACGCCATCGGATCATTTGATAAAGGATGTTAAAGAGTATCAAAAGAGCGTAAAGGTAGCAAAAGAGCTAGCTGAACAAAATTTTTTAGTTACTTTTGGCATAAAACCAAGTTCGCCTGAGACTGGATTTGGCTATATTGAGAGTTTTAGTGGTGATGTAAAGGCTTTTTATGAAAAGCCAGACTATGAAAGGGCAGTTAAATTTCTAAAAGATAAGAATTTCTACTGGAATTCAGGCATGTTTGTCTTTAAGGCAGGTGTTTTCTTGGATCAGATGAAAATTTTTGCCCCTGAGATACTTGAAGCATGTAAGCTAGCTTTCAATAACGCAAAAAAAGATGAATTTGATATTAAAATAGACTCTACCGATATGCAAAATATCCCACAAAACAGCATAGATTATGCTGTGATGGAAAAATCAGATATTGTAAAAATGGTAGCACTAGATGCATCTTGGAGCGATCTTGGAAGCTTTGATAGTTTGGATGAGCAGCTACCAAAAGATACCAATGGTAATACAATAAATAGCGACCTGGTGCAGATGAATTCTCACAATAACCTAGTCCTATCTAGTGGTAAAAAAATAGCCTTGATAGATGTTGATGATCTAGCTATAGTTGATACAAAAGATGCTCTTTTAATATCTAAAAAGTCCTCTAGTCAAAAAGTAAAAAATGTTGTGGAAATTTTAAAAGAGGAGAGCTCTGAGCTTTGCAATGCTCATCTTACTACGAACAGACCATGGGGAAACTACACTGTTCTTGAAAATCAAGATGGCTATAAGATAAAAATAATAGAAGTAAAGCCTGGTAAAAGACTATCTTTGCAAAAGCATTTTCATAGAAATGAGCACTGGATAGTACTATCAGGTAGTGCCACTGTGACGATAGGTGAGACAACTAGACTTGTTTGTCCTAATGAGTCTATCTATATAAAAATGGGTGAAGTTCATAGGCTATCTAATGAAGGTAAGATCCCTGTGGTTTTAATAGAAGCTCAAGTCGGCGAATATACAGGCGAAGATGATATAATTCGCCTAGATGATGATTTTAAAAGGTGATTTATGGATAAAAAAGTAGCGTTAATAACTGGTATAACTGGTCAAGATGGATCGTATCTGGCAGAATTTTTACTAAAAAAAGGTTATATAGTCCATGGCATAAAAAGGCGAACAAGCCTTTTTAATACAGATAGGATAGATCATCTTTATCAAGATCCACATGTTGATAATAGAAACTTTTTCTTGCACTATGGCGATATGACGGACTCTATGAATTTAACAAGGATCATCCAAGAGGTACAGCCAGATGAAATTTACAACCTAGCTGCCATGAGCCACGTACATGTAAGTTTTGAGACTCCAGAATATGTCGCAAATGCTGATGGTACAGGCACTCTTAGACTGCTTGAGGCTATAAGGATACTAGGACTTGAAAAAAAGACTAAAATTTATCAAGCATCTACCTCTGAGCTTTACGGAAAAGTGCAAGAGACACCGCAGAGCGAGACTACGCCGTTTTATCCAAGAAGCCCTTATGCAGTCGCAAAGATGTATGCGTACTGGATAACGGTTAATTATAGAGAGGCTTATGGCATTTTTGCTTGTAATGGTATATTGTTTAACCATGAATCACCAGTTAGAGGCGAGACATTTGTAACTAGAAAGATCACAAGAGCAGCTAGTAAGATAGCGCTTGGACTTCAAGATAAACTTTACCTTGGAAATTTAGACGCCAAAAGAGACTGGGGTCATGCAAAAGACTATGTAAAGATGATGTGGATGATACTTCAAGCCCCAGAACCAGAAGACTGGGTAATAGCAACTGGACAAACGACAGCGGTTAGAGATTTTGTAAAATTTGCATTTGCCTATGCTGGTATAAATTTGAGATTTGAAGGGGCTGGTGTAGATGAGATAGGAGTCGTGGACTCACTAAATTTTGAAAAGGCAAAAGAGTTAAATTTAAATTTATCTCATTTAAGTGTTGGTCAAACTGTGGTTTGCGTGGATCCAAGATACTTTAGACCAACAGAGGTTGATTTGCTACTTGGAGATCCTAGTAAGGCGGAGAAAAAACTAGGCTGGAAGAGAGAATTTAACCTTCAAGATCTAGTAAATGACATGATGAAATCAGACTTAAAGCTCATGACAAAAGATGTCTATCTAAAAGATGGTGGATATGAGATAATGAGCTATTTCGAGTAAAAAATGGATAAAAATAGCAAAATTTATGTAGCAGGGCACAAGGGACTGGTAGGCTCTGCTATAGTGAGAAATTTAAAATCAAAAGGCTATGAAAATATAATCACAAGAACTCATAGCGAGCTTGATCTAATGGATCAAAAAGCAGTTTGTGAGCTTTTTGAAAAAGAAAAGCCTGAGTATGTAGTGCTGGCTGCTGCAAAGGTCGGCGGAATAGTGGCTAATAGTACGTATAGGGCTGATTTTATATATGAAAATTTACAAATTCAAAATAATGTGATCCATCAAAGCTATCTGCATAAGGTAAAAAAACTATTATTTCTGGGAAGTACTTGCATATATCCTAAAGATGCTCCACAGCCAATGAGCGAGGAGGTGCTTTTGACATCTCCACTTGAATACACAAATGAGCCATACGCGATCGCTAAAATAGCTGGCATGAAGATGTGTGAGAGCTATAATCTGCAATATGGTACAAATTTCATATCTGTAATGCCTACAAATTTATATGGTCCAAATGATAACTTTGATCTAGAAACTTCGCATGTATTGCCAGCACTTATAAGAAAGACACACCTGGCAAAGCTTTTAAGCGAAGAAAAATTTGACGAAGTAGTAAAAGATCTAAAAGCAAGAGATATAAATGAAGCTATGGCTTATCTTGGTAAATTTGGTATTTCAAAAGATAGAGTAGAAATTTGGGGCACAGGAGAGCCTAGACGAGAGTTTCTACACTCAGAAGATATGGCCGATGCCTGCGTGTTTTTACTGGAAAATAGAGACTTTAAAGATACTTATGATAAAAATAGCAAAGAGATAAGAAATACACATATAAATATAGGCACAGGCAAAGATATCTCTATAAATGAGCTAGCAAATTTGGTTAAAAATATAATTGGCTTTAAAGGTGAGCTGTACTTCAATAATAGTAAGCCTGATGGAACGATGCTAAAACTAACAGACCCATCTAAGCTCCACTCCCTTGGCTGGAAACATAAAGTAGAGCTTGAAGATGGAATAAAGACACTTTATGAGTGGTATTTAGGAAATATGGGGATAAATTTTTAATGAATAATTTTGTGATATATTGTAATGAAAACATTAAATTTGCACTTTTGAAACTTCAAAAAAATAAAAAAAGATTTTTAATTTGCCTTAACAATAATAATTCTGTTATAGGAGTCCTAACTGACGGTGATATAAGAAAGGGTTTCTTGAATGAACTTACTATATATGATGAAGTTAGTATGGTTATGAATGTTGATTTTGAATATTTGTCTTTAGAATCAACTTTTAATGATGTTTGCGAGAAATTTAAATCCGATAAGATAGATTTTTTGCCGATAGTGGATGAAAATATGAAACTTCTTAATGTGATTACAAAAAAACAATTTCACATTATGCTTTTAGAGAATATAAGTTTTGACTTAAAGTATAATTTTTCAGCATTTGACCACTATGTTTTGGAACATGAAATCTATAATCGCCCTTGGGGTTTTTATAAGAGTGTAATTTTAACGTCAAATGCGCAAGCCAAGATAATCACAGTATTTCCTGGAGAGGAGTTAAGCCTCCAAGAGCATAAAAAAAGAGAAGAACACTGGATTATAATAAAAGGTAGAGGCAAATTGATATTGGATGAATCTTTATCTGATATTTTTCCTGGAAAATATATTTATATACCAAGAGGATGCAAACATCAAATTATTAATAATAGTGATGAAAATATTGTTCTATCTGAAATTCAGCTGGGGGAATATTTTGGTGAGGATGATATTATCAGATATGCTGATAAATATGGTAGAAAATAGAAAAAATATAAATAGGAGAAAGATGTAAATGGCATTTAAATTTGACTACATAGAACCAAAGGTGGTTGCAGAAATTGGGTGCAATCATATGGGACAACTTAACATAGCGAAGGAGCTTATATTTTTAGCAAAGCAAGCGGGGGCTCATTATGTAAAATTTCAAAAAAGAAATAATAAAGAGTTGCTTACAGAAGAACAATACAATGCTCCACATCCTGTTCCAGAGAATTCGTATGGTGCTACTTATGGTGAGCATAGAGAGTATTTAGAATTTAATTTAGAGCAGCATAAAATTTTAAAAGAATATTGTGATGATATTGGAATAGTTTATTCTACCTCAGTTTGGGATACAACTAGTGCAAGAGAGATGATATCTCTTGATCCGCAATTTTTAAAAGTTCCGTCAGCTTGTAATAACAATTTTGAAATGTTAAAAATTCTTCGAGATGAGTTTAATGGGCAAGTGCAGCTTTCTATTGGTATGACTTCAAAAAAAGAAATTGATCAAATAGTAAATTTTTTTGAAGAAACAAACCAAGCAAAATCGAGATTGCTTATTTATTCTTGTACTTCAGGCTACCCTGTGCCAGCAAAAGATGTTTCTTTACTTGAGATTAATTGGCTTTATGAAAAGTATGAACATAGAATAAATGAAATAGGATTTTCTGGACATCATTTGGGCATTGCACTTGATGTAGCGGCTTATACTTTAGGTGCTAGATGGATAGAAAGACACTTTACAAAGGATAGGACTTGGAAAGGAACCGATCATGCGGCTTCGCTTGAGCCAGATGGTCTAAGAAAACTTATAAGAGATCTTAATGCCACATATGAAGCATTACACTATAAAAAAGAAGAAATTTTATTTATAGAACAAATTCAAAGAGAAAAATTAAAAAACAGGAAATAAGAATGAATATAGCGTTTATTCCAGTAAGAGGTGGGAGTAAATCTATACCACTTAAAAATATTAAAGCATTCTGTGGCAAACCACTTGTTTATTGGACTATTTTATCGCTTCAAAATTCAGTTAATATTGATAGAATATTTGTGGCTACTGATTGTAAAAAAATAAAAGAAATCGTAAATAATTTTAATTTTACAAAAGTTGAAGTATATGATAGAGATCCTAAAAATGCAGAAGATACATCTAGTACAGAATCTGTAATGCTTGAATTTATTTATAAAAATAATTTTAGAGAGGAAGACTTATTTTTTTTAGTGCAAGCAACTTCTCCTCTTACACAGACGGAGGATTTTGATGAAGCATTAAAGTTGTTTAAAAAAAATAAAGCTGATTCATTGCTTACTTGCGTTAGGACAAAGAGGTTTTTTTGGGATGGCGATGCGAATCCAATAAATTATGATTTTAAAAATCGTCCACGTAGGCAAGATTTTTATGGTCTCTTTATGGAGAATGGTGCGTTTTATATAAATAGTATAGGCAATATAAAAAGATATAAAAATCGTTTAAGCGGCAAGGTGTCTATTTACGAGATGAAAGAATTTACAGCTATTGAAATAGATGAAGAAAATGACTGGATAATAGCCGAGAAAATGATGTATAAATATATTTTGTCAAAAAGAACAAAACCAATTATAAAGCTTTTTCTATCTGATGTTGATGGAACTTTAACAGATGCTGGAATGTATTATGGTGAAAATGGTAATGAGCTGAAGAAATTTAATACTCGTGATGGAAAAGGGTTTGAGCTATTGCGCCGCGCTGGTATAAAAACAGGAATAATTACAAGTGAAAATACAAAAATAGTAGAGAATCGTGCCAAAAAGTTAAAAGTAGATTTTTTACGTCAAGGAATAGAGCATAATGGTAAGTTGGAGGCAGTTAAAAAAATATGTCAAAATGAAAATATTTTACTTAGTGAAGTGGCATATATTGGAGACGATATAAATTGTAAAGAACTATTGCAAAGCGTCGGATTAGCTGCTTGTCCTTTAGATGCCGTACAAGAGGTTAAAGACATCTTAAATATTATCATACTTTCAAAAAAAGGCGGAGATGGTGCTGTCAGAGAATTCGCTGAGTATGTCTTGGGAAATTACCATGATAAATAATCTTATACAATTCCCAATTTGGAAAAATGATGATAAATCAATTGTATATTTGAATAAGTTACAAAAAGATACCATACAAAAATTTAAAACTAAGATTAAGAATGGTGAATATAAATTAGTGCCTAATCCATGCCTATGTGGCAATACTGATAAATTTACTGATATTGTTGTTGCAGAAAAAGACAGATATGGGATACCGTGTTGTAATGTACTTTGTAAGAAGTGCGGGGTTATTAGACTAAAGGAACGACTCGACGATTACTCAACTGCAGAATTTTATAAAAATGAGTATAGGGATATATATGTTGGTATGGAATTAGCTAGCGAGGAGTTTTTCAACTCACAAGTTCAAAGAGGTCAAATTTTTTATAATCTTATACAAGAGAATATTGAAATTTTCAATATTAATACAGTATTTGAAATAGGATGTGGTGCTGGTGGCATCTTGTATCCTTTTTATCAGAATGGTAAAAGAGTATCTGGTTGTGATTTTGGAGAAAAATATTTAAGGTTTGGACAAAATAAAGGATTAAATTTATATCAAGGTGAGTTTGATATTGATAAAACTCCAAAGAAATCTCAGGACTTAATAATTTTATCTCATGTTATGGAACATTTTAACGAACCAATAAGTACAATGAATAAAATTATAGAGTTGATTTCTGATGAAGGATACCTATTAGTAGAAGTACCAGGCATATTTGATATTCAAAAGACATATTTTAATCCAATCTTGTATTTTCAAAATGCACATGTGCATAACTACTACTACTACTACTTAATGGTTTTTTTCGAATCATTAGGCTTGAGGGTCATATATGGTAATGAAAGATGCACTTTTTTACTTCAAAAGCCTATTGATTGGAGTATGAGAGATAATATTGTAATTTATGATAAAGAGATGACAAAATGGGCAATTAAGATCGAAAATCAATTAAAGAGAGATTATATTTTACATGTTTTAAAGTTGAACCCTTATTATATTAGGGAGGCAATTATAAAGCTATTAGACAAGCTAGGTATGAAAGAATTTGTAAAAAGTATATTGGGCAGATAAGTTGCAAAAAGTTATTTTACAGAATTTACTAATAGCCATATGTTCAAAAGGATTATCTTTTTTATCATTTATATATATAGCCAAGAGTCTTTCAGAAAGAGACTATGGTACTTTTGTTTATATAACGATGGTATTGTCTTTGCTACCGTTATTGCAACTGGGTTCTATGCATGGTACGGTCATTTTATTACCAAAATATATAGTAGATAAAAAAAATGAGAATGAATTATTTTTATATAGTAACATTATTTCTCATATTATTCAGTTTATAGGTGCAAGTATACTTTTGTTATTAAATATTAAGCTTAGTTCATCAGTAATTCTTGTAATAGCTACAAATTTCTTTTTTTCACATTATACAGAAAATGTTAAGATTTTTTTAAATTCTAAACATGAATTTGAAAAAGTTAATTTTTTAAAAAGTTTAGATGAAATACTTAGACCATTTGTAACAATATTAATGTTTTATTACTTTCGAAATATTGAGTCTATATTTATTGCTCAGTTTATAGTAACATCCGTAACTTTTTTAGTATCTTTTTGCTTAGTCCCATTAGTATTTAATAATATTAAATTTTATAGTTTTAAAAAGAAGGTTTTTGAGATCTATAAGATAGGTTTTTTTGTCTATTTAATTTGGGCGATAGACATACTTTTTAGAACTGCAGATAGATGGTTTATATCTACTTTTTACTCTTCTGAAGAACTTGCTACATATGGCTTTACATCTTCGTTAGCTATGAACATATGGCTGTTATCGATGAGTTTTTTTGGGCCATATTCTCAACTATTATACACATATGTAGCACAAAAAGATTTCATTTCTGTAAAAAATATCGTGGAGACTACCAATAAAAAAGTATATGTTTTCTTGGCAGTAACCTCTATAATTGCAGTAATAACATATCCATTATTCTTAGAATTTATTGTTAAAAGATATCTTGGTACAGAATTTCTATTTTTTGTTCTAATTTTATCTGCAATATTTTTATCGATTAATAATATGTATATTTATTATATGATTAGTGATAATCATCATTTTGTATTATTAAAATATCAATTTATAATTTTAGCTTTAAATTTAATTTTAAATAGTATTTTTGTTTTTTATCATACTGATATTTTATATTATAGCTATTCAACAATTTTTTCTTTAGGTATTTATTTTATTTTAATAAAAAGATATTTTTATACTGATATACTTAGAAAAATATATTTGCAGTGTGTTAGTTGAGCTTAGGTTGGAGTGTCGTAATGAAACGTTTAGTAAAAAAAATAATACCACCAATACTACTAGATGGATTAAGATATGTAAGAAGCTATATTTACTTTTTAAAATATAAAGAAGTAATATTAAAGAATATTAACTTAAAAGATAAACATAAAGGCAAAAGATGCTTCATCCTTGGTAGTGGACCATCAATAAAAAGCGAAGATCTAAAACCATTAAAAAATGAAATCGTGTTCGCACTTAATAACTTTTATGTACATAATGATTTTGACGAGATTGTAAGCGGAGATATACAAAAATATTATTTAGTTGCTCCCATTCACCCACCACAAACAGAAGATGAATGGAAGCGTTGGTTTGAAGACATGGAAAAGCATGTGCCTATAAATGTTAATATGATTTTTGGAGTTGACATATATGATTATAATATAAGATATATCCTTGAAAAATACGGAATATTTAAAAAACATAATATTAATTGGTATTTTGCCGGAATCAATGTGGACAAAGAATATAAGTTTAAAGAGAAAGATATAAGTATTGAAAATCAAATTTGGGCTGCAAATACTGCTAGTACATATGCTTTAATAGTTGCTATTTATATGGGATTTAAAGAAATATATTTACTCGGAGTTGATCACAACTATATCTGCTTAAAAAATGAAGAGAGCTTTAGATTTTATAAGACTTCTATTCATCAACATAATGAACAAATAAGAATGGGTATCAAGAAGTCAGATGAATTTTTTTCTACTGGCAAGGTATTTTTGGAAAAAGAGTTAATTGCTGAAAATTTTAAAAATGGTAGAATTTTTAATTGTTCGGTTGATAGTTTGTTGAATATGTTTGAGTACAAAAAATTTAAAAATATAATGGGTGGGTAATGCAGTCAAGATTGCAGTATCAACGGTTTTTATACTTATTAGAGTTTATTTTTTGGATAAAATAATCAAAAAGGAAAGGAAAATGGTAAAATGAACTTTATACCTATATCACAACCATCTATTACACAGCTTGAGATAGACTATGTGAATGACGCTGTGAGATCAGGATGGGTATCTTCGCTTGGTGAATACATTACTAAATTTGAGAATGAATTTGCATCTTTTTGTGGGACAAAATATGCTCTCTCTGTTTCAAACGCTACGGTTGGTTTGCATTTAAGTTTAGTTGCACTGGGTATTGGTAAAGACGACGAAGTGATTATCCCGGATCTAACTTTTGTTGCAACTGGAAATGTCATAAAATATGTGAATGCTAAACCAGTAATTGTTGATATTGATCCAGATACCCTTTGTATGGATGCCAATGGTATCAGCAAAGCTATCACTAAAAACACAAGGGCAATTATCCCAGTCCATCTTTATGGGCATCCGGCGGATATGAATAAAATAAATAAAATAGCTAAAGAAAATAATCTTTTAGTTATAGAGGATGCAGCTGAAGCTCATGGTGCAGAGATAGACGGAAGACGTGTTGGTGGTTTTGGTGATGTAGGTGTTTTTAGTTTCTATGGTAATAAAATTATAACTTCTGGGGAAGGCGGTATGATTACTACTAGCAATAAGGATCTCTATGAAAGATTAAAATTCTTAAGAGATCATGCAATGAGTTCAGAAAAACGATACTGGCATACCGAAGTAGGATTTAATTATCGTATGACAAATCTTCAAGCGGCACTTGGGCTAGCTCAATTGAGGAGAATAAATGACCTAATACAAAAGAGGATTGAGATATTTGAATGGTATAAAGAAGGGTTATTTGACGCTGAAAACATTTCATTAAACAGAACTCGGGCAGGCATAAAAAATGTTTATTGGATGATATGTCTAGAAATATTGGACTATACAGAAAAACAAAGGGATGATTTTTTGGTAAAGCTAAAAGAAAAAGGTATTGATGGAAGACCATATTTTTATCCATTATCAGACATGCCTATTTTTGATAGCGTAAATACTTATAATGCTCATAATATTTATAAGACAGGACTTAATTTGCCAAGTTTTTTTGATATCACAAAAGAGCAAGTTTTATCTATATGTAAAACTATAAAAGAAATTTTATACGAAAAGTAATATTTTATAACAATTATATAAAAAGGATATTTTTTGGCTGTATTTGAGAGTTACTATAATGATTTTTACAAGGAGTTATCTAAAATAGATATGCAAAATAACTCTTTTTCCAAGATAGAAGATATGTTGCCAAAACTTTATGGCAATGAAGAATTCTTGGATATAGGCTGCGGATACGGTAGTGTTAGTTATGAACTTGTTAAAAAAGGATTTAGTGTATCTGGGGTTGAGATTAACAACGAAGCATTAAAAGTTCTTTTGGATAGAGGATTTAAGATTTATAAAAAAGATATTTCAGAGTCCTTAAATATAAACGAACGTTTTAATATTGTATTATTAGATGTATTAGAACATGTATTTGATCCGATGAGATTGCTTGAAGAGTCGGTGAAACTAATAATGCGAGACAATAATGATATAGATGCTGGGGGGGGGTATGTCATAGTTAGTGTTTCTCTTTATTTTGATTTTCTGGATAGATTAAAAATTTTATTTACAGGTAGCGTTATTAGTTTGGACAATTTATGCTATGGAATTGATAATTATAAGAAGTTTAGAAGTTATAATTATGATCACATACGTTTTTTTAGACCAAAAGATGTTCTTGAGATGGGTGAGAAACTAGGGCTAATAGTTGATAAAGTAAGCTATGGCGCAACTGGTTATATAGGTAATAAAATACTAAAATTTATTGTAAGACTAATCTCAAATAAATATACAGTTAATTTAGCCCCTAATTTACTAGCACATTCTATGAGAATTAGATGGAAAGTGAAATGAAAAAAATTGGTATTCTTGCTTTTGCGAATCCAAAAAGCGGTGGCGTTTATCAGTATACGCATTCTATTATAGATGCTCTTTCAAGAGATAAGGGTAATACATATATTATATTTACTAATACCAATAACAGAAGTTTTGATGAGTATAAAATGGAGGTAAGAAAAATAAAAAGTCCAAATATCTTTTTTTATAAGCTAATAAGAGCATTGCAGACTCTTTTGCTTATTAGAAAACCATTCTTTTTTACCGATTATGAAAAGAATATCTTTTCTGATATAGATAAATTCATTTCTCCTGCTATATCTTTATATCCGCATTTTTATCTGAATAAGCCTTTTGTTTTTACTTTACATGATATGCAGGAGAGATATTATCCGCATTTTTTTACAACAAAGGATAAAATCCTTAGATGGCTAAATAATAGGGCTTTGTCAAAAACAGCAGATAAAATTTTATGTGAGTCTCAATTTGTAAAAAATGATATCGTAAAATTTTTAGGTATTGATCCTAATAAGGTACAAGTAGTCCAATCACCACCTCCAAAGTGCTTTAACAGTAGTACCATAGATGCAAATTTGTATAAAATTATAAAAGAGAAGTACAACCTTCCCGAAGAGTATATCTTTTATCCTGCTCAATTTTGGCCACACAAGAACCATATAAAATTATTAGAAGCCTTTGGTATTGTTAAAAAAGAATTTAATGATTTAAAATTAGTTTTCACTGGGTCAAAACAAAATAATTTCCAAAGTGTGGATCGAAGGATACAAGAGCTACAATTAGAAAATAATATTGTTTATCTTGGATATATAGATTATTCTGATCTTCCATTTTTATACAAGATGTCTAAATTTTTAGTTATGCCCACACTTTTTGAGAGTATTAGCATTCCTATATACGAAGCATTTTCATTAAAGGTCGCGGTTTGTTGTTCTAATGTTGTAGCATTGCCCGAACAAGTTGGTGAAGCTGGATTATTATTTGATCCAAATAATGAGAATGATATAGCTGAAAAAATGATTATGTATTTAAACGATAGTGCATTACTGGAAGAAAAAGCTTCATTGGGATACTTAAAAATAAATAGTTTTGATTATGAAGCATATAAAAATAATATTATAGAAATAATAGGATCATGAGTTAACGTCTTATTTTTACAGGATTTTTTATGACCCAAAAGATATACTATAAAAACTATTATGAAAAACCGACTAAACTTAGTGTAATTACCGCAACCTACAATGCAGAAAAATTCTTGCCTAAAGTGATAAAAGGTCTGCAAGAGCAAACCGATAAAGATTTTGAGTGGATCGTTTCTGACGGAGCATCTAGCGACAAGACTTTAGAAATTTTAAAAAGCACCGAAGGAATAAATATAAAAGTTATTTCTGGAGAGGACTTTGGGATTTATGACGCTTTAAATAGAGGTATAAAGGCTTGTAACGGAGAATTCTACCTTGTTATTGGTGCTGATGATGAACTTTATCCAAATGCTATTCAAAATTATAAGGAAGCTATAGAAGATGGTGTAGACATAATAACAGCTTATATCGATACTAATAATGGCAAAATCGAGCCAAATAGTGGTCCAAAATGGCTTAAAGGACAATTTCACTATATTTCAGGGCATGCTGTTGGCTCAATATATCGTACAAGTCTCCATCAAAAGTTTGGATACTATTCTAGAAAATTTCCAATAGCGGCAGATCAGCTATTTGTATTGACTGTTGCAAATTGTGGAGCTCAGATAAAAATACTAAAAAGTGTGGTTGGTAAATTTTCAAATGATGGAGTCAGCAGTGTTGATATATTAGGAGCTCTTTGTGAATTTTATAGAGTTCAAGTAGTGATGGGTGAAAACAAATTTTTACAAACTATCCTATTTGTTTTAAGACTTATTAAAAATTTTGGAAAAATGCAGAGATAAGCAAATGAAAGACCACGATGTATCCATAATAGTACCCATTTATAATGTGGAAAAATATATAGAAAATTGTGCAGTTACGATTTTAGAGCAAGATTATGACAATATAGAGTATGTTTTTGTAAATGATTGCACGCCAGATAAATCTATGAAAATTTTAGAAAATACGATAGAAAGATACCCAAACAGAAAAAACCATGTAAAAATCATTAATAAAATAAAAAATGAAGGCTTACCGCAAGCTAGAAAAAGTGGGTTGAAAATAGCAAGCGGTAAATACATTTTACATGTAGATAGTGATGACTGGGTCGATAGAGATATGGTAAGCTCTTTGATATATGAAGCTAAAAAAAGCGATGCAGATATCGTTTGTTTTGACTACATTAAAGAATTTAGTAAAAAAAGTGTTATAAAAAGTTTTTTTTATACAAAGAATCATCCAAAGTTAAATTTGGAATTTGTAAAAGCTATTTTATCTCATGAGATTTCTGTTTCTATGTGTGATAAATTAGTTAAAAGGGAGCTTTATAAAAATATTGATTTTCCGCATTTTTCACATTGTGAGGATAGTTTTGTAAATTTGCAGCTTTTTTATGAAGCAAAAAAAATTACTCACATTGCAAGGCCATTTTATCATTATAGAACAAATCCCAACTCACTTTCTAATAGTTTCTCAAATAATAAAAAAGCTCTTGAGGATTTTGCTGAGTTTAGTAAAGCCGTAAGGAATTTCCTACTGCAGAGAGGTCTTTTTGATGAATATTTTAAATATCATATCCCTGCAATTTTAAAGTTTATTTTGGATTATTCGGACAGCAACTTTAAAAATCATATAAATGCTATATGTCCAGAGGCAAATCATATAAAATATGTTTTTAAAATAAATAGAAATTTCGTTTACAAAATTTTATACGGTTCTGTATTTTTGGGGTGTCCTCAAATTTTTGTTTTTGCAAAAAGGATTTTTCTTTCTTTGAAAAATAATTAGGAAAATTTATTGCTTTATTTTGTAATATTTGCTTACATATCAACATTTTTAGTGTTAGATCTGACTAAATTTTTACGCTTTAACAAAATAGCATTAGTTGTGCTCTATCTATTCTTAATATTGTTTATTGGTGCAAGATACGAGATTGGTGGCGACTGGAATTATTATTTATATGAAATATTTTATAAAGATGCAAGAACTGATCTCGGATATGAATTTTTAAGTCTAATTGGAAAAAATATCTCTACGCAACATGGGATCATTTTTGTAAATTTATGCTGCGCCTTTTTATTCTTAAGCTGCTTATTTTTCCTTGTAACTAGATTTAGATATCCTTTTGCTGGATTGCTTGTTGCATTTCCTTATGGTATTACGGTGGTAGCTATGGGATATACTAGACAAAGTGTTGCAATAGGATTTGGTTTTGTCGCGATGTACTTTATGGCAAGAAATCATAACTTTAAATCCATAATTTTTATTTTAATTGGTAGTTTATTTCATAAGTCTATTGCTATATTACTGATATTTTTACCATTGCTATATTTAAGACAAGTTGATATAAAAAAAGTTTGTATGGGTATAGTATTTTTTCTTGTTCTTGCATTGATATGTTTTAAATTTGATATTTTTACTGGGTATATCAGCAAGATAAAATTTTTATATTTATCTGATATGCACTATTCCAAAGGTGGACTTATTAGGATTACTGTCCATATTATTCCTCTTATCTTATATATATTTATGAGAAATGATATAAAAAATAGTAAAAATATAAATTATATATTATTCGATGAGCTATCCATTTTAATAGTTGTGGCTATGTTTTTGTCCATATTTTTATCTACTTTAGCAGATAGACTCGGTTTATATTTTATTTTTTTTGATATCGTAATTTTTAGTATTTTTCTAGAAAGACTAGAGATAAAGTTAAAATTTACCTTAGCATTTTTAATCATAATAGAAAATTTTTTGATCTTTTATATTTGGTATAACTACTCGTTTTATGCCATTCATTATTGGCAACCTTATAAAAACTTTTTTTTGGAGATGCTATGAAAATTTTTATAATCGGCAATCTCGCCTCCACGATGATAAATTTTAGAAAAGAATTTATTAAAATGCTTGTATTAAATGGACATGAAGTTTATTGCTTGGTTAGTGACTACGATAGAAAAAGTAGAGAAAAAATAAGCTCTTTTGGTGCAATCCCACTTGACTATACTTTAAATGCAAAAGGTTTAAATCCATTTAAAGACGCTATTGCTACGTTTGATTTGATTAGGCTATTTAGGCAGCATAGACCAGATGTAGTTTTTTCTTTTTTTGTTAAGCCAGTCATTTTTGCAACTATAGCTGCAAAAATAGCAAGAGTGCCACGAATAGTTGGTATGATAGAAGGACTTGGTGGGGCTTTTACTGTCCACAAGAGCGGTCAAACAAAAAAGGCGAAAATTATCAAGGCAATACAGATTTTTCTATATAAAATTTCCTTACCACTTCTTGATGAACTTATCTTTTTAAATAACGATGATAAAAAAGAGCTAATAGATACTTATAATATAAATGCAAAAAGTGTCAATATACTGGGTGGCATAGGTGTTGATTTGGAAAAATTTTCATACTCTAAAGCAACAAGTGATCCCGTTAGTTTTATATTTATAGGTAGATTGCTTACAGAAAAGGGTATTTTTGAATATTTAAAAGCCGCTAAAATGGTTAAAGATAAATATAAGGATGTAATTTTTTATATATTAGGTGGTTTTGAAGAAAATAATCCATTTGGATTAAATAAAGAAGAGCTAAGGCCTTATCTTAATGATGAAATTGTCATTTTCCCAGGATACGCAAATAATATAAAAGATTGGATCACAAATAGTTCGGTATTTGTCTTGCCGTCATATAGAGAGGGTGTGCCAAGGAGTTCGCAAGAGGCGATGGCAATAGGAAGAGCTGTTATAACAACAGATACTGTTGGATGCAGAGAAACGGTCAAGGATGGCGTAAATGGCTTTTTAGTACCGCCATACAATAGCGATGTGTTGGCGCAAAAAATGATGTACTTTGTAGAAAATCCGGAAATGATAATTCAAATGGGCATTGAAAGTAGAAAAATTGCAGAAGAAAAATTTGATATAAATAAACAAAACAAAAAGCTTATGAGTATAGTTGTTGGATATAAAAACTAGAGATTTTTAGCTTTTTTATTTTCTAGGCTATTCCTCTTACTCTACCTTATATCCAGTGCCTCGCACGGTTTTTAGGCAGATAGTTGGTATCTTAGCTCTTATCTCTCGCACGAGCGATCTTATGCGGTCTTGCGATAAAGTTTCGTTTTTATATAGGTGGTGATCTATCTCGTCGTAGGTGACGACATGGGGTGAGTTTTTGCATAAAATTTCAAGCAGCTGGCTCTCTTTTTTGCCAAGGTAGATGACCTCGCTCTCTTTTCTTACGCAAAGGGAGTCTTTGTCAAAGACTAAGCCTTTTTTAGCTCAAATTTAGAGCCTAAAAGCACCTTGCAAAGCCTAAAAACATGAAATAAAAACTCTTCAGGACAAAATGGCTTAATGATAAAATCATTAACCCTAGCGTAGTAAATCCTCTTAAAAACGCCAAGGGTGCTCTCATTTAACAAAAGCATAATGGGGGTGATGTTTTGGCTATCTCTTATAAATTTAACCAGATCAAGGTTTAAATTTCTAGCCTTTACGTCAAAAACATACAGATCATATCTGTTGCCGCGCTCAAAGTCCTTGATGACTGAGCACGCGCTTTTTAGCTGCATCATCCTAAACCCAAAGCGGTAAAGCGATGCATTTAGGATGACATTTTGCTCAAAGTCGCTTGAGAGCAGCAAGATCTTCTTCGTCAGCCAGCTAGACCGCCACCAGCTGGTTTTTTAGCGTCTTTTTCAGCCTTTTGTTTTAAAAATTCCTCTTCGTCTTTTGTAGGTTTGTACTCATCTTTGAAGAATTTTTGTTTAGTTTCGATCCTCTTTTCAAGCATCTTTTTATCATAAATTTTATATGACGGCTTCCAGTACTCAAGATAGTTTCTAAAGCCAGCGCTGTGACCTGCATCGTAGTGGCAGCTTACACATTTTAGCTCTTTAGGAGTGTCAAGGAGCCTTTTGTAGTGAGCGTGCATCTTTTGAGCTTGCGCTGAAGTGTTGTTGCTATCTATCACGTTTGTGTGGCAGCTTGTGCAGCCGTTGTCAAAGACAAAATGCTCGCGGTTTTTGAGGTTTTTGTGCCAGTCAATCGCACTAGGATCGCCAAAGAAATGCACCCAGCCCTCTAAAATGCCGTTTTTCGCCTTTGTTAGGGCGTATTTTGCGATGTTGTCATGCGGTATGTGACAATCCACACATCTTGCTTTGATACCAGTTTTGCCCTTGCCGCTGTGGATGTCGTCGTTGTAAGCGATCACCATAGGATCCATCTCGTGGCAAACGATGCAGAATTTATCCCCACTCGTCTCATCAAGCGCGTAATGAACTGGCAGAACGACTAAAAATCCAACAATTCCGCTTATGAAGATTATAAGCGCTAGTAATTTTTTTGAAATTTTCATGGTGTTACTCCGTTCATCCATTGTGGCACCTCGTGTTCATGGCACTCAGAGCACATGTTTGTAGATGGTTTGTGCTCGTTGTGGCACTCGTCGCAGTACAAAGTCGGACCATCGTGAACAGAGTTGTGAGGATTTGCCTTTAGAGTATCCATAAATTTTAGCCTCTGGGCTAAGAGCTTTTTGCTCTTATGACAGGATAGGCAGCCAGCGTCGCCGATCGCTTTAAATTTGCTAGGATCATCGCCTTGGTTTTGGTGACAATCAACGCAGTCAAAGCTTAGGTGTTCATGATGAGGTTTGATCTTATACTTGGCTCTTAGCTCATCAGAGACTGCTACTTTTGTGACGTTTAGATCGCCCTTTGGCATATCGGCGCCAAAGAGATGAAGCGAAAATAAACAGGCAAAAATAGCGATGAATTTAAGCTTATTCATACCCTTTTCCTTTCTTTTAAAATTTTATAAACATCAAATTTCAATGAAAAACTAATATTTTTGCTTAAACTTATTTTTATGAAATTATAGTCCTTGCTTGATTAAATCTGCATTAATAATATTTTAGAGTGCTAAAATATAGACTAGTTTTATAAAGTTAAATTTTAAAGAAAATGGCAATTAAGCTAAATAAAATGGAAAATAAAATATAATCCCAAATCTTTGGTCCCGTAGCTCAGTTGGTAGAGCACTACCTTGACATGGTAGTGGTCGATGGTTCGAGTCCATTCGGGGCCACCATTTTTATATCAAATTCCCCAAAACACAAAAAAACTAAAAAAATAAAATTTAAAAATATTTTTTGTAACTCTGCTGTTTTTAAATTTTTAAACTAAATCCCTAAAATACGGCAAGCTATTACTAAATTTAACTAAAAAATTTATAACTTCATATTTCTAAAATGTCACAACTGTACCAAAGTACAATAGTAAAGAACTAAAATATTTACTTATAATTGCAGCATAAAAACTAAAAACATAAAAAGGAAATGTTATGAGTAAAGTTAAAGGATTAATAAAATCAATAATCGGCACAGATGCCATCGTCGCAGTTGATGCTAATGGAAATCAAAGAACTCTAAAAGCAGGCGACGTGATCTATGACAACGAGGTCATAAAAGAGCAAGACGGCGTAAAGGTCGAGGTGCAAGCTGCGCAAACTCAAAATGAAAATGCTAGTGATGAGGCTGGCAAAGAGATAGCATCACTACAAGAGCAATTATTAAATGGTAAAAATATCTCTGATCTTGAAGAGACTGCAGCTGGCGGTACTCAATCAGCAGGTGGAGTAAGTTCGAATGGCGTGAGCCTTGGCGCTGCTGGCTTTGCAAATGGCGGTCATGAGTCAAACATCAATGCGAATTTTGGCGATCTAGGCTCTCAAGCAAACGCTAGCGCAGAGGCTTTTACAAATGTAAGCGGTGGCACAAGCGAGGAGGGCTTTAGTCTTGATACGCTTGCGGCTGCGATAGATAATGCATATAACAATATATCGCCGCAGCCACTAGAAGTATCTGTTACAGCAGTGGATGATAACGTAGTGACTGGTAATACAGATCAGGCAGTAAGCAGCAACCTTGACATCGAGGGCAATATCTTAGAGCATGAAAATTCACAAAGAACTGGTCTGCATATCACAAACGATAACACTCCAACTTTGGTAGGTAAGGCTACTTCAAACGCTACTATAAGCATATTTGATGGCGAAGGTGAAAATGCACCACTGCTTGGCACAACAACTACTGATAATGATGGCAACTGGTCATACACACCAACTTCGCCTTTAGCTGATGGAGATCATAAATTTACGATTGAAGCTAGCAAAGTAGCTGCAAACGGCGAAGAGCTAAAAGCTACAAGCACGCAAGAGATCACTGTTGATACAGACAATAGCACCTTGTCTATCACAAAAATATCTACTGATGACTTTTCTGACCTGTCACACTATAACACAATGTATGATAGCAATAAACAATATGACTTTTCACCGACCATAGAGGGCAAAGCAGAGCCATTTGCTGAAATAAATTTGGTTATTAAAACAGCTGATATTATTAATCGTGATGGCTTAGGTAACTCTTGGCTAGGTAAAGCAGCTCAAGTAGTCGAAGAGCTAAGCGCTAAGGCTGATGCTGATGGCAACTGGAAAGTCGAAAGTAGTGTTTTAAACAATAGAGATTTTGAGTACACAGTTCAAGCTTCATCAGTCGATGAGGCTGGCAATAAATACGCAGAACCTCAAGCAACGACATTTTATATGCCACTTGAGCCTATAACTGTTGCTCCAACTGACCACCTATAATATTAAATTAATGTGGAGAGACCTCTCTCCACGACTTTTAAATTTACTTCAAATACTCTTTTACGTCGTACTCTTTGCCCGCATCGTGATCTTTTAAAAGCCTTGCTACAACTGGGCTTAGAAGGATAATGGCTATCAAATTTGGCACAACCATAAGGCCGTTAAACATGTCAGCCAAGCTCCAGACGAAATTTACCTTTTGCAAGCTTCCCAAAAAGACAAAAACAACAACTAAAATTTTAAAAATTTTAACCGCCTTTGCGCCAAAAAGGTAGCGCACGTTGATCTCAGCAAAGTAGTACCAGCCAATGATCGTCGTAAATGCGAAGAAAAATAGGCAGATCGCCACAAAGCTATAACCGCCAGTTTTGCCAAAGATATGTGACGAGAACGCCTCTTGCACCAAGGTGATGCCAGTAAAGACTGCCTTGCCGTTTTCAAAACTGATGACATTTGCGGTTAGCACCACAAAAACGGTTATATTTAGGATGACAAAGGTGTCTATAAAGACGCTCATTATGCCAAGGACGGCTTGATCGACTGGGTGTTTGACGTTTGCAGCGGCGTGTGCGTGCGGAGTCGAGCCCATGCCAGCTTCGTTACTAAAAAGACCCCTTGCGATGCCGTATCTCATAGCAGCTGCGATGCTAGCGCCAGTTGCCCCGCCCCAAGCAGCCGAAGGGTCAAACGCAGCTTTAAATATTAGCGAGATCGCCTCTGGGATTTGGTGAAAATTTAAAGCGATGATAACCACGCCAACAACGATGTAAAGTAGCGCCATTAACGGCACGATCTTTTCAGCGACCCTTGCGATCGCCTTTACACCGCCTATGAAAATTAGTGCGCAAATGAGAGCCAAAAACGCCCCTGTTAGCCACTGCGGTATGCCAAAAGCGCCGCTAAAGCCGTCTGATATGGAGTTTGCCTGAACCATGTTGCCGATAAAGCCAAGTGCGATGATGATAGCGATAGCGAAAAATCCAGCTAGAAATTTCGCCCATTTGCCCTTTAAACCGCGGCTTATGTAAAAGGCTGGACCGCCTATCGTGTGGCCGCTATCGTCTTTCGTGCGGTAAATTTGAGCGAGGCAAATTTCAGCAAAATTTGTAGCCATGCCTAAAAAAGCTGCGCACCACATCCAAAAAATGGCTCCAGGACCACCCATGATAAGCGCTGTCGTTGCACCAACGAGGTTTCCAGTGCCAACTTGCGCCGCGATAGCGGTTGCGACTGCTTGAAACGAGCTCATGCCAGCCTTACCAGCAGCCTCGCCGTGAAGTGAGAAATTTCCAAAAAGTTCGCCTAAACCCATCTTAAATTTAAAAATCTGAACAAAGCCAAGTCTAATGGTGAAAAATAGTCCAGTGCCGCAAAGTAGGGCGATAAGGAAGTATGGACCCCAAAGAAATGAATTTATACTTTCAACGCAGTTATTTAAAATTTCAGCAAAATTTGTAGGCATTTTTTAACTTTCGTGATTGATTTGGATTTGAGAAGTATATTTGAATAAATATAAAATTTAAATTAACTACTAAAAAATCATGGCCGAGCTAAATTTTTACAAAAGCACTCTGCAAAACCATGCGTGAATAGTAATAAAAGCTGTAAAATAGCCTATCATCATAGCTTAGCTCGTCTTGATCTACGATATCAAGATACTTTGGCTCTAGCATTTGCTCCATTTTTGCAAGCGGCTTTGCATGATCCATTTGCTCTACTTTCTCGCAAATTTCAAGCATAAATTTAAAAAAGAGTTCAAGCTTACGCGAGATAAATTTAGCTGCTTCGCCTTTTTCGCCTAGCGCACTTTTATAAATTCGCACTAAAAAAACGAGCGCAAAGGGCGTTGCGTGCCAAAATATCTCTTGATACTCGCACTCACCAAAGATTTCATCAAGCAGTTCATTAAGCTCTTTTTCATCAAATTTAGACTTTTTCACAGCCTTTGTAAGTGTGTTTAAAATTTGTGCAAAAAGCTCTGCCGTGCCGTAGCTGCAGCTTAGCCTATCCCACGGCACATCTTTTACCTTTAAATTTGCGATATATGTTAAATTTTGCTCGTTCATGCGCGTACCTTATTTGAACCAAAAGAGTAAAGCCTAAATTTAGCCCTTTGACCTTATCTTTTCTAGCCACTCATTTAGCGTTTTTTCAAAGCCTATGCCCTTGCTTTTGTAAAAAACGAGCGGTTTTTCTAGGTATTTTTGCTCGACCCAGCCGCCAAAATCATGCGGATAAAGGTAGTCTTTACTCTCTTTTGTGTGGTTTTTTAGATATGGCGGGATTTTTAAAATTTCCTCGCTTTGCACGTATCTTAGGGCGGCATTTATCGCATTGTAGCTGGAGTTTGACTTTGGCGAGCTGGCTAGATAGACGGCGCACTGAGCCAGTATGATCCTAGCCTCTGGAAAGCCTATCTCTTTTACCACACTTAGCGTGCTAGCGGCTAAATTTAGCGCATTTGGGTTTGCGTTGCCGATGTCTTCGCTGGCAAATATCGCCATGCGTCTTGCGATGAAGTCTGCGCTCTCGCCAGAGTCTATGAGCCTTGCGAGATAGTATATGACGGCGTTTTCGTCGCTTCCACGCAGGCTTTTTATAAAAGCACTTGCTAGCTCGTAGTGCGTATCATCCTCTTTTGCCCCCTCTTTTAGGGCATTTTGGCGAAGTGTTTTTAAATTTTCTATGCTCACATTTTCATCAAGCGTGACGGCAAATTCGAGTAAATTTAGCATAGCTCTTGCGTCGCCGCCGCTACTTTTAAAGAGATACTCTTTGGCATCTTCATCTATGCTAAATGAAATTTGCTCCCTGATCTTGCTAAGAAGCTCCTCAAAATCGCCACTGCTAAGCGGTCTAAACTCAAAGAGCATCGAGCGGCTTCTGATGCCTGAGCTTAACGTGAAAAATGGATTTTCCGTGCTAGCGCCGATGACTAGGGCCTTGTAGTTTTCCATGGGTATAAGCAGTGCTTCTTGCTGGGTTTTGCTAAGCCTGTGGATCTCGTCTATGAAAAAGAGTGGCTTGTTTAGGGCGTTTTCGTAGTTTTTTAAAATTTTGCGAAAGTCATCTATCTTTAAATTTCCGCCGTCAAACTCGTAAAAATCGTAGTTTGCGCCACTTGCCACAGCCCTTGCAAAGCTCGTCTTGCCACAGCCTGCTGGACCATAAAATATGGAGTGCGGTAACTTGCTTGTGGCTATAAATTTTAAAAAGGCCGCTTTAACCGCCTTTTGTCCGCAAATTTCGTCCAAGTTTTTTGGTCTAAACATCAGTGCAAGCGAGCTCAAATTTGCTCCTTTACCTCTTTTGGCAAAATTTTGGCCTTCGCGCTAAGGCTCTCTATCTTTAGCTCGTAAATTTTCATATTTTTTAGCCCATACTCGGCCGCCACGTCAAAGGTGCTCATCGCGTAGGCTGTGTATTTTTGGCTGAGAATTTTTAAAATTTCATATCTTTTGGCCTCGTCTGTCACTTCGTAGGCTCTTGTTTTTGCGATGGCGCTTTTGTATTCAGTCGTAAAGACCTTGCCGCCAAGCGCCTTGCCATCGTCTTTTATCATTTCTAGCTCGCTATCATTTAGGTGCGGGACCTTGTTGAAGCTAACGCAGACAAACTCCACTTTTCGCCCATTTTGAAGCAGTTTTGCCTTACTACCAGCGGTCGCTCCGTGGATAAAGATGCTCTCACCAACCCTAACAGGCGAGATCGGCACGCTAAAAATTTCTCCCTCATCATCCACGCATGAGATCACGCCGTATTCGCAGTTATCGATAATCTCAAGTGCCTCGTCACGACTAGGCTCTCTATCTTTTCGCCTCATTTTTCATCCTTTTTTGCAAAACATTTTAAAATTTAAGTGCTTAAAGGCTAGTATAACGCAAAAATTTCAAGGAAAAATATGAAAAAAATTGCCATTTTTGCCCTTTTTCTGGGCGTAAATTTATTTGGTGCAAGCGAGGTTTGCAAGGAGTATGTCAAGCAAAGTAGGCTCTATCTTGACGAGCTTTATGCCAAAGAGAGCAAGAAGCTTGCGGGTGATGAGAAGGCGCTAAGGCTTTTTGAGCTTAAATTTGATGAGTTTAAGCAAAGGCAAAGCGGCCAAGAAGCGATGATAATGCAAAATAACGATGAGAAATTTTGCAAAAGCGAGCTAGAAAAGGTAAATAAGCTTCTTAGTGAGCTTAAAAAATAGCTCAAATTTAAGCGTTTAAGTCCCACTCGATGGGCATTTTGCCGTGGTTTGCTAGGTAGATATTTGCCTTTGAAAAGTGCCTGCAGCCAAAAAACGACCCACGAGCTAGCGGACTTGGGTGGGCAGCTTCTAAGATGAGGTGCTTGCTAGCGTCTATAAGTGGCGCTTTTGCCTTGGCTGGGTTGCCCCAGAGCATAAAAACTACGTTTTGTAAATTTTGGCTAATCTTTCTTATGACGGCGTCTGTAAAGCCCTGCCAGCCAAAGCCAGCGTGAGAATTTGCCGCTCCAGCACTTACGCTTAAAGTTGAATTTAGTAGCAGCACGCCTTGCTTTGCCCACTTTGTAAGATCGCCGCTATTTGGCTCTTTTATGCCAAGATCGGCGTAAATTTCTTTATAAATATTCACAAGGCTTGGCGGCACTCGCACACCGCTTGGCACTGAAAAGCTTAGTCCCATGGCTTGATTTGCGCCGTGATATGGGTCTTGGCCTAGGATGACGACCTTTACGGAGTGAAATGGCGTTAGATTAAATGCGTTAAATATAAGCCCGCTTGGTGGATAGACGACGCCAGCGCTCTTTGCTTTTAAGAAATTCTCTTTGATGCGAGCGAAATTTTCACTCAAAAACTCATCTTTTAGCACCTCTTTCCAGCTTGGCTCGATCTTTACGTCATCTAAATTTATCTGCATTTTCCTGCCCTTTTTTGGTTTTAGCGCTATAATTTTAACTAAATTTATCCAAAGGAAAGAGCTGTGTCAGAGCAAATTTTTAATAAAATCCACGATCTTCTTAGCAAAAACGGGGCTAAATTTAGAGTGATAGAGCATGAGAGTGCTAGGACTTCAGAGGAGGTTGCTAAGATAAGGGGCACGAAGATGAGTCAGGGCGCAAAGGCGCTGGTGTGCTCTATAAAAGGGGTGGATGAAGAGAAATTTAGGCAAATTTTTAAAGATGAAAATGTGCTAGATGGCTACTTGCTAGATGATGAAAAGCCAGTGATGAAGGCTGGTAAAATTTACTTGCTCGCTGTCTTACCAGCTGACGAGCAGGCTGATCTTGACGCGCTTACGCAAAAATTTGATGGCAAAAGAGCGAGCCTTGCTAGCCCAGATGAGGTTACAGCGCTTGCTGATTGCGTATTTGGCTCGGTTCCGCCATTTAGCTTTCATAAAAATTTGCACCTTGTTGTGGATGAGAGTTTGCTAGAGAAAAACGATGAGATCGCCTTTAATGCGGGGCTTCTTGATAGATCAGTCGTTTTAAACGCAAAAGACTACGCTAGGATAGTAAAGCCGGTGTTTGTTAAATTTGCAAAAGAAAAGTGCTAGGCTAACCACTTCCTAGCACTAAATTTGTCGGGAGAAAAATGAATTTAAGTAATGCAAAGACGAGAAATTGCTAAATTCATTTCAGGAGCAAATATTATCAGGGATAATCTTAAAATATAATAAATTATATTGATAAAATATGCATATTTTAGGGATATTTATCTTTATATATAAAAAAATATATTTTAAAATCCAAAAATTTTGGCTCAAATTTTACTAAATTTAAAAAGAATTTATAAAAATTTGCTTAGCAATTATTAAGTTTAGCTTAAAGCCCATTTCGATAAAATCCTTAATCGTTCTTTTATCGTAAAAAAGACAATTTGATATAAGGAAAAACAATGAGCGATATCATCGCATACAAACTAAATGGCGAAATAGTCGATACTCAAAGTATCGCAGGGCGTGAGAGTAGTGCTGAGCCTATCTATTTTGACAACTCAAAAGAGGCACTACACGTTATCAGACACTCCTGTGCGCACCTCATGGCACAAGCTATCAAATCACTCTATCCAAAGGCGAAATTCTTTGTCGGACCAAACGTAGAAGATGGATTTTATTATGATTTTAGAGTTGATGATGAGGGCACGAAGCTAGGCGAGAGCGATCTAGCAGCGATCGAAGATAAGATGAAAGAGCTTGCTGAGAAGAAATTTGACATAGTTAAAACCTGCTCAACTAAAGCTAATATGAGTGAGAAATTTAAAAACGATGATCTAAAACAAGAGGTCTTAAAAAGAATTCCAGATGGCGAAGTGAGTAGCTACGCACAAGGGGATTTTGAAGATCTTTGCCGCGGACCACATGTGCCAAATACTAAATTTTTAAAATTCTTTAAGCTTACACGTGTGGCCGGGGCGTATCTTGGCGGCGATGAGAGCCGTGAGATGCTAACTAGAATTTACGGCACAGCTTACGCAGACAAAGAGAGTCTAAAAGAGCACATCCGCATCATCGAAGAGGCTAAAAAGCGCGATCACAGAAAGCTTGGCGTCGAGATGAAACTATTTACATTTGATGAAGAAGTGGGCGGCGGTTTGCCTATCTGGCTACCAAATGGCGGACGCTTAAGATCAAAACTAGAGCAACTTCTATACAAAGCCCACCGTGACCGCGGCTACGAGCCAGTGCGAGGTCCTGAGCTTTTAAAGGCTGATGTGTGGAGAAGAAGCGGCCACTACGCAAACTATAAAGAAAATATGTACTTTACAACGATCGATGAGACAGAGTATGGCATCAAGCCGATGAACTGCGTTGGTCACATCAAAGTTTATCAAAGCGATATCCGCTCTTACCGCGACTTGCCGCTTAAATTTTTCGAGTATGGCGTCGTGCATCGCCATGAAAAAAGTGGCGTGCTTCACGGACTTTTCAGAGTTCGCGAATTTGCACAAGATGACTCACATATCTTTTGTATGCCAAGCCAGATCAAAGAAAATATCTTAGAAATTTTAAAATTTGCTGGCACGATAATGGAGAATTTTGGCTTTCACTATGAGATGGAGATATCAACCAAGCCAGCCAAAGCGATAGGTGGCGATGAAATTTGGGATACAGCTACAAAAGCGCTAAAAGAAGCTCTTGATGAAAATGGCTTTAAATACGGCATCGACGAGGGCGGCGGCGCATTTTATGGACCAAAGATCGACATTAAGATCACCGACGCGCTTAAGAGAAAGTGGCAGTGCGGCACGATACAAGTGGATTTTAACTTGCCAGAGCGCTTTGATCTAGGCTACATCGACGCAAATAACGAGAGACAGCGCCCTGTAATGCTTCACAGAGCCTTGCTTGGCAGTTTTGAGAGATTTATAGGAATTTTACTTGAGCACACTGCTGGTGAGCTACCATTTTTCATAGCTCCTACGCAAGTCGTCATCGTGCCTATTAGCGACGCGCATTTAGACTACGCAAAAGAAATTTCACGCGAGCTAAGAAAGATCAACGTCGATAGCGAGATCGCAAGTAAAAATGAGAGTTTAAATAAGAGAATAAGAACGGCAGAAAAACAAAGGGTGCCTATGATAGTCGTGCTAGGAGACAACGAAGTAGCGAACAAGAGCGTTGCGTTGCGCGACAGACAGGCTAGGACGCAGAGCGATATGAGCTTGGCGGAATTTATAAATTTAACGAAGGAGAAACTTAGTGAGGTACATTTTTGAGTAAGGAAAATGAAGTATTGCTCAATGAGGATATAAGGGCGAGAGAGGTAAGATGTGTAGGGGATGATGGCACGGCATACGGTGTCATCTCAAGAGATGAGGCTTTAGAGATCTCAAATAAGCTTGGGCTTGATCTAGTGCTTATAGCGCCTGATGCGAAGCCGCCAGTTTGCAAGATAATGGACTATGGTAAATTCCGCTATCAGCAAGAGAAAAAGCAAAAAGAGGCCAAGAAAAAGCAAAAAACCATCGAGATAAAAGAGATAAAACTCTCTGTCAAGATCGCCCAAAACGATATAAACTACAAGGTTAAACACGCAAGCGAGTTTTTGCAAGATGGCAAACACGTTAAATTTCGTGTATTTTTAAAGGGTCGCGAGATGAGCACCCCAGAGGCTGGCGTAGCCATGCTTGAGAAGGTCTGGGAGATGATCAAAGATGAAGCTGACCGCGACAAAGAGCCTATAATAGAAGGTCGTTATGTAAATATGCTTGTAACTCCAAAAAAGGGTTAAATTCTCACAAAGAGCAGGCTAGGGCTTGCTCTTTTTCACTAAATTTTTAATACAAAAACTCATAAATAACTATTTTCAAAAATTCTATCATTTTTATATCTTCTAATTTTACGCCATGGCGTTTGCTGGGCTGATGTGGCTTGTGAGGTTGTAAATTTAAGTGTTTGCGTGGGTGTTTTAAACCAAATTTTGTCTAATTGCAGGCTGAAATTGGTAATAAACTTGATTATTTATAGCTTAAATTTAGTAAATTTTAAATTCCCTTGTCCAAATTTGATTATCTTGCTATCACTCGCAAAAGTGCTGTGCCTAAAAACTTCTTATGAGTTTTAAATTTTGTTTTTTATATTGTAAAGTTATGTTAGATATCAAAGTTATAAAAAGGCATAGGAAAGTGCGATTAATTCGTAGTTAGAATGAGTTTTAGTCAAAATCAAAGTGGCAAAAATTTCTTTACATCACTTTACAAAAGCTTTACATCTTTTTACAAACCCTTTTAAAAGCCGTTTAAATGGGTTTTAAATCAAGATTTTTTCATGTGTGACACTACCCTACCCATTATGTGGCAACATTCTAAATCTTGTTTTTGTATGATAATGGGCTCATATTTTTTATTGTCCGAAAAAAGCGTTATAGCCTTTGTTGTTGGATTTTTCTCAATACGTTTTACATATAAGTCACCATCGTAGTTTATGATATATATACAACCACTTATAATGCCATTTTCGTTTTGCATAGGATTTATAAAAAGGAGCTCTCCACTAGTTATAGTAGGTTCCATACTATCTCCACGAGCATTTATTATATGTATGCCTTTTATGCTTCCACTTATACGTAAAAACATACGCAAAAAATCTTCATCAAAGTCCATGATCACCGGTGCCTCATCGTAGTTTATCATCCCACCACCAGCACTAGCATACGTATCTTCAAAATATGGTATAGATATAGTTTTTATATCTTTTTGTGAGTTTTTAAGATTTGTAGGACTTATGGACAAATTTTTAGGACTTACGAACGACTTACGAACTAAATTCTCATCAGACTTACGAACTTCTAACGAACCATTATTATCTTTTAAAAAATATGACGTTTGGACATTAAAAACTTTTGCGATTTTTTCTAAATTTGACGTAGTTATATTTCCACCCATATTGGTTTCATATCGTTTTATACTTTGGATAGATACACCAGACTTATTGGCTAAATCCTCTTGTGTCCAACCATTTTCTGAACGTAAAAATTTAATTTTTTGTGCTAAATCCATAAAAGTCCTTGACAAAGTCTAATAAATTAGACTATAATTCAAAATGTGTTTGGAAGCATATTACTTTAAAAAAAGTAAAAAGTTTCTAAAAAGGTTCTTTTAAAATTTATTGTCAAGCGGATAAAGGTCATTTTAAAGGATACACTATGCAAGAAAAAGTAAGTAATATCCGCTTAACTATAAATTTATAGAAAAGGAGTGAAAAAAAATGAGAGCATATAGGGTCAAGCAAGTGACAAGAGAGGTAAAGCAGAAGCTAAAGTATGACCTCAAGGACTATTGCGAGATGAGAGGACTTAGTCTTAGTAGCCTTTATAAAGGTTTTGTGAGCCAAAGAGCTAGAAAAATACTAGAGAAAGATGGAATAAAGGTAGCCTAAATGTGGGTAAATTCAAGGGTTGCAGCTGAATTTTTTGGCGTTTCTGATAGGGCTATTCAGAAGTCAGTATTAAAAGCTAGCCAACAGGGCAAAAAAATTTGCTCTATAAAGTCTAATATATTAAACTTCATTTATATAGACGGCATTGGTCGTGGCGGCAGAACCCTACAAATTTGGATAGACGAGAGATTTTACCCAGAGATCGTAGAGAGGATCAGTAAAACAAGAAAAGGAGAGAGCTATGACGTGCCTTACAATGCAGCAAGCGGAGCGAAGTCAGGCAAAGGGGCTGGTGCGGATGATGAGGGAGCAGATGAGCTGGGCGGAAGAGATGGAGCTAATGCAAACGGCGATAGAAGAGCAAGCAATGGAGCAAAAGAGGCAGGAGAGAGCGAAGATGCAAGAGATAAAAGCAAAGAGGGCATTAGAAGAATTTGTAATGAAGATGCAAGAGATGGGCTTTGTGATAAGAGTAACAAAACACGGAATATATGGATACAAGAGGAGGTAAAAAGAGATGAACAATGTGGCAATGATAGTAATGGCTATGTACTTGCTATATCTTGTAGTAATGATAAGCTAGAGAATATAGATAATGGCAATGGCTGCGCTGCTACTGGCACCATGTATGGTAGCAGCGCTAATAATAGCGGCAACTCTTTTGCAAATTTGCCGCTAATAGCAACTTGTAGTGAGGGAAAAAGAGCTGATGCACTATGTAAGCGTGCAATAGTTTTGGAGTGGGATAAGGCAAAAGGGAAGATAGATGAGAGTAGTTTTATAGAGTATTTAAACACAAGCAATAAATACACTATAAAAGTAAGCTCAAATAAGCTCTATGACTGGCAAAGAAAATTTAAAATGGGTGGTCTAGATGCACTTGTGGATAGTAGGAGTAATAATAAGAGCTTAAAAATAGAAGAGCTTGGGCTTAGTGACAAGTGCGACGAGCTAATAAAATCAAATGTAGGCAAAGGTAGGATAAATATAACAAACATCTATAAGGTGCTTAACTACTACTATACAACTTCACAGATCGGTGAGCTAAGTTTTGATGAGTTTTTAGCCAAAAAAGATGAGTGTGTGAGCTATGAGGTGGTAAATAGGTATGTAAATAACTACCTAAAGAAAAACAAACTTCTTAAAAATCTCATACTTTACGGCGAAGATGGCGTTATAGGCAGACAAATGCCAGCACTTGGAGTGAGCAACTGGGCAGTAAGAACGATAAATGAAGTCGTTGAAATAGATGCTAGCCCACTTGACATGATATGTAATGCCAGTGATATATGCAAGAGCATAGGATATGAGGCTGTAAATAATATCTTTTCAAGCAAAGAGGAGTTTGAGAGCTACGTAAGGCAGTGGCAAAAACGCTACACGATCATAGCACTAATCGATACCTACTCAGGGGTGGCAAGCTTTCATATAAGCGATAGCGAAAATAGCCTAGCAATAGCAAGAGCTGTGGCTAAATACATAATAAGGTATGGCAAGCCAAAAACTATAAAGGGCGATAATGGTAAGGCCTTTAAGAGCGAGTATATGAGCTCGGTTCTTGGTTCGCTTGAGATACGCTATGAGGCCGTTAGAGCATATAGTGGTTGGTTAAAACCTTATGTAGAAAGAAATTTTAGAGCGCTTCAACATAGCTTTAGTGAAAATTTAGCCGGATATATCGGACATAACATAACTGAAAGACAAGCGATAGAGTTTTTCTACTCCAAAAAAGAGAGACGCCTTAAAAAGGGCGTAAAAACTAATATAGCAAAGCTAAAAGAGCTAAGCGAAGTGCAAGAGCTTATGGATCTTTACGCTGAAAATTTCTTAAACGCACGCTACCTAGAGCGCCTTAATAAAACATGCAACGAAGCATACAACGAAAAGATAAACGATGCTGTGGCTATGGACGCAATAAGTCTTAGTGCAAGACTTAGTAAAAAGGAGCTAAAGCATGTGAATAAAAAGGGTGTAAGCGTAGGTGGTGTGAATTTTTATAACGCTCAGATGTTTGGGTATGAGCGAGTCACCATCCGAGAAAACATAGACAATATAAATGAGTGCTTTGTCTGGGATGAAGATGACAAGAAATTTATAGGCGTGGCAAATGTTCTTGATATGAATGAGGGCGTAAGTGTTGAGGAAGCAAAAGCAGCTAGAAAGCTCTTTAGCAAACGCTTGCGTGATATAAAAGCTGATGCTAGCGAGGCAAGAGATAAGAGCCAAGAAGAGTTTAAACAAATGGTCATGGGCCTTGAAGCCAAAAGAGCGCTAAAGCCTGAGCTAAAGGGCGTAAATAATGAGGGCAAAGAGATCGAAGCAGCTCAAAAAAGCAGCCGATCACTGACTAAAAATAGAGCTTTTGATGATGATCTTTTGGCTGTGGCCGGCAGTGATGTAAAAAAAGAGAAAAAGATAAAAAGTTGGCAAGAAATAGTCAATGAAACTAACTAAAAGGAGTAGTAATGAGTGAAAATATAAAAAAGCTAGATGAATTTTTATCTAGTAACAACATAACCGCATCAGCACTTGCACGTGCAATAGGAGTGAGCGCATCGCTAATAAGCCAACTTCGTGCCGGAAGTTATAAGGGCGATAGCGATGCAGTAAATGCAAAAATCAATGCTTACATCGATAATTTTAACAAAAAAGCTAAGAATTTTCACGCAAACGCAAAAGAAAATGAGTTTTACGTAACTAGCGATGTAAAGATGGCAAATTTCATCATAAGTGAGGCGATAGCTGAAAAAGAAATAGGGCTAATATATGGCTTTGCTGGAAGTGGCAAGACAACAGCTCTAAAAGAGTTTGCTAGGACTAATCCAAATGTGGTTTTGATAGAGGCAACTTGTCACACGAGCGCTAAGGTTTTGCTTGAAGATCTATGCGAGGCTTTAAAGATAGATGCTACTGGTGGGCTAAGCACAAAGCTAAAGGCGGTGGCTAGGTTTTTAAAGAGTAGCGATAAGGTGATAATGGTAGATGAGGCGGAGCATCTACCTCTAAAGGCTCTTGAAGATCTAAGAAGAATTTATGACTTCTCACGCACTCCGCTGATACTTTGCGGCACAGAGATACTACTAAAAAATCTAATGGGTAAAAACAAGGAGCTAAGGCAGCTTTTTAGCCGAATTTGTGGCAAATGGTGCATGCAAGGACTTAGTAAAGATGAGAGTGAAAAGATCTATATAAAAGAGATATTTCCCTACTGCAAAGGTAACTTTAGAAGCAGTGCAAAGCTATATAAAAAGGCTTTGAGGCTAGCTGAGCTAAATGGATGCCTTGTTGATGAGAGTGTCGTTGCTAGGGCACTTGATATGGTTATCTTGGGATAGAAAAATGACACTAAAAGAGATAGCTTTGGTGCTAAATCTAAGCGTAGAGCAAGTGCGTAGAATAGAAAAAGGGGCACTTTTAAAGCTATCTCACCCAAGAAATTTTAAAAAATGGCAAGAGATAAGAGAGCTTATGGCTTTGCTTGAAGAGCATAAGGCAAAAAGCGATAGCGATGAGATATATCAAGGCATAAAAGCATAAGGAGAGAGCCATGATAAAGGGAATGTTTGCATCTTACTCAAAGAAATTTTACGAAGTAAGAGGCTTATATATCTATGTGAAAGATAGCGATTTTGTAGTTGATACTTTAAGTATTTGATTTTACAAAGCCCTTAATAGAGGGCTTTTTTAAGTCAAAATTTTACAAAGGAGATAGATGAAAGAGACAATGAGACTTGCATATGTTGCTAGCCCTTATTGGTTTGCAAATGAGACGGACGTTTTGTCCGACGCAGTGCAGCAAGCGAGATCACAACGAAGCTATGCAAAGCCAGACAAGCAGGCAAAAAGAAAGGAGAAGAGCTTGAAAGAGACAATGAGACTTGTATATGTTGCTAGCCCTTATGCTGCCTTTAAAAGCGGTAAGGTAAATGCTGACTTTATGGCTTGCATGGTCGCTAAAGAAGAGTGCAGAAAGGTAAAAGAAGCTGGATATATACCGCTTAGCCCTGTGCTTGCATTTAGTGGTGTGTTTAGCGAGGAGCAAAGAGACGAGGTGCTAAAGGCTGGACTTGAAATGCTTAGCCACTGCTCTTATGTATATTTTTCAAAGCATCCAGCTAGTGAGTTTTCAAAAGGCATGGATATAGAAAGAGAATATGCAAGAGAGCTTGGCATAAGTGAGCTAGAAATTTAAAGGAGAATAATATGCAAATAAGTAGTTTTAGCGACGTAGACGTCGCTTTAAAAAGATTATGCGAAGTAAGCGTAGGTATAGAAAAAATTAACGGTGAAGTAACGCTTGAGTGCAACCGTATAAAAGAAGCTAGAAAAAGCGAAGTTGAAAGATTGGAAAGCGAAAAGAGCTACATCGAGCAGCAAATCACACTATTTTGTGAGGACAATAAGGCTGAATTTGCCGAAAAACGCTCGAAGGAATTTACCTTCGGCGAGATCGGCTATCGCATAAGTAAGAGTGTAAGCTTGCCACGAATAAAAACAAAGCTTGAGGCGTTAATTAGCTCAATAAAAGCGTTTGGGTTGGCCAAAGAGTGCATAAGCTATACGGAGACACCAAACAAAGAGGCTTTAGCAGAGTTAAAAGATGAGGATCTAGTAAAACTTGGTCTTAAGAGAGTAGTAAAAGATAATTTTAGGATAGTGCCTAAGATAGAGAGCCTGGAGATAGGAAAATGAACGAGATAAAGAGTGATTTTCAAATCTATTGGAGTAAATATAAAAAGTTAAAAGATAGCAAAAATAGGCTTTTGCCTAGGTTTGTAAGACGAGAAAAATTAAAAATTTGTGTTAAAGGGCTTTAAGCCCTTTAAAATACGTTTAATGCTGAATTAAACGTATTTTAAAAGGTTTAAAATTTTGAAAGGAGCAAGCATGACGAACGAACAGTTTGATGAGATCAAAGAGCTACTAAAGCTCTACAGGAAACAAAAAGCCACAACTATAAAGAAGTGCAAAGAGGAGTTTAGCGAGCGATTTAATAGTACGTTTTTGGAATACCAAGCGGCGTTTTGCAAATATACGCAAGAGACGAGCTTGCAGCAATATCCACCCAAGTATTATATCGACTCACTTTGCGCTATGGCCGTAGTCGCTATCAATGCAGGACGTGAGGGATTCTTCTGCCATATAGGCTTTTACACAATCACCACTCACATAAGATATATTTTCGACGAGATAGCCAAGCGCGGACAAAATCCGTACGAGTGTATGAAAAAATTTATAAAGGAGAGATCATGCTAGGTTTTTTGACGTGGGGGCTAATTTTAAACGTTTATGCTTTTATCGTAACTCTCATTGCTACCAGGATAGTAATTCCTAAATCGGAACGGAAAAGAGATTCTAAAAAAATAGTTACAGCAGCGATAACTGTAATGCTAGTTCCTTACATGATGATGGCCTTATGTCTATATGTCATGATAGTCCTAGCAGTTTGTAAATTTGACTATGAAGAGTTGAAGAAATTTAAAGAGAGGGCAAAAGGGCTTTAAGCCCTTTAAAGAGCGTTTTAAACCACTTTAACGCTCTTTAAAAGGTTTAAAAACAAAGGAACTATTTTGACTTTTGAAGAAGCAATAGCTAATTTTCACGCAGCTAACAAAGAGGCACAGATAAAAGAATTTAAGTGCTTGCGTCCTAGAGATGAAGTGATAGCCGAGTTTAACCAAAAGCTCGATGCGTATTGGCTTAGCATGCTTGGGCCAGAGCTAAAAGAGAAATTTGCAGGCAAAGAGCTACTAGCTTTGCAAATTTTAAAAGGCTTTGGGCTAAACGAGAGAGCCTAAAATATAAAGGGATATTAAATGAAACTTTTAAAAGAGATGAGTGAACATGCATTAAAAGATAGCTGCCTAAAATACTCACTGAAAGGGGCAAGCATAGAGTATCAAACTTTAGTTTTTTACTTTGTTTCACCAAATGATCAGGCGTATTTTAACAACAATTTAGAGCCTATAAAGGCAAATTTACGTGATTTTTGGAAGATCCACGCCAAAGAGATAAAACAAAATGGAATTTACTTCACCGATGTAATCGCTAAGCTAGTACAAAAAGAGCCTAAAAAGCAGATGGATAAAGATCTAGCAAATCTCTTTGATCAGTTAAGAGAAACATTAAAGGCAAGAGATGAGCGCTAAGCAAAGAGAACACCTAAGAAATTTAGCCATTAAAAGACATGAAAATGCACTTTTTAGGCTGAAAAATGCACTTGGTTACGATGAGGATTTTTATAAATTTAAAAATGGCAGACTAAATGTAGCTAAGCTTGCAAGATGTGCTGGAGTGAGCGAAAAATTTGCAAGACGTGAGCTTGATATAAGGGGGCTAATATGAACCAAAGCGAGTATAGAAAGAGACTTTTAACACTCATCCATATAAACCCACTTTACAAGCAGATCGTAGAAAATGGAGCTTGGCAAGAATGGCTAATGCTTCGCTTTGGTGTAGAGAGCAGCAAGGAACTTAGCATAAGCGAGCTAAATTTGGCTCTTGATATATTACAAGAGAGGGTAGATGATAGGCTAGGCTTTGAGCCAGACATTAAAGGTAGGCGCATTTTCAAAAAAGACGCTATCACACAAAAACAGCTTAAAAAGATAGAGGTTTTGCTAGATGTTCTTGGCTGGGATGAAAATAGTGCTAGGAGATTTTACTACCGCCAGATCGGAGCACTTGTGACAAACATAGCCTTACTAAACTCAAAACAAGCTACAAAGATCATTACTGGGCTAAGTGCCGTTATAAAATGTGAAAAAAATCCCAAAAAAAGCTAATATTTTTTAAAAATATATAAAAAGGATTTTTATGTTTTGTCCTTACTGTGGTTTTGAAAAGACAAAGGTTTTAAATACTATGAAAGGCTTGCAAAACAAGCGTTATAGGGTTTGTGATAAGTGTAAAAGAAGCTTTGTGAGTATCGAAGCACTTTTTTGTGATCCGTACTGGCAAGAGTATGCTAAGGCTACTAAAGAGCTTGGCGATCTTAAGGGTATAAAAAATGAATAACGAGCTACTTCTAAGCACACTTTTAAAGGCTAAATTTGACAAAAACAAAAGCGTTAGCGAGCTAGTAGATGAGTTTATAAAACAAAATGTGAAGCTAGCTAAAAAGGAGCTAGAGGCACAGCTTGCAAATTTACTTATATTTATAAATGAGAATTACAACATTGATAAAAAGGTGTTAAAAGAGCTTGTAAATTCTAAAATTTCATCAATGGGACTAAGTATAAATCCAAATAATCTTGAAGAAATTTACGCCGTGCTTGCAGGTAAAAATATAGCCGTAAATATAGTCTTTGATGAGATAGACATAAGGGCTATAAACGCTATGAGAAATAACTTCTATTGGGTTGGCAAAGAGTTTAACAAAGGCTTTAGCGATAGGCTAAAAGATATCATTGAGAGTGCTTTTCGTGGCGAGGTGGCAAGAAGCGAACTAGCAGGGAGACTAAAAGACGAATTTGCAAGTGAGCTAAAGCAAAGCGTGAGATACTTTGAAGGAGTGAGTGATCATATCATCAGCCAAAATCAAAACATATCAACAGTAAATCAGGCTAGGAAATACGGCGTAAAATACTATAAAGTAGTAGCTGTGATGGATAGTAGAACAAGCGCTATATGTAGATCGATGAATGGTAGGCTCATACCAGCAGAGCACATAGAAAGACAGTGTGATAATATCATGAATGCAAAGGATATGGCCAGCAAAAAGGCAGCAGCTACATGGGCAAAAGCACCATACAATGGTAGAAGCGATAAGATGGATAGTAACTTTGGCATGCCACCATATCATTTTAGGTGTAGGACTGAGATCATGCCAGCATGGGTTGATGAATATGAAAATGATGGCGTGACAATGAGAGCCAGCGAAGCACCGGGCAAAGACGAGATCATAAGACACATAGATAAAATGGGCGTGGAGAGGGTGCTAACTTTTGCAAATGCAAATGACAAAAAGCATAGTGCAAATTTGTTGCAACGCACATCAGCAGCAAAGATAGTTTCAGCGCTTAACTCTATCACACATATAGCTCCACATGCAAATGTTGAGCAAAAATCAATAGCAAAAACGCAAAATGGCTATATTATAATTTTTGATGGTGATAAAATAGACACTATATTTCCTACAAAAGACAATCAAGCATTAAAAAAATACTTTGAAAATTATGCCAAAAAGGATAAAATCGAAGTCATAAAGAGATGGTGGCAGATATGAAATATTTTGTTTTTGATAGTGGCATAGAACTTATTATAACAAGCGATAAAAGCCTAAAGGATAAAAGTGCTGATGTATGTTCATGCGTAGGCGATCTTGCTAGCTTTATAGAGTATGTAAAGACTGCAATAGATGATGGAAGCGAGCATGATTTTTTCTTTGATAATGGTGAAAAATTTAGCGGAGATTTGTGCTCTTGCTTAGAGTATGTAGCCAAAAAGAGAGCTTAGCAGGTTTTAATGAATTTTAATAGTGCTTTTAAAAGGTTTTTATTTCGCATAGGCTCAGGGGTAAGATATAGAGCGAAGCAAGTAGCGCCATATAAAACTGGTAATCTTAAAAAAGATATACAAGTTTTTGACGAGAAGATAGATAGTTTTAGCATAAGTGTGGGAAATACAAAGCTTGCACCTTATGCTAAATTTGTATATTTTGGTACAAGGCCACATGTTATAAAGCCAAAAAAGATGAAGGCTCTTGCAAACAAAAAGAGCGGCCAAATTTTTGGCAAAAGCGTAAATCACCCTGGCACAAAGGCAAACCCATATCTTGAGAAAGCTTTTAGCGAGTATATAAGTAGCGCTAGCTTTGTAAAGGCAAAAGAGCAGTTAGCTAAGGATATAGGAGATGAGACAGTAAAATTTATAACAAGTTCCATTAATAACATCAAGTGATATAATTTCATAAAAAAGGGTTTAACATGCTTTGTCCTTACTGTAATAATGATTTTAAAAAAGAACTATCCAGAAAAACTAAATGCAAAAATTGTCAAAATTTTGTTTTTATTAGAAGTATTAATGGGATAAAAACGCCAATGACAGAAAAGCAAAAGGATGAGTATGAATATATTTTAAGCATTACTCCATTTGGGATATTTAGTATAGATTTTTTAAAAGAAGCTTATAGTGAAGAAGTGCCGATAGCTCATCGTGAATTAAAGTCAGAGTTCGGACGAGAGCCTTTATTAAACGATATTTTATGGAGAATTTTAAATAAAAAACTAATTCAATATTTGTCAGATTATAAATTTGAACGTTTTTGTATCACGAAAATGCATATGACGTGCGTTTTGTGCAATGAAGAAAAATATATGCAGGCATTAAATATTATGCTAGATGTAATTATTTTAGAAATTTGTGGAGCAAATGATATAAATATAGAATTCCAAAACAAGAGAGAAGCTTTTAATAAAGCACTTGCTTTCATATCTCCATCTGTGCCATACTGGCTAAAAAAAGCCAAGCTGTTTTTAAAAATAAAAGACGATGAACTTAAAAATTTATTTTTTACCAGATTTGAACAGCTAAAACAAATTTTACCAATACCTTATAATAGTGAAACTATTTTTAAAAATTTTATTAAAGAACTAGAAAAGACTTCTATCTAGTTATTTCTTTTTTATAATATCACAGCTCCACCACCTTTTCGTTTTACAACAGCCTCTATCTTACGACAAGCTAGAGCTAACGCCCAAAACCTATCTGCGTGACCATACTCGTTTCTTTTTGCATCATACTTAAAGCTTTTTGTTCCTGCTGTGCGTTTTATGGCGTGAAGATCACTGATTAAAAGTGGATCGTTTGGTATGCTTATCTTTTTATCTTCAAATAGTTTCTTTAAATTTAGAGCCATTTGCTCCTTTGTGCCAGCTGTAAAATATACTCCATTTACCCTACTTTTAAATTTAGCATGCATAGTTTCTGTTAAATTTAGACCGATGCCGGTTTTATCCATATCAAGGGTTGCTAGTGGGTAGGAGCGCAGGTGAGAGCTTAAGACATCTTCTTGCTCTTTAAAGCTGGCTTTTGCAAGCACATTAAGCATAGCAAGAGTATATGTATCATCGCTATTGATCACACTTGCAAGTGTTGAACGGTCGCTAACTCTTCCTATATCATACCCACAAAGCAGCGGAGTGTTTGAGCTTGGGCTAAAATAGCTAAGCTTTTCATCTATGCAGCTTTTGATAAGCGTAATAGACAGTAGGCTGCTCTCATCATCTATAAAGACGCATTCATAAGCACTAGCCCATGTATCAGCATCAAAGAGTGCTTTCATGGTTTCAAGGTCAAACTCTAGCCCATCTCCCATAGCTCTATAAATATCAACATGGAACCGCTTAAACATCTTATACTTTTGCTCGTCAAAGTACAGCTCATGAAAAAGGCTCTTTTCTTCAAATGGTGTTGAAAGTATTGTTAAGCGACCTTTAACAGCACCGATGCTTGGCACAAAAGCGTGCCAAATTTTCTTAGGGTTTGGGTACCATGCAAACTCATCCATCCAAATATCACCAGTAAAACCTTGAACTGTACGAAAGTTGTGAGCGAGAGCTTTTATAATAGCGCCATTTTCTAGCTTTATCTCAGTCTCACTATCTTTTGCTAAAGCCACTCCAAACCTATCAGACCATAGTTTTAAATATCTCATTAGGATTAGCGCTTGTTCTTCTGAAGCGGATAAAAATAGCTGGTTTCTACCGCCAACTGCTCCTATAAGTGCGTCAGCTGCTGCCACGTAGCTAAAGCCTATCTGGCGCGATTTTAGTACGATACGAAACTGAGCATCGCTTTGCAAAAATTCTTTTTGATAAGCAAACAGTTCGCCATCTTTTACTATCTCATCTCTTAAAATTTTGGCACTTTTGTCTAAGCTTACTGGTGGCAAAACATAGGCTTTTTGCTCTTTGGCTGCTTTGTTTTTGCTCTCGATCTTATTTAACGCCACTATAAGATCAGCAAGCTGGGCCGTCTCATCAGGGACTAACTTTTTCTTTTTGCTTAAACACTCAACCTGCTTTTTTAGTGCCTTTACACCATCATCAAGACTAAATTCATCATTTGCCTGCTCTAACCACTTTTGTAATGTTGGGCGAGATACGTTCATTTGCTTTGAAACTAGCACTGAGCTCACGCCACTTTTTAATAAATTTATACACTCTTTTTTAAACTCTTCGTTATAAGCCATTTAAAGCCCTTTTATATTATTAGAATACATTTGTATTGCCTTTTATTATTTAAACGTTTTTAAAGGGGGTTTAAACGTTTTTAAACACTATTTTTATCCTACTCAATATTCTTTTGCCAGCCAAGTATACTTCTGGCTTCAGAAATTGAGATGATCCCTCTTTCAACAAGCTGTGTAACTATCTCGCCATCATCTTTAAAATTCGTTACATCAACAGCACTTAATACCACTTTTATACCGATACTTCTAAAAAAGCCTTCTATTAGCTCTATTTTTGGTTTTATCTCAAGCTCGTTAAACTGGTGAAGTTGGCCTATAAGCTCTCCACTTCCGCCAAGCTGGGCACTTTGAATGATACCAAGCAGACGTGGTGGTATGCCATGGGCAGCTGCTATCTCATCACGGCTTACTTCCTTTAGTGCTTTAAAGCTTAGGTCTTGCACTTCCGATAGCTTTTCAAAACGAATTTTTGCATCCTTTTCGCCAATCGAGTTTGTGTAGCATAGGAGTGTTTTATGCGCATTGGCACTTCCTTTATAGTTTTCACTAAAAAATTTTTTGTAAGCTGCTATTTGCTCTTCGCTAGGCTCTGAGTTTTCATGAATGATAGCAAGATCAGGTCTTGCTCCATTTTGGAAAAATGAGTAGTTATACATGTCTGCTTGCCTATTTGTCAAAATCTGACACATAGCTGCAAGATAGTCTGGCTCGCCGTAGTATCTTGAGCTTGGAGAATAAAATTTAAGATAGTATCCATCAAGTTTTATCTTTTTACCAGATTTGCCTACCTGAAACATTTGCTTATCTTTATTGGTTCGCCACTCATGAGCTGGTATATTGTAGAGTTTATAGTTTGTCTTAGCTCCAGCTTTTTCAATAGGAGCATTGCCAAAAAGCTCTAGGTTATAGCAAAACTCAAATAAAAACTCTTTCTCACTTACATTTTGAGGTAAAAACTTTGCCAGATCGCTCTCGTCTATTTCTATCTGAGAGAGCATATTGGCTTTTATTTTTATGGCACGGCGGTGATATACGTTTGCATAGTGAAGCTCTAAAAGATCACTAAAACTTATAAAAGGCTCTATATAATCGCCGTTTTGCACATCAGACGAGAGTTGCAAACTCGGAGTATCTGACTTAAAAATAAATTTGTTCTCCACACTCACTCCTTATTATTACCTAAATTTGAGCAAAGACTAAGACCATAAATCTTTAATCTACGCTAGGGGTAAATTTATCTGAAAAATTTTTTAAACCATTAGCAAATGGCCATTATTTAGCATTTTTAAAAATAGCCTTTCTTATAAAATGCCCACTAGCAAAGAGCCTTTTGGCTTAAAAATGAAAGAGGTAAAAAGATGGCAAACAAACTAACTAACCTAAGTATCACGCACATATCTCTTGTAAAAGCTGGTGCAAACAAAAAGAGCATCATTTATAAAAGTGACGCGAGTGAGCCAAGCTTTGAAAAAGATGTGAGCATCGCCAAATTTGACGAAGAAAAAGGCGTTGTATATGGGATCGTATATTCACCAGATGAAGTAGACACTCAGGGGGATTTTACGGACGCGGCGGAGATTGAAAAGGCTGCTTATGCTTTTATGAAGGATCTAAAAGGTCAAAACATAGACAAGGAGCATGACTTTAAGCCAGACGGCAAAGCATACGTGGCTGAGAGCTGGATAGTAAGAGAGAACGATGCTCTCTTTAAGAGCGAGAAGGTGGGAAGCTGGGCAGTTGGTATCAAGATAGAAAGCGACGAGCTAAAAGAACTTATAAAAAGTGGCGAGATCGCAGGACTTTCAATGGCAGGATTTGCGAAGCGTGAAGAGGTACAAAAAAACGATACTTCAATAGCTGCTGCCATAGCAAATGGTTTTAATGAGCTACTAAAGAAATTTGAAAAAACTAAAAAAGGAGAGGATAAAGTGGAAAAAGAAACAAAAGAAATTTCACAAGCAGAGGAGATAAAAAAGATGCTTGTTGAAGATATGGATGAGCTTAACAAGAAGCTCCTTGGCTTTGAGAAGCGTATAAGCGAGCTTGAGGATGTCGCAAAAGATAGCAAACAAAGCAAAAATATAGAGAAAACAAATGACAGAATAGTAGGAGGAATACTTTAATGTTAGAGGGACTTGGTTTAAAAGATATTGCAAAAGGCAGCATGAATGCTACTAGTGCGACACTAAGTGGTAGCTTAACTCCAGAGCAAGCAAACAGCCTTATAAATGTGATTAAAGACAATAGTGAATTTTTGCAAAAAATTCATGTTGAAAAGATGAGCCGCTTAACTAAAGAGCTTGATGGCTGGGATACTATGAGGGGCGTTTTGGTACGTGTAGCAAGTGGCGAAAAACCAAGCGATACACAAAGAACGCAGCTTAAAAAAGCAGGTGTAAAGCTTGAAGCAAAAAGCGTGCAGCTTTTTTCAAGGATACTTCAAGACGCACTAGCAGACAACCAAAATAATCCAAATTTTGAGAGTGAAACATTTAACTCTTTTGGAAAAATTTTCGGTAATGATCTTGCACTCCTTGGCTTTAGTGGTACAAGTGATACTTATGCAAATAGCTTTGAGACGCTACATAAAGGCTGGATACAAACAGCAAAAGATAGTAATGACGTCACAAAAGTTACTTATGTCGCAAATGATAGTGTAAGCAAACGCTTAACAGCACTTGCCCAATCAATCAACCCAGATGCCTTGGCCGATAGCGTAATCTTAATAAGTGCAGCTGACATGCAGGAGTACAACAAAGAAATTTCAGCGTTAAATGCACCAACCTACCTAATAAATGGCAATGCTGATCGTGTGCTTGGTGTAAAGCTTGAAGTTAGTCCTTTAATGCCAAAAGGCGTTTACATGGCTACTCCGCTTAAAAATTTAGTTCTTGGCGTATGCCTTGATATAAATCGCAACCGTTGGTATGACCCAGAAGAGAGAGCACTAAAATACATCTTTGATGCAAGTGTGGATTATGAGATCATAATCAAAAAATGGGTCAGCATAGCAACTCTTTAAAAGGAGAATTAATGGAATTTATAGTTTTAAAAGATAGTGCGATAGATGGCAGCTTTGTAAGGACTGGCGAGATCGTAACTTTAGAGCAAGAAAAAGCAGAGGCTTATGAAAAAGCTCTAATGATAGAGCCACTAAATAAACCTGAGTCATCTGCAGAACCTGAGCTATCGTCTACGAAGTCAGACACATCTTTAGTACAGGATACAACTGACGGAGCTGATCCCAAAGATGAGCTTGGCTCATCTGCAAAGTCAGACAAGAAAAACAAGCAGAAATGATCGCGCAAGCTGAATTTAAAGAGGCTTTTTCAAAAAGAGCTAAATCGGTACTTTTTAACCCAGAAGAGATCACAGATGAGGCTCTTGATGTGGCTACTCATGAAACCTACGAAGAGTGCAATGGACGAGTAGTAAAGAGCTGGGCAATGATGGACTTTGCTCTCATCCGCTTAAAACTATATCTAAAAATCGCTCTAAGCGAAGAGGATAGTTTGCTTTTGAGTAAAGCTATAAGCGAGATAAAAGCAAGCCCACTTGAAAGCAAGCCAACATTTAACAGTTTCATTAGGTTGGAGTGCGTATGAATGATCTAGTCCAAATTTACAAGTCTTTAAAACAGATAGCACCTGAAGCTATTTGCATATCAAAAGCAAGCCCTCAGGGCGGAGTTTATCTACTTTTTGACGGCATAAAAAGTGTGGCTTGGAAAAAGGATCGTGCGAGTTTTAGGATCATTTTTGCATCTCGTTCGCTAGTTGATGATAATTTTAGCGCTCTATCTAGGCTTGATGAGTTAAGGCAAAGATTTATCGCAAAGTCTGCGATCTTTGGTGAAGATGCCATAAGTGAGATGAAATTTGATGGCTTTGAAGATAGCCTTTTTAAGTATAGCTTTGTAGTAGAAGTTGATATATACAGGGATGAGGAGAACGAAGATTTATGAGCTTAAAAGAAAACATAAAAGAGAACGAAGGCTTTAAAAGCTACATATATCAGGATACTCGTGGGTATCCTACTGTCGGATATGGCTTTGAGGTTTCATCTCTTAGTAAAGACGAACTATTTTTAAATGGTGGCAAGGTTGAGCCTATGAGTAAAGCGGTAGCAGATCAGATTTTAGAGATGAAGCTTATTAAGCTCATACCTAGCGTTTGTGAAGCTTTTCCTTGGCTGGAAGATAAGCCAAAAAATGTCCAAGACGTGGTAATAGAGATGTGTTATCAAATGGGAGTGCCAAAAGTTAAAAAATTTGTTACCACTCTTAATTTTATAAAGTCTGGCGAATATGAGGCAGCCTATAAGAATGGACTAGATAGCCTTTGGGCAAAACAAACGCCGAACCGAGCAAAGAAGGTGCTAAGTGGGTTACTTGCTTAATACCAAAATTTGCATCATTTTTGGTGCCGTTTTTTTGCTATGTATTGGTAGTTTGGCACTAAAAATACATTTTTTAAATGCAAGCATCGATAAAAAGAACCTTGAGATAAAAAGCATTGCTCTTGATCTTAACACGTCAAAGCAAAATTTAAAGGCAGCAAATAGCGTCATTGAAAGTCAAAATGAAGCTATTTCAAAGATGAGCGTAAAGGTAGAGCAAAAACCTATCAAAGAGGTTAAGAGAGTAGAAAAAATTTATTTAAAAGATGAAAGTTGTGAGGCCAAGCTAAAGGCTTACCAAGAGTTATTTTTTGAGGGCGAGAGATGAAATTGATGCGATTAGGCTTATTGCCATTAGGTGTGCTTCTTTGTGGTTGTGCTTTTAAAGAGCCAACCATCATCTACAAAGAAAAACTAACACCAGTGCGCTGCAATGCTGTAATGCCAGACAAGCCAAATAATGATGGTAGCTTTGAAGCACACAAGGCGAAGATGATTTATTTTTTAAAGTGCGAGGATCTATTAAAACAATGCATAGGGATAGCGGATGGAAAATAGTAGCTTAAATTTTAGTGACGAGATAAGAGAGACAGCAGGACTAATAAATTTAGCTGGATCATGGGGGTTAAATGAATTTATCGTTTTTATGGCGATTTTTGGTTTTATAGGCTTCGTGGTGATCTTTTGGCTGCTTAGCAGATACACGAGCAAAAACACTGATTTGATGATCGATGTGGTGAATAAAAATAGTGAAGCGATAAATAAACAAAGTAGCGCCACTGAAAAACTAAGCGATATTTTAGCAGCAAATTTTGCCATAAATAAAGAGAAGCTCAATGAAATACATGATGATGTAAAAGAGATCAAGCATAGCGTAAAGTACACAAGAATGCCAAGAAATAAAAAATTTAGCGAGCATATAAATGATTGAAGTTGGAATTATCAGTGAAGTAAGAGCAGACCGTGCAAAAGTTGCCATTGGTTCGATGGTAACTGATTTTTTGCCGGTATTTCAAGCACATGCCAATTCTTATGCAGTGAGCTTTTCACCAATACGTGTAGGAGAGCAAGTGCTAGTGCTACCTGTGCATGATGAGTTAAACTCAGGCGTGGTGCTTCGTGGGCTTTATCAAAGTTCTCACAAGGCAGACGCTACTGATAAAAAGGTGCATGTAAGTTTTGAAGATGGCATAAAGATGAGCTATGACAGCTCTAGCTCTTGCCTTGAAATTTCATCTCCAAAGCTTATAAACATAACTTGCGATAACGCAAATGTAAAGGCTAAAAATGTGATGGTAGAAGCTAGCGATACCACTATAAAAAGCGGGGATATCAAGCTGCTCGGCAACACACTCATTGAAGGGTCAATAAATACCGCAGGAAGCGGTGGCGGTAGTGGTAGCTTTGAGATAAATGGAGATGTAAGGATCACTGGCTCAATCACAGCAGGTGGTAATGCAAACTTTGGCGGCAGTGTAAGTGATGCACGTGGCAGCCTAACAGATCATAAAAATAACGGACTTGCGAGGGATTAGTGATGAAATATCTAATTGATATAGAAAACTCTATCAAAGACATACTCCTAACTCCACTTGGCTCTCGTGTGATGCTGCCTGAGTATGGCAGCAGAATTTATGAGCTAATAGATCGCAAGGTAGATGATGAATTTCGTGCTGATCTGGCGTGCTTTGTGATAGAGGCGGTTGAAAAATGGGAAAAGAGAGTAAAGATCGATGAAGTTCGTCTTATGGGTCTAAAAGATCATAAGCTTAGCTTTAAAGTAGTGCTTATGAGTGGTGATGAGATAGAGGTAAGAGCATGAATTTAAAACAACTTCCATATCCAAACGTTATTGAGGTGCTTAAATATGATGAAATTTTAAATAATGTTAAAAACCTTTTTAAAGAACATTTAACTGATGATGAAATTTCACTACTTGAAAGCGACAACTACTCGGCTTTACTTGAAACATTGGCTTATAGAGAACTGCTCTTGCGAGCCAGGATAAATGATAGCGTTAAGGCTATGTTGCTGCCATTTTCTACTGGAAACGACCTTGATAACATAGTAGCGATTTATGGCATAGAGAGGTTAAAAGGAGAGAGGCCAACGGCGCAGTGTGAGTTTAGTCTTTCAATGCCAAGAAGCAGCGATACATATTTGCCAAAAGGGCTAATTTTACGCAGCGAAAATGGTGAAATAGCTAGCTTAAAAAGTGAAGTTGTAATAACAGCAAACGAGCTAAAAGCTGTTGGAGCGATCATCTTAGATGAGTTTACAAAAACCAGCAAAGCAAAGTGCGAATATATCCAAACACCGCTACCTTTTGTCCTAAAAGCAAAACAGCTAAGTGAGTTTGAAGGCGGAGCCGAGCGTGAAAGCGATGAGAGACTAAGAGAGCGTGCAGTTTTAAGCCTAGAGCGTTTCTCAACTGCAGGCAGTGCTAAAGCATATACTTATCAAACACTAAGTGCAAATGCAAAGGTTATTGAGTGCAGTGTGCTAAATGGCGGTGCTGGAGTAGTGCAAATTTATCTAAAAACTACCGACATGAGCGAAGAGACACGCAAAGATGTGGAGAGCTTTTTAAGTGCCGAAAAGGTCAGGCCACTAACCGATAATCTAAGCGTGTTAAATGCCACGAAAATAGACATAAAGGTAGTAGCTACCCTTGAGCTAGCAGATATGCTCTTTCAAGACGAAGTAGCTAAAGCTATATCGGCTCTGCCAACTAGCCTTAGCCTTGGAGAGGATCTAAATTTAAGCTACATCTATAAAAATCTACATCAAAACGGCGTTTATAGAGTAAGTCTTAAAGAACCGCTTAATGACAAAAAGATAAGCGTAAAAGAATTTGTAAATTTAAGCTATGAGATAAGCTACAAAAAGGCTGAATTATGAGCTTGCTGCCTAATCACAAAAGCAAATTTGATAAGAAATTTGACTTACTTTTTGGCGTAAGATTTGAGGATTTAGACATTGGTGTCATAAATACTCTTGCAAGCAAAGCTCCAAAAAATTTACTGCCAGTGCTCTCAGCTAGCTTTGATGTAGATATTGATGGACTAAACGAAAATGAAGCTAGAGAGCTCATAAGAAATGCTTTTGAGATACATTACTACTCAGGCACTTTTTATAGTCTAAATAAAGCATTAAGCGCACTTTATGCAGATGCCAAGGTTAAAGAGTGGTTTGATTATGCAGGACTACCTTATCACTTCAAACTAGAGCTTGATGCAAGTAAAAATGGAGTAAGCCCACAGACGCTAAAGAGATCTGATGAGATCATAAACACCTACAAAAACGTGCGTAGCGTATATGATGGAGCAAGCATAAAAGCGACTGCTAGCATAAATTTAAAGGCTTACTCTTACACATTTAGCGGTGAAAACATAAGCGTAGATCCTTATGTGGTCTCAAATATAAGCCAAAGAGCAAGCTTTAAAGTAGGAGCTACTACGCAGATAAACGAGATCATAAGCATACCAATCGATGCAATAAGAGTTTTAACAAGATAAAGGACAGATAAATGAAGCAATACACACTTTTAACAGTTAGTGGCATAAATAAACTTTTAAAAACTGCTAGCGACGGATCAAAGATCGCATTAAAAGAAATTGTAGTAAGCGATTACGATGGAGAGTTAAGCGAGCAGACGGCATCAATACCAAATGAGAAATATAGAGGAGCTATAAACGCCGTAACGATAGACGAGAGTGATAGCAATATTCTTGATGTTGATGTGGTAATACCGCCTGAAGTTGGCGGATTTTATATAAAAACGGCTGGCATATACTGTGATGATGGCTCGCTCTTTGCAATTGCAAGGTTAGCAGATACTTATAAGCCCCTTTTGAACGAGGGGTCAAGCAAAGATATAACACTAAATTTTAAACTCCAAATCGCAAACGCGAGCGAGAGCATCATTTTAAAGGTTGATAACAATATAGTGTTAGCAACCAGAAAATGGTGTGAAAAGATGTTTCTTAAGATAAAAGACAAGATAGACGCGTATACCAAACGAGAGAGCGACGATAAATTTGCTCTAAAAACCGAGCTAACGGATGGCTTGCCAATAGGCGCGTATCTAAGCTATCCAAGCCAAAAGACTATCCCTGCTGGCTTTTTGATAGCTGATGGCAGAAGCCTTAAGAAGTCAGAATATCCAGAGCTATTTAATGTATTGGGTTACATATATGGTGGCTCTGGAGAAAACTTTAATTTACCTAATTTCGCCGATGGCAAATTTATGAGATCTATAGGTGGAAACGCTGCAGGATTAGGTGTAGTTCAACAAGACGCTATTGATGTAAATAGCTTACAACTTAGGAGTATAGTAACAGATAACCTAGGTAATAGAAATGTTTATGGTACTACAGGAAACGATTATAGAGCTGTTCAATATACATATTCTAATACGGGCACTGATATAGCCTACAAAAGTGTTGCCGGTAAAGAAGACAAGCCAATATTTGCAACATCTAAACCTGCAAACGAAAATCGCCCATACAATATGGCAGTAGTGGTCATCATAAAAGCAAAAAACGTCAATACTCCAATAGCTGGACAAATTGATAAAACTATACTTGCCACCGAAACAAAAGCAGGTATCACAAAACTCAAAAATGCCATAACCGCCAAACAAGAGGATGCAGCAGTCACCGAAAAAGCCGTGAGTGATGCGATAGAGGCAAATAAAGGGCTAGGCATAGGGCAAGAATATAAAAACGTTACATCACAAAAAAGAATGAACGAAAACTATGAAAACACTACAAATAAACCAATATATCTTTATTTGGTGATAAACAATGCATATAAAGTGAATTTTGATGTGCTCATAAACAATAAAAAGATACTAACTCACGATGAGCCAGATAGATGTATTATAAATTTCATAGTTCCACCTAAAGCAACATATAAAATCATTCCAGACTCAGATCGATACGCAATCGTATACTGGGCTGAACTAAGATAAGGAGCAAAGATGAAACGATATAAAAATACGAATAATGAATGTTTTGCTTATGAAGATGACATAAGCGAAGAGCTACTAAATCAAAGAATAAAAGAGCTAGGGCTAACTCCAATAAGTGACGATGAGGCAAATAAACTTTTAGAGCCAAAGGTAGATGAAAAAGCTAAGGCCTTAGCACAGCTTGAAGCGGATATAAAAGAATGTGAGGATGATATAAAGCATGCTCTTATTATCGGTAACACCGCCGTGCTAGAGAGCTTAAGGGCGGAGTTAAAAGAGCTAATAGTGCAAAGAGAGGAGTTAAGAAATTGAGCTATGTACTAGCTTGTGGAATATCACTAATTATAGGTGTCTTAATATGCTTAGGATACATAATATGGAAAATGAACTTACCAATATAGGAGAAAAGATGGGCTATTTTTTAATCTGTGTGCTATCCCTAATCTTGGGCATTTTACTTTGCCCTATCGTGATCTTTTTAAGAGCACGCAAGTGCGAGGGTTGGGATAATAGCAATATGACAAACATTTTACGAGTGTTTAGCCACTTGGCAACACACCCTGACGACTTTGCAAAAATGCAATACCCAGACGGTAAAAAACCATTCTGGTACTTAGACAAAGACGAATTCACAGATGTGGTTCAAACTAGACCAACACAAAAGGATAGGAAATGAGAGTAAAAGTAAAAAGGTGCGAAATTTGCGCATCAAAGCTGGATAAAAACGGTGCTTGCACTTGGAGCGAGTGTCCTAAATGCCCAGAATACAAACAGAGCGAAACAAAAGAGAATGAGAAGCCAAACAAGAAGTCAAAAAAGGAAAATGATGCTAAAGAGTAAAGAGATATTGCAGCTTATAACGATCATTTCAGTGGAACTTGTGCTTGAGTTGCTTGCATTTGTGGTCGTGCCAGTCGCATTACTATTTTGTAAAAAAGATGATGAACATCTGCCAAAGATATTTAGGTGGTTTGAAGATGCAAACGACTATTACGATGGTAAGTGTGCTGCTATCAATGGTGATAGTGGCTGGAGAGAGAAGCACTATCCTGAGCCAGTCAATAGAACGTATAAAGCAAGGCTTCTTTGGCTCTTACGTAATAAGATAGGACGCTTTTCGAGTGAGATTAACGGCGTCAAAGTAGATGATGTAAATCCATATAGCATAGAAACTTTAGGCGATCCCAATATTGCCAGTAATGGTGGTAAAAAGAGTGGGTTTTGTAAAGTTACTTGCACTTTAAAAGATGGCAGGGAGCGTTTTGGACTTTATAAAGTAGTCCGATACAAAGGCTTTTTAAGTGGCTTTTATTGTCGTATTTATGTCGGATGGAAACTTATGGATATAGCAGGGGCAAATGCCTTAAATTTTAAAGAGTTCACTCAAGGAGATGATAAGAAACATCTAAAAACAGTGTGGTGTATAAACCCATTCAAAAAAGCAAATTAAAAAGGAGAATAAAAATGGCAGCAAAATTTGGTGTAAACGTAACCGTATCAGCTGAGGCAGCAAGACCAATAGCAGTAGAAAGTACTACACCTATTGGTATAGCAGGGTATGAAGAGGTGCTAGAAAATGGCCTACATTTTTATATGACAACAGCAAAGGCGCTTGAAGCATTAGAGGCAAAATACAAAGCTAAAAAGGATGCGAGCCAAACTTTTAAAAAAGGCTCTATTTATAGGGCTTTAAAAGGTATTGAAGATCAGGCCGTAAATACTCAAATAATTTTAAGTGTATTTACAAAAGATGACGATGAGGACACAAACGATGAGATCACGGAGTGCAAAAGTGCCGTCACAGCGTTTGCTAAAGCTAAATCACGCTTTGGTTATAGTCCAAATTTAATAATCGCGCCTGGTTTTAGCCATGAAGATGCGATTAAAGGCGAGATAGAAAAGATGGCAACTAGGCTAAAAGCAACCGGCATTGTAGATATAAAAGCAGATGATGCAGCAGCAGCCATTGTTAAAATGGGCGATTTTGGTACAAATAGGCTAGTTGCCGCTTATCCAAATGTCAAGGTTTGGGATGATGAAACGAACGCTTATGTCTATGAGGGGCAAAGTGCGAGAATAGCCGGCATGATAGCCCACACAGATGGCGCAAGCGAGTTTGGATACTCAGATAGCTATTCAAACAGGGTTATGATAGGAGTTTCAGGCACGCAAATAGACGTGGATTTTGAGTTAGGTGAGACTTGTACAGCTGATGAGCTAAGGGCAGCAAAAATTTCTACCATTATCAGAGAGAGTGGCTTTAGGGCTTGGGGTGGCGAAACGAGTGACCAAGATACTATTTGGCAAGATCTAGCACGTGTTAGGATATTTGATCGTATTTCGCAAGCTTGCCAAAAGGGAGTGCTTTTTGCGATCGATAGAAAAGCTAGTGAGCTTTATCATGCAAAAAGATCAGTTAGCGAGCTCCTTCGTCAGCTAGTTGGAGCAAAGGTACTTCTTGGATATGAGCTTAGCTGGAGTGCAAAAAACACTGACGCAACTATCACGGCTGGTAAATTTTACCTTGATGTCAGAATGCAAAACAATCCAATCGTTAAGCAGCTTACACTTGATTTTATCTACGTGGATAAATACGGTAGCGTTTTGATGGATGAGTTAAACAAATAAAGGAGATAAACAATGAAAAGACAAATTCCTCAAGTAATTCAAGAAGGTAACGTTTATATAGATGGCATCGGCTATCTTGGTGTAACAAAAAAGCTTAAGCTTCCCACAATAGAGTTTGAAATGATAGAGAGCAAAGGAGCTCTTAGCACAAATTACACAACTGGCATGCTAAAGGCAACAGAGGTTGAATTTACAGTTAGTGTGCTGGATAAAAACATGTGGGTAAATTTAGGACTAAACAGCTTTACTAACCGCATTCCGTGGCTTTTCAAAGCTAGCATTTTTCAAAGCGGCAAAAGCAAAACTGTGCCTTTTAGTGCAGCCTTTACTGGAGATATTATCAGTTATGAAGTATCTGAGTTTGAAAGCGGAAAAGAGCTAGAAGTTACTATTAAGCTATCAGCTCATTTTGTGGACATCAATGTAGATGGTGTGCCGATGGTGCTAAAAGATAGTGAAAATATGATATGCGTTATAGGCGGAGTTGATTATATGGCAGGGGTTCGCTCAAATTTAGGAGAGTGATTTTTATACTAAGCCTGCTTGTTTTACTTTGATATGTAGCCAAGCAGGTAAAAACAACAAAAGGATACAAGAATGAAAGAGATAAAGATAAAAGATGAAATTTGGCAAATGCACGCACCAAAAGTAAGAACCATTAAGATGGCGGATGAAAATGGTGGTAGCGATATGGCAAAAACTATCTATATGATAGCTGCACTTTGTAATAAGACACAAGATGAAGTTGAAAATTTGGAGTTTAAAGAATTTATGTCTTTACAAAAGGTGTTAAATGATTTTTTAGATGTAAGGGCGGAGTAAATAACGAAAATATCGCCCTTATAGCTCATGTTTTAGGCTATGGATATAGCGAGATAATAAATCTTAGTTTGAGTGATTTTAGTGAGTTTTTAGAAATTTCAGTAAAGATCTTAAAGGCTAAGAACGAGTTATAACTTCTTTGGTTTTACCTAATGCTAAACCAGCGGCGCCAATAAGGCTGCCAAGTATCCCTAAGCCAAAAACTAAGGCAATAAACGTTTCAAAAAAGCCACTTGGTGAAACGAAGAAGAATAAAACGATAAAAATAGGAATGATTAAAGCCATTTTAAATCCTTTTTAAAAGGGATTATATCGTATTTTAAAGGAAAGATATGGATAACGCACAAGTTGGTATTAGTATTGGTCTAGCAGTAAAAGGGCTAAGTAAAATATCAGAGCTAAAAAAAGGGTTTGATGGTTTAAAAGGTAAGATAGCAGAAGCAAAAAAAGCCATAACATCTTTAGATAACACTAGGTTATCAAATCTATCTAGCCAAATAAGAGAGAGCCAAAAAGCACTTTTAGGCGAACTTACGACAAATTTTAGCAATCTTACAAACTCGGTAGCCATAGGAGTGCCAATAAAACTTGCCATTGATGATGAGGCGGCTTTTGCGAATGTAAAAAAGTATGTTGATGATAGCGATGAGAACCTAGCTAAACTAAAAAATGAGATGAGAGGGCTAAGCTCACAGCTTGGAGAGAGCTTTAGTAATATAGCTGACATTGCAGCTGGCGGTGGTAAGATAAATTTAGCTGGTGAGGAGCTAGTAACTTATACAAAGATGCTTGCAACCGGGTCAGTTGCATTTGAAATGAGCTCTGAAGCCTTATCAAAGGCGGCCAATAATATGAAAGTTGGCTTTAAGATGAACGATATAAAGGAGCTTAATAGCTTTTTTGATAGTGTAAACTTGCTCGACAATAAGGTTACTAATGCAAATGCTTCTGATATATTTGAGGCTACTTCGCTAACAGCTGCAAATGCCAGCTTAATAGGCCTAGATAGTAAAAGCGCCAGCGCCATAAGTGCTACAATGTTAAGCACTGGCAAAGCTAGCTCAGTCGTAGGCACTAGCTTAAATGCTCTTTACTCCACACTCTCAATGGCTGATAAAAAGGGTAAAAATTTTCAAGAAGCGCTAGCAAGCATAGGCATGGATGCAACATATCTAAAAACAGCCCTACAAAAAGATGCTGCTGGAGCTATAACTACGTTTTTAGAAGCGATCTCTAGAGCCGATAAAGATAAGCAAGCAGGGCTACTTTATGATCTAGTTGGTGGAAATTTTAACGATGAGATAGCGGGGCTTGTAACAAATATCGATGCTCTTAAAGCAAATATCAAAATGGCACACTCGGATGAAGCCACAGGATCTATGCAGCGTGAGCTACAAACAAAGCTAAACACTACAAAGAGTGGTATCGAAAGGGTTACGCAAGCATGGAGAAATCTAGGTTCAAGCCTTGGAGAAACCTTTTTACCACTTACAAATTTATTAGCTTCTATCTTAAGTAAGGTAGCTGGAGTGTTAAGCTCGCTAAATGAAAAATTTCCAAGACTAAGTGCCATAGTTGTTAGCGCTGCAGCTGGCTTTATGATCTTTAAACCGGTATTGCTTCTTAGCAAGATAGCACTTTTAAGTGTAGCAGATGGATTTTTGGGCGTTATAAGGGTAGTGAAATTTTTAAATCCTATGCTCTTAATAGCAAAACTCAGATGGTTGGCTCATGCTGCAAGTATTGCAAGTGCCACACTAGCTGCCAAAGCTCATGCATTTAGCATTTGGCTAGTTGGTGCAAGACTAAGAGCAACTCTAGCTATCACTACTGCTTATAGTGCTGCCTCGAAGGCCTTTGCAGCAGCATGTGCCTTAATGCGTAGTGGCTTAATGGCAGCAACTCTAGCTATAAGGACTATGAAATTTGCTCTTATTAGCACAGGCATTGGTGCCATAGTAGTAGCTCTTGGCACAGCAGCGGCCTATCTTATGGAAAATTGGGAAAAAGTAAAGGCATTTTTTCTTGAGATATGGGAGAGTGTAAAGCCATATTGGGAGAGCACGACAAAGTTTTTTAGCGATCTTTGGCAAGGAGTGAGCGACTTTTTAAGCGCTATTTTTGAGCCAGTTATCAAGATATGGGATGAGCTCTTTGGTGGCTTTTTTGACTGGATAGCTGAGAAATTTGGCTGGATAAATGACATGGTCGGTGAGGCCATTAAGGGGCTAAGTAGTGCTTGGAGCAAGACAAAAGAATTCTTTGGCTTTGGAGACGATGAGCAAGCAAGCAGTGAGCTAAAACCAAAAGATGATAGCGGTGGCTTTTTTAACTCTATTTTTGGCTCAGATAGTGATACTCATGCAAAAGAGGCTCCAGCTCTAGTGGCAGCTAGCACAGGTGGTGGTGCTATCAACATTAGTTTTAATGGTGATTTTTTACTTAACTCAGATAATGGCAAATTTGACCTAGAGAGTTTTAAGGCTCAAATAGTAAAAGGCGTTAAAGACGCACTAAGACGTGATGAGTTTAACCGTAAAAACACGGATGTAAGGGGATAATATGGTACTAAATCTTGGTGGGTTTAAATTTAGATGGGAACAAACTAATAGTATTGACACTCAAACAGACTTTGGCATAAGCGAGCAAGAGCGGATACAAAACTATCCAGCCTTATTTAGTGCAAATTTAGGGAGCAGCGCACTTAATATAGAGGGACAAACACTACCATATCACGGCGACAAACAAGGCGCATTAAAACCACTTTATGCCTTAGCTGCCTTACGTCAAAGCTTGCCACTTACAAATGGAAATGGTAAGTATTTTGGTCGTTTCGTTATAGTAAAAATCAGTGAAAAACAAGCGATTTTCACTCCAAATGGAGCATTTTTTACGCAAAGTTTTAGTTTAGAGCTAAAAAGGGATTATGATGGATAAAATTTACATAGCTAAAGACGGTGATAGGCTTGATACTATAACCTACAACCACTACGGACATCTAAGGTTTTTTGAGCAAATCTTAACTATAAACCCAAAGCTTAGCACAACACTTCACGCAGGTGATAGGGTATTTTTGCCTGATATAAAAGAAGTAGCGAAAGAGCAGGCAAAACTATGGTGAAAAAACCGGCTTTCAAGCTAGAAGCTAGCGGTAAAGACATAACAAACACCATCAGACAAAATCTAATAAGTCTAAGTTTTACCGATAAAGAGGGCAATGAAAGTGATGAAATCAGCTTTACCCTATTTGGTATATATGCAAAGCCAGTATTTGGAGATAGCTTAAAACTATGGCTTGGATATGGAGATGATCTTTATCTTTGTGGCTCTTTTAGCGTGCAAACGGCTAGCAGAGACTACAAAGCAAACACAACAGAGGTTAGAGCAACTGCTGTAAATTTTGCAAGCCCTGCAAAAGAGAAAAGACGTGTGAGTTGGGAAAATACAACGCTTTTTGGGATAGCTAAAAAGATAGCTAGTGCCAATGCACTATCTTTAAAAACAAGCGGTAGCGACCAAAACATAGCTTCTGTTATCCAGGATAACGTAAGCGACATAGAGTTCTTATATGATCTATGCGTCAAATTTGGCTTTTTAATGGCTGTTAAAAATGATAACATCATCATAACAGCCAAAGATGCCAAGGGTGATGCTAGCCAAACCTCAAATACTTCAAAAAACGAGAATTTGCCCACTTTTACACTAAATTTAACTGATCTTTACTCGCTAGAGATCACTGAAGCTAATAGAAACTCTTATACGGCCGTAATAGTAGAGTGGCAAGATATTGAAGCTGGTAAGGTAAAAAGCATTAAGGTGGGAAGTGGGGAACAGGTATATAAGATGCAGATAGCTCAGCCAAAGAGTGATAATGAGGCCTTTAAGCAAGCAGAAGCTAAACTTAACGAGTTGCAACGCGGCGGAATAAATGGCAGATGTAGCTGCGAAGGTAAAAATATCATAGCAGGCGGCAAGCTTAAATTTGGTGGAGTTGCTGGACTAGAAGCAAATGAGTTTAGCATAAAAGAAGTAAGCCATAAACTTAGCACGAGTGGGTATGAAATAGACATAGAGTTTGAGGGGTAAAATTTTAGTTATTTAATATGCTTTAAAAGGTTGTAAAAAGCTATTTAAAAACATAAAAATTTACGTTAGAAATCAAAGTGAAAAAATGCGGTTTTTAGTTCACTTTGATTTTAAGCGTAAAATCACTTTGATTTGAAAAGTCGTTTTACATATATGCTTGCATGAGCATTTGAGGCTAAATTTGCTCAATATCTGGTTAAATTTGGCAAAGGGATATCGCTTTGCCAAATGTTTTTCGCAAACGTTTTTACTGCTTCTGTTTTTATTTGATGAGCAAATTTGGCAAGAAACTTGATTATTTGTAGCTTAAATTTATCAAATTTTAATCTTTGCTTAGCAGAATTTAATCATTTTACCATCGCTAGCGTGGGTTGCTCCACTGAAATTTAACTAGAAAAGTGCCACGTGCTAGGGCAAAATTTATAACCACTTTCGAGTTTATAAATTTATGGTGCGTGTGCGAGTGCCGTGAGCCAAATTTCATTTAATAGGCTGCTAAACTTGACGAGAGAAATATAGCTTTAATAAGTGCTCTTTGCAAATCTTTTGACTGCTTTTATTTTATTTGGAGCTAAATTTAGCAAGAAATTTCTTTGTTTATAGCTTAAATTTATAAAATTTTAATTTTTGCTTGCTGGAATTTGTTCGATTTTTTATCGTTCGCATGGATGTTTTACAGAAATTTGACTGGGTGAGAGCCGCATACTAGAGTAAAAATGAAAGCTTCTTTTGAGTAAATTCGATATTTGTAGTGTTTATGCGAGCGTTTTGAGTCAATTTTTGCCTAATAGCTGGCTAAATTTAATAAGTTAAATTTGGTTTTTCTTATAAAAATGCGAGTAGTTTTTATCGCTTTAAAATGCTTTTTGCAAAGGATTTGACTGCTTTTGTTTTATGCGGTAGTAAAATTTGATAAGAGAAATTTAGGTGCGGCTTAAATTTATAAAATTTAACTATCTCTTGCTCTTGCCAAAAATGAAACTCTTTGTCGTCTGCTTGGACAAAATTTAGAAGTTGCTCGGCTGATGGTAGGACTTCATTGTTTAGCCTTACTACGTCGAAGTTGCAAGTGCCATGAAATTTTTCGCTCGCAACGCATTTGCTGCAAATTTCTTCATCGCCAAGTAGTCACGCATAGACTACACCACCCGCGCAATCAAGCAAAATATCCACAGGATGCTCCACAGTAAAAACTATCAAATTTACTAGCCGAGCCTCGCCTCGTTATCATCTGCCACCACATCAGCTCTTTTGACAAAAATTTATACCAAAAGCTCTAAAAAAGTGGTCTTCTCGCCACACTAGTGAAATTTAATCAAGCTTCAAATTCACATCTATCATGCCAGTGCAAATTTATCAAAAGAAACGCTCTATATACACGGCATAAATACTTCAAACTAGCGTAAATTTGATAGCTTGCTAGTAAAATTTGCCATATAAAAGGCAAATTCTATTTTGGCTAAAAATCATAGTCTGCCTCGTATCGATTTACGCCCAAATTTAACTTGGACGTAAATTTACAGAGCCAAATTGGACTACACGTATCCTTGATCTATCATCGCATCAGCCACTTTTCTAAAGCCAGCGATA